>NZ_JBXWQK010000003.1:0-436801 GCF_059612345.1 Ruegeria sp. CDSA020
CGCTGACGGCCCAGCTCGGACGTGATCGAGCCGAACAGCTCTGGGTCGCGCGCTGAGAGAGACTGGGTGAAAAAACCGGTATCACGTAGATTGGCGTTCATGGGGGCTCCACAATGCTGGGATTTCTTGCGGATTTCCTATCGGAAACGGGACATCGGCAAAAGGCTTAAAGCGACGATTTGGCCAGCGGTGGCGTCAAGTCTGGTCTATAGGGGAAAGGTATGATTGTTTCGGAACCAAATGTGCAGCACTGGAAACCACAATAGATGATTCAAAGAATCGCTTTTCTTGCCAGCGACGCCAAGGTGGCTCAAACCGCACGCGACAAATTGGTCAGGCGCTATGGCAATGCGGCGCCGCGTGATGCCGGTGTAATTGTCGCGCTGGGTGGGGACGGCTTTATGCTGCACACTTTGCACAACATGCAGCACCTCGATACGCCCGTATATGGCATGAATCGTGGAACAATCGGGTTCCTGATGAACGAGTTCCACGAAGAAGACCTGATGGACCGTCTTTCCGCCGCTGAAGAAGAGGTCATCAACCCGCTGGCAATGCGCGCGATGGATCAGTCCGGCAAGATTCATGAGGCGCTAGCCATCAATGAGGTCTCTTTGCTAAGGGCAGGCCCTCAGGCGGCGCGGCTGAGGATCAGTGTGGACGGTCGCGTGCGCATGGATGAATTGGTTTGCGATGGCGCTTTGCTGTCAACGCCAGCAGGATCGACGGCTTATAACTATTCCGCGCATGGGCCAATCCTGCCGATTGGATCGGATGTTCTAGCCCTGACAGCGATTGCTGCCTTTCGTCCGCGACGCTGGCGGGGGGCGCTGCTGCCCAAAATCGCCCAGGTGCGCTTCGATGTGTTGGATGCGGATAAGCGGCCGGTCATGGCGGATGCGGATTCAAATTCATTTCCGGATATTGATTGGGTCGAAATTCGATCTGAACCGGCGATACGGCACCGTATCCTGTTCGACCCGGGCCACGGCCTGGAAGAGCGTCTGATTTCGGAGCAGTTCACCTAAATGAAAGGCCAAGTATGAATTAATCGCGCTTGTGTGAACCAGTTCACACTAATCCGATTAACATTAAGGTACTGTGAACTTGCCTGGAGAACACGCCATGGTGGAAGTGAGTGGCCATCAACGGCGGTTTCGAAATGAACGTGCAGTTTATGTGCGGGCGAGGGTAGGTGGTGCTACGCTCGTTATCGGATTTCTAGGCATATTTTAGAAAGCGGACCCCGGGTACAAAACCCCGGGGTCAATTTTTTTGGACAACGTCTATTTAGAAGGACGTCCCATTTTCTTCCACAATGGCAGGCACATTTGCCCTACCCGGTCTTCTATTGCCGCGGCGGCGTCTACGACCATATCCTCGCGCCATCTGCGGGCTGCGATCTGGATGTTGATCGGCTGCGGCCCATGCGGCAGCTCGGCCAGCCGCGCCGGAACACATGCCGCGGGCAGGCCGATGAAGTTCATCGCATAGGAATAGACCGCACAGCCCAATACTTCATGCACGCCCTCGGCGCCCTCGGTGTCTCGGTCCGGTTTGAAGAACGGCTGTGGCAGGAATGGTGACAGGACCAGAGGATAGTTTTGCATGAACAGAGACCACTCGCGCGCATAGTGGCTGCGCTTGGCCAGCATTTCGATAAGGTCTGTGCCAACTATGGGTGGGAATTCCTGAAAGTAGACCTCGAATATGTCGCGGATTGTTTTTGATCCCGCAGCCTCGATATCGGCTTTCAACAAGGTCAGAACTTCACCCATCAGGGCGCGGTACCCACCACGACCAGCTTCAAAGATATCGGGTGGTGCGACCTCTTCCACTACATAGCCTGCATCGATCAATGCATCGCATGCAGTATCCAGAGCCTTGTCGACTTCGGGATGCAAATCGTATCCAAAGGTCTGCTTGGTGAAGGCGACCTTGATCGGGCCGGTTTGGTCCTCACCCCGCCACGGCATCGGCACGTGAAACGGATCGCGCGGATCGGGCGCGATCAAGCTGGGCATGGACAGGTGCAGGTCCGCTGCGGAGCGCGTGATCAGACCCTGCACCGACATCGATTGTGCCAATATGCCCCGTTCTGCCGATTGGCTGGGATTCCACGCCGGAACACGACCCAGACCCGGTTTGACGGTGACCGCCCCATTGGCGGCGGCTGGAAATCGCAGACTGCCCCCTATATCGTTGCCATGGGCCAGCGCACCGATCCCAGCCATCACAGCCGCGCCCGCGCCACCAGAAGATCCCCCGGGCGAGATATGACGCCCCCAGGGGTTATACGTGCGGCCATGCAGTTCGTTATCTGTGTCAGCACGGAATGAAAATTCGGGCGTGTTGGTGCGACCGATGACGATGGCGCCCGCCTTTTGCAGGTTGGAAACAACCGGCGCATCATCCGGGGCGATCACGTCTTTCAGGGCGACGACCCCATTCGAGGTCGCATGTCCTTTTTGATCGACGTTGATCTTGATGGTGACCGGCACACCATGCAGGGGGCCGGGCTGCTCTCCGCCACCGACCGCCTTGTCCAGATATCGCGCACGGTCCAGCGCCTGCAGGCTCAGATCTTCAACAACCGCATTCAACGAAGGGTTGACCTGATGCATCCGCTCGATTGCGGCTTTTACGGCCTCTTCCGCGCTGAGTTTACGGTTGCGGGTCAACGCGGTCAGATCGGTGGCGCTCAGACGCCAGATGTCGGTCACTGTCATGGGGCCTCACTGTCTTGGTCAGACAGTAGAGGCCCAGTGTCAGGTTGCAAGAGGCGGCAACTGTGCCGATATTCTACTGGGCGTAGCCTATGGATTTCAGGGCTTCGGTGATTTCGTCCAGAATCACCGGATCGTCGATAGTGGCGGGCATCTTGTATTCCTTGCCATCCGCAATCGAGACCATGGTCCCGCGCAATATTTTGCCCGACCGCGTTTTGGGCAGCCGGTCCACAACCACGGCCAGTTTGAAAGCAGCGACCGGTCCGATCTTTTCGCGCACCAGCTTGACGACATCCTGAACGACGTCACCGTGGTCACGATCACAGCCCGCGTTCAGACACAGGAAACCAACCGGCATCTGGCCTTTCAACTGGTCCGACACGCCGATCACGGCGCATTCGGCAACGTCAGGGTGCGCGGCCAGAACCTCTTCCATTCCGCCGGTGGACAGGCGGTGGCCGGCGACGTTGATCACGTCATCGGTGCGCGCCATGATGTAGAGGTACCCGTCCTCATCAACCATGCCCGCATCACCGGTTTCATAATATCCGGGAAAGTGATTCAGGTACGAGCTTTTGAACCGGTCTTCGGCGTTCCACAGCGTTGGCAGAGTGCCGGGGGGCAGGGGCAGCTTTACCGCAATCGCGCCCAGCTCTCCGGGTCTCATCGGGTGGCCGCCTTCGTCCAGAATCTGCACGTCGTAGCCGGGCATCGGCTTGGCAGGTGAGCCCAGCTTGGTTGGCAGCTCTTCAATCCCCAGCGGATTGCCCGCGATGGTCCAACCGGTTTCGGTTTGCCACCAATGGTCGATGACCGGAACGTTCAGCGCGTCTTTGGCCCATTCGATCGTGTCGGGATCTGCCCGCTCTCCGGCCAGAAACAGGGCTCGCAGGCAGGAGAGGTCGTATTCAGGGATTAATTCCCCCTTGGGATCTTCACGTTTGACCGCGCGGATTGCGGTGGGAGCAGTGAAGAAACTGCGAACATTATGCTCGGATATCACCCGCCAGAAGGTGCCCGCGTCCGGGGTTCCAACCGGCTTGCCCTCGAACACTATCGTGGTGTTGCCGTGGATCAGCGGCGCGTAGCAGATATATGAGTGGCCAACGACCCAGCCGACATCAGAAGCCGCCCAGAACACGTCGCCGGGATCCACGTTATAGATGTTCTTCATCGTCCAGTTCAGGGCGACCAGATGGCCGGCCGTCGGCCGTACGACCCCTTTGGGCGCTCCGGTCGTGCCCGATGTATACAGGATATAAGCTGGATCATTGCCATCGACAGGAACACATTCCGCAGGCTCAACACCGTACTGGAACCCGTGCCAGTTGAAATCACGCCCCTCGATCAAATGCGCAACCTCTTGTTCGCGCTGGAATATCACGCAGAAATCGGGCTTGTGGCTGGCAAGTTCGATGGCACCGTCAAGCAGCGGTTTATAATGCACCACACGGCCCGGCTCCATCCCGCAAGAAGCGGCGATGATTGCTTTTGGTTTGGCGTCATCAATACGGACCGCCAATTCGTTGCTTGCAAAGCCACCAAACACAACCGAGTGCACCGCACCCAGCCGGGCACAGGCCAACATCGCCTCAAGCGCTTCGGGGATCATCGGCATATAGATGATAACCCTGTCGCCCTTTTCGACACCTTTTGCCCGCAATGCCCCGGCCAAAGTAGCGACCCGATTGCGCAGTTCGACATATGAGATCTCGCGCTTGGTGTGGGTGATTGGGCTGTCATAGATGATGGCCGTCTGTTCACCGCGACCATTCTCGACATGGCGATCAACTGCATTCCAGCAGGTGTTGACCCTGGCATCACAGAACCATTCATAAAGAGGAGCATTGTCGTCAAACAAAGCCTTGCTGGGTGGCCGAACCCAATCAATTCCTTTTGCAGCTTCCATCCAGAATGCCTCTGGATCGGATTTCCAGCTCTGGTAAACGTCCTGATATGCCACTTTGGTCTCCTCCGAAAAATCCCTGCACCGTGTCTAGGGCGGGGTATAGGGGGCAGACAAGCGGTCGAAGTGACGGGGCGTCACTTTATCGCAAAATATTTGCAGATGTATAAGAATTTCCCTGCAAATTTTTGCAAATCTGTCGGCAATTTATGGATTTTGCGCGCCGAATTCACAGTTTTGCAAAACTGCAAATGTATTGGTGCAAATATGAAGGAATCACTCCGGGCACCTGTTTCGGTGCCCGGAGGGGATCCGTGACCTTTTACCCGTAATGAGCGACAGGCGTTCCTGCGATCGCCGCCATGTTCAGTAACCCGCGTGCGGTGATCGAGGGGGTCACGATATGTGCCTTGTTGCCCATACCCATCAGGATCGGGCCAACTTCCAGCGCGTTGGCCTTCATCTTCAGGATGTTGCGCACACCGCTGGCGGCATCTGCGTGGGCAAATATCAGGACGTTGGCGACACCTTCTAGACGTGAATGCGGGAAAATGCGCGACCGCAGTTCCGGGTCAAGCGCTACGTCCAGATTCATCTCACCCTCATATGTGAAATCGCGTGGCTCCGAGTCCAGAATCTCCAAAGCGGCCCGCAGGCGCTTGCCCGAGCCTTCGGCCTGATTGCCGAATTGAGATTGCGAACAGAACGCGATTTTTGGCTCCAACCCGAAACGCCGGACATGACGGGCCGCGCCCAGGGTGGTTTCGGCAAGCTCTGCAGGCGTTGGTAATTGCCGCACATGTGTATCGGCAATGAACAAGGGGCCGTCCTCAAGAACCATCAGAGACAAAGCGCCATGCGCGCGCAGGTCGCCATTGGCCAACACCTGTTCGACATAGCTTAGGTGCCAGCGGTATTCGCCAAAGGTTCCGCAGATCAGGCTGTCGGCCTCGCCACGTTGGACCATGATCGCCCCAATGGCTGTGCTGTTTGTGCGCATAATGGCCTTGGCCAGATCAGGGGTGACACCGCGGCGCTGCATGATCTGGTGATATGAGGTCCAGTAATCATAGTAGCGACTGTCATGTTCCGGGTTCACGATCTGAAAATCCTCGCCGGGACGCACTGTCAGGCCCAGGCGCTCGCATCGCGCTTCGATGACTTCGGGACGTCCGATCAGGATCGGTGTTTCCGTGGTTTCTTCCAGAATGGCCTGAGCGGCGCGCAGCACACGTTCGTCCTCGCCCTCGGCAAATACTATTCGGCGCGACGCAGCTGCTGCGGCCTCGAAAACCGGGCGCATGATCAGGGCGGATTTGAAAACCGTCTGGTTCAGGCGCTCTTTATAGGCCTCCATATCTGGAATCGGACGCCTGGCAACGCCACTGTCCATAGCCGCCCGGGCCACTGACGAGGACACAACAGCGACGAGGCGCGGGTCAAAAGGTTTTGGGATCAGATAGTCAGGTCCGAATGTCAGTTGCTCGCCCTTATAGGCGGCGGCGGCTTCTGCACTGGTCGTTGCCCGGGCCATATCAGCGATACCATCTACGCAGGCGATCTGCATAGCGTCGTTAATTTCGGTCGCACCAACATCCAGGGCGCCCCGGAAGATGAAAGGAAAGCACAGAACGTTGTTCACCTGATTGGGAAAATCACTGCGACCCGTTGCGATTATCGCATCGGGGGCCACTTCGCGAGCTGCGTCCGGCAGAATCTCGGGCGTCGGGTTGGCCAGCGCGAAGATGATTGGTCTGTTGGCCATTTTCGCGACCATTTCGGGTTTCAGGACATTCGGTCCGCTAAGCCCCAGAAACAGATCGGCATTCCCGATCACGTCATCCAGCGTGCGCAGATCAGTCTTTTGCGCGAATTGGCTCTTGTGCGGGTTCATGTCCTCGGCTCGCCCTTCATAGACAAGCCCGTGAATGTCACACAGCCAGATGTTTTCGCGTTTCACACCCAGCTTCACCAGCATATTCAGGCAGGCGATCCCAGCCGCGCCTCCGCCGGTCGAGACGATTTTGATATCTTCGAACTTTTTCCCGGCAACGTACAGCGCGTTCTTGGCAGCGGCGCCCACGACGATTGCGGTGCCGTGCTGGTCATCGTGAAAAACGGGGATGTTCATCCGCTCGCGGCACAGTTTTTCGACAATAAAACAATCGGGTGCCTTGATGTCTTCAAGGTTGATCGCACCGAACGTGGGTTCCAGCGCGCAAACGATATCGGCCAGCTTTTCGGGGTCGGATTGGTCAACCTCGATGTCGAAACAGTCGATCCCTGCGAATTTCTTGAACAGAACCGCTTTGCCTTCCATCACCGGCTTGGAAGCCAGAGCGCCTATATTGCCCAGGCCCAGCACTGCTGTTCCGTTCGAGACCACGCCAACAAGATTGCCCCGCGCAGTGTAAAGCTCGGCGTTGGATGGGTCGGCCTTGATTTCCAGGCTGGCCTCGGCGACGCCAGGCGAGTATGCGCGCGCCAGATCCCGACCGTTGGCCATGGGTTTCGTAGCCCTGATTTCGAGCTTTCCAGGCTTTGGGTGAGCGTGATAATCAAGCGCGGCCTGTCGCAGGTTGGGAGTGTCAGACATAGGCAATTCATCTCCGTTCCGAATTTGGTTGAAGGGTTAAACTATTTCTGGCGCCTTGGCTACGTGACGTCACTTCATAAATGGATTTTTGCCAAACACGGCCGTAGGTTGAATTTTGTTCCAATATGGTTACGGTCTCGCATCTTCATATTCGGCACCGCTTCCACAGGAGATCGAAGGCCCAAGATGACCCCGGAAAAACAATCTCAGTCGATACCCGTCACAACCGATACCAAGCGGTCCTTTGGGCTGGACCAGCCGCTGTTTCGTGCAGCGATTGGTGTTGCGTTGCTGATCTTGGTGGTCCTCTGTATCTGGCCGGTGCAGGCGATGTCCCTCAGCCATGAGGGCGGCCCGTTCGAATCCATTTCGGCCGCGGCACTTGTTCTGGCCGGGGGCATTGCGCTTTTCCGGTATCGCGGGATTTCCCGTCTCTATATCGGTCTCGTCTGTTTGCTGCTGGCAGAGCGCGAACTTGCTGCGGATATCTATGCCGTAGATAGCCTGCCATATGGGATTCTGAATGGGCTGGACACGCTGCTTGATATGAACGCGGTTCGCGTCATCCTGGCTGTTTTGGTTCTGGGAGGCTTGCTCTGGCACGGGGTGCCAAACGGGTGGCGTGCGTTCAAGCAACGGGTCCCGTTTCTAATGGTGTTCTTTCTGGCCGGTATGTGTGCGGTGGTTGCGCAGGGGTTGGAAGAAGTCAGTGGTGCACTGAAAGACGACCTGTCGGACCAGATGATCATGCGTTTGTTTGTGTTGGAAGAAACGCTTGAGATGTTCTTTTCGATTGGCATTTTGGCTTCTGTTCTGATCGGATGGCCCAAAGCCACGACCGAAGAGAACTTGAATGACCAGCAATCAGACCAAAGCTGAGATTCGTCTGCCGACGCAGGAATTACGTGACGACATCCCGTTTTTTACCAAGGTACTGGGGATGCGGATGGATATGATCTATCCTGCTGATGACCCTCGGGTCGCCGTGTTCTCCGGGCATGGATTGCGATTGCGGATCGAACAGGATGCACCCGAGGCGCCCGGAATGTTGCGCATTCTGACCGAAAATCCGGATGAGTTTGCGGCTGGCCAGCGCAGTTTGGTCGCGCCGAACGGGACGCGTGTCGAAATTGATGAACTGAACCCGCCGATGGTGATGCCGGATACCGTGCATTCCTTTGTCGTGCGCAGACTCAAGGATCAGGCCCCGTGGGTCATCGGGCGCGCCGGAATGCATTATCGCGATCTGGTACCCGATCGCTTGGGCGGGTCGATCATTGCCAGCCATATCCGCATTCCCGATGGCGGTCCGGTTCCGGACATGGTGCATTTCCACAAGGTCGGGTTTCAGTTGATTTTCTGCATCCATGGCTGGGTCGATGTGGTTTACGAGGATCAGGGCGACAAGATGCGCCTGACCGCCGGTGATTGCTTTATCCAGCCGCCCGAAATCCGTCATCGTGTGTTGGAAGCATCGGACAATGTGCAGGTGATCGAAATTGGTGTTCCTGCCGAACATGTCACCGAAATCGACCACGAAATGCAGTTGCCGACCCCGCAATACCGCCCGGATCGCGAATGGCAGGGCCAGCGCTTTGTCTACAACCGGGCCGAGGGGGCAGAATGGGGGCCGTTCCGTTTGCCGGGCTACATCTGTCGCGACACCACGATTGCCCAGAACACGATGGGTGTCGCAGGCGTTCAGGTGGTGCGTCGGGGGCAGGGTGACACCGCCTGGGCTACACATGATACCGATATTCATTTCACCTTCGTTATGAACGGTGAGTTGACGCTCGAAGACGAGGGGCGCGACCCGTATCGGCTGGAACAAGGTGATGCCTTTGTCATTCCACCGGGCATGCGGACACGCCTGTCTGATCCGACCGATGATGTTGAACTGCTTGAGGTCACGCTGCCTGGCGTGTTCAATACGGTTCTGGATTAAGCATTTTGGCTCAGGAATTCTGCGCTCGGGGCTTCAATTCCCCGGGGGCTTTCATTTAGGGTATGACTTTCTGACCAGATGATCAAAAAATGGGGAATCGCCATGAGCTTGAAAGACGCAGCCTTGTCCGTGCGGGAAAACGCCTATGCGCCTTATTCCAATTTCAAGGTCGGCGCGGCGATCCGGTCCCTGTCGGGGCAGATCTACTCCGGTTGCAATGTGGAAAACGTGGCCTATCCCGAAGGCACTTGCGCCGAGGCCGGAGCCATTGCCGCCATGGTCGCTGCTGGCGAGCAGGAACTGACCGAGGTTTACGTGGTCGCGTCGTCTCCTCAGCCAGTACCGCCGTGCGGGGGGTGCCGCCAGAAACTGGCCGAGTTCGGCAAGCGTGACGTCAAGGTGGTATTGGCCAGCTTGGACGGGGCGGAGTTGAAAACCACTATCGGGGATCTGCTGCCAGGCGCATTTGACGCCTCGCATATGGAGGATGTCTGACCCCATGGACGCCCGCTCGATCATCGCAAAGTTGCGCCGCAAGGATATACCCTCCGCCGAGGAACTGCACTGGTTTGCCCAGAGGCTTGCCGATGGTGGGGTCAGTGACGCGCAGGCAGGGGCCTTTGCGATGGCGGTTTGCATGGGTGGGTTGGGTGCGCAGGGCCGTGCCGATCTGACCATTGCGATGCGCGACAGCGGCGATGTCCTGAACTGGGATGTGGAAGGTCCGGTAATCGACAAACACTCGACCGGGGGTGTGGGCGACAGCGTCAGCCTGGTACTGGCCCCCGCACTGGCCGAGCTTGGGGCCTATGTGCCAATGATTTCTGGCCGGGGACTGGGACATACGGGCGGCACGCTGGACAAGCTCGAATCCATCCCCGGTGTGACCACCCAGATCAGCCAGGACCGGCTGGTGCAGGTGCTGAACGAAACGGGAGCAGCCATCGTCGGGGCCACCGGGCAAATAGCGCCGGCGGACAAACGGCTTTACGCCATTCGGGATGTCACGGCGACAGTTGAAAGCCTCGACCTGATCACCGCGTCGATCCTGTCGAAAAAGCTTGCGGCCAGCCCGGATGCGCTGGTGCTGGACGTTAAGGTTGGCAGTGGGGCCTTTATGAAAACCCTTGATGACGGGCGCAATCTGGCACGGGCGCTGACGGAAACCGCCAACGCTGCAGGGTGTCGGACCTCGGCAGTCATAACCGATATGAACCAGCCGCTTGCCTCTGCGCTGGGCAATGCACTTGAGGTGGATGAGGTCATGAAGGTATTGACCCAAGCGCCTGACGCGCCGTTGGCTGTGATCTCTGCCGAACTGGGTGGGGTTCTGTTGGCTGACGCCGGTATGTTTGCCACTTCGGAAGAAGGCCGGGACAAAATCGCCAAGGTCATCCGCGATGGCCGTGCCGCAGAACGGTTTGGCCGCATGATGGCCGCAGTTGGGGCACCCATTCACTTTGTCGACGATTGGTCGCGCTATTTGCCCGAAGCCAGCGTGATCCTCGAAGTGTCCGCTCCCGCTGCGGGCTATGTAACCACGATAGACGGAGAGGCTCTGGGCCTTGCGGTTGTCGAATTGGGTGGCGGACGTCAGGTTGAAAGCGATGTGATCGACCCTGCGGTCGGGCTGTCAGATCTGGTGCGACTGGGCGACCGGGTCGAAAAAGGCGTTCCATTGGCTGTCGTCCATGCCGCCCGCGAGGATGCCGCGCGACGTGCGGCTGATGCTGTTCAAAAGGCGATCACGCTTGGAACGGGTAAACCAGTGGTGCCATCCCTTGTCCACGAGAGGATCACGCCATGAGCCGCGCCTTCCTTGTGGTGATGGATTCTGTGGGTATCGGCGGCGCGCCCGATGCTGATCAGTTCTTTAATGGCGACATGCCGGATACTGGGGCAAACACTCTGGCCCATATCGCGCAGGCTTGTGCACAAGGCCAGGCGGAAGAGGGGCGATCCGGGCCTTTGCATCTACCGCATTTGGATGCGCTGGGGTTGGGTGCTGCGGCACGGCTGGCCTCGGGTGCGGAAACGCCGGGTTTGCTGGCCCAGCCGACAGGTCTGTGGGGCTGCGCCTGTGAGGATTCACCGGGCAAGGACACGCCATCGGGGCATTGGGAGCTAGCAGGGCTGCCTGTGCCGTGGGACTGGCATTACTTTCCCAATACAACACCATCATTTCCGGCTGATCTGAGCAAGGCCGCAGCCAAGGCCGCCGGAACCGAAGGGATTTTAGGGGATTGCCACGCCTCGGGCACCACGATCATCGCCGAATTGGGGGCCGAGCATATGCGAACCGGTTGGCCGATCTGCTATACCTCGGCCGACAGTGTCTTTCAGATCGCCGCTCATGAAGAAAGTTTCGGCCTAGACCGTCTGCTTGACCTCTGCCGCGCGCTGGCCCCACGTTTGCACCAGATGAAAGTGGGGCGTGTGATCGCACGGCCCTTTGTCGGCTCGCCCGAACAGGGGTTCACCCGCACGACCAACCGCAAGGATTTTGCCATCGTGCCGCCCGCTCCGGTGCTGACGAATTGGTGTCAGGATGTGGGCCGCCGTGTTCATGCAGTGGGCAAGATCGGCGATATCTTTTCCATGCAGGGGATCGACACACTGCGCAAAGGGTCGGATGTTGACTTGATGGGTCATCTGTCCGATCTGGTCGATGAGGCCGAAGAGGGCAGCCTGACATTCGCTAATTTTGTCGAGTTCGACAGTCTCTATGGCCATCGGCGCGACATCAGCGGCTATGCCCGCGCGCTGGAATGGTTTGACCAAGAGATAGGTGCAATTCTGACCCGGTTGCGCCCCGATGACCTGATGTTGTTGACCGCTGATCACGGCAACGACCCAAGCTGGATCGGCACCGACCACACGCGTGAGCAAGTACCTGTCCTGATTGCAGGGCTGGGGGCGGGGCAGATCGGTCAGGTCAAATTCGCCGACATTGCCGCCAGTATCGCACATCACCTGAATATCCCGGCACAAGGGCCGGGGCGGAGCTTTCTATGACTGTCGCTGACCTACCCAAGATCGAACTGCACTTGCATCACGAAGGTGCCGCGCCGCCTGCCTTCATCCGTCAGCTGGCGCATGAAAAGCGCATCGACCTCAGCGGGATTTTCAAACCTGATGGGTCATATGATTTCCGGGATTTCGCCCATTTCCTCAGCGTATATGAGGCCGCCTGTGAAGTGCTGAAATCGCCCGAGGATTTCCGCCGTCTGACGTTGGCTATTCTTGAAGAAAGCGCGGCGAACGGGGTGGTGTATTCGGAAAGCTTTCTGAGCCCCGATTTCTGTGGCGGTGGCGATTTGGTGGCCTGGCGCGACTATCTAAGTGCCATTCAGGATGCCGCTGATGAAGCCGAGCGGAAATACGATATCACTCTGCGCGGCGTGGTGACCTGTGTCCGGCATTTCGGACCCGATCAGGCCAAGCTCAGTGCATATTGTGCCGCTGAAACAGCGGGCGACTGGATTACTGGGTTCGGTATGGGGGGCAATGAATCCATGGGGGTTCAGGGCGACTATAAGTGGGCGTTTGACTGCGCGCGCGAGGCTGGACTACGCCTGACCACCCATGCCGGAGAGTTCGGCGGGCCGGATAGTGTCCGCGATGCGATCCGTGATCTGGGAGTTGAACGCATCGGCCATGGCGTGCGTGCGATCGAAGATCCCGACCTTGTGCATGAGATCGTTGATCGTGGTGTGACGCTCGAGGTTTGCCCGGGCTCGAACGTGGTTCTGGGCCTGTTTCCCGACTTTGCCAGCCATCCGATTTCCAAGTTGCGCGAGGCAGGTGTCCAGGTCACCGTGTCCACCGACGATCCGCCGTTTTTCCATACCACAATGCGGCGTGAATATGAGATGTTGGCCAAGGCCTTTGGATGGGAGGTCGAGGATTTTGCCGCTGTGAACGAAACTGCCCTGAATGCGGCTTTTTGCGATGAAGCGACCCGTGCGCGGGTCAAGAAAAGACTGGAGATATCATGAGCGAACACCTGACCGTCGTCGACCACCCGTTGGTGCAGCACAAATTGACGCTCATGCGGGACAAGGGCACTTCGACCGCCGAATTCCGTCAGTTGCTGCGTGAGATCACCTTGCTTCTGGCCTATGAGATCACGCGCGAAATGCCATTGACCACCCGGCACATTGAAACCCCGATGGAAGAGATGGACGCCCCCATCCTGGCAGGTAAGAAACTGGCGCTGGTTTCTATCCTGCGCGCCGGTAACGGAATGCTGGACGGCGTTTTGGAACTGATCCCCTCGGCCCGCGTCGGCTTCGTTGGCCTGTACCGCGATGAAGAGACTTTGAAGCCCGTCCAATATTACTTCAAAGCGCCCGAGGGGCTGAAGGACCGTCTGGTCATAGCCGTCGACCCGATGCTGGCAACCGGCAACAGCTCGGCCGCTGCGATTGATTTGCTGAAAGAGGCTGGCGCGACGGATATCCGTTTCCTCTGCCTGTTGGCCGCCCCCGAAGGTGTTGCCCGCATGAAAGAGGCGCACCCGGATGTTCACATCGTCACCGCCGCACTGGACCGTGAGCTGAACTCAAAAGGCTATATCATGCCAGGTTTGGGCGATGCGGGTGACCGGATGTTCGGGACCAAGTAAGCGGGCTTATCCGCCGCAGATATTCTGCAGCCGGACCCATTCGCGATCTGGCAGTATCTGTTGCAGGGGCCGGCCCGCCATCGGGTCGGCCTCGATCAGGCCCAGCACGGTTTCACCTGTGACGTCCGTCGCATAGGCAAAGGGGACCGAGGGCAAAGCTGCCTCGGCAAAAATTTCCAGCAGGTTCTCGTCTGGTACAGCCGGACGGGGTTCTGATAGAACTTCTTCGGTATAACTGTCGACAATCTGAGGTGTCAGCTCACCGGTTGTCAGCAGGCGGAACGCAGATCTGATGCCGGTCCGGTCCAGCAGATCATCCAGTGGGTCCTGTGCCTGCACACGTGCACGTTCCGCAATGATGTACCCGGCCACGACCGAGGGGTCTTCGTGATCTTCGACCAGAGATCGGTTCAACAGGACAATTCCACCCGGCAGGGTCAGGCTGGTCTGTACTCCGGCGGGTAGGATAACGATTGCGCGCACGCCCGTTCTTGCCGCCAGATGATCCAGTGCTTCCTGAGTGCCCTCGGACACGCAGGCGCGGCCTGACACTCTTTCGATGCGCCTCAGGATTGTGTCACCGATGTCGATACGTTTGATTTCGGGAACGACGGATACGACATGGTTTTGTAACGCTGACGGTAACCACAACAGCATGAGCGCGGCCACAGCAGCCACAACCCCGGCCACGCTGAACCACCGCAAACGCCCGGGGTGGGGGCGTGACCAGTCGATGGCACGCTGCAGACGGTCAATGGCTTCGATCATCGTGGTTTCGGATTGGGCCAGTTCCAACGTCTCTTGCGGGTCGCCATCCGGGTGGTAAATCGCAGGGAAAACACCGGGGTTCTGGCGCTCTAACGCAGCCAGCGACCAATGCGTCAGTGCCCGGTCGTTGAAATCTGATATCGTCAGAGTCGCTTCGCCAATCGACACAACAACCTCGCGCCGCTGAACATCGGGCGAGGGGCGCCACAGACCGGTGGCTTCGATCCGCTGGAACTGTTTCAGTGCCGTCATCGGGGTGATGTCTGCTCGTTCTTAATTGGAGCCAGCTTAACACGCTAAATTCAACCGGCGCAAACCTGTTGCGCGATGTTCAGGAAATGTGCTGGATACCTAGACGAGCGGAATATTCTGTTACCGCTCTCCATCATGCCGCGGGGAAAATGATGCAGGCGGACACCCAGACTTCACCGGTTTTGGCCTCGGTGCTGATGGTCAGTGCTATGGCAATCATCGGCGTAATTGATAATGTGGTCATCTTGGTGGCCGAAACGATCGGACTGTGGCAGTTCCATTTCAGCCGGGCTCTGCTCATGCTACCGCTGATAATGGGCCTGTCACTGCTTGGGCTGGGCCGCTTGCGCCCGATTAGGCTTGGCCCCGTGATCCTGCGTAGTGTTCTCATCACATTGGCCATGTTGTTCTATTTTGCCTCGCTTGCGCTGATGCCGATTGCTCAGGCGTTGGCGGGTTTGTTCACGTCGCCGATCTTTGTGCTGTTGATTACAACCGTCGCCATGAAGCAACGGATAGGCCCATGGCGTATTCTGGCCGTTGCAGTAGGGTTTGCCGGGATTTTGTGCGTGTTGCAGCCGAATCCCGGCGAGTTTGATGCAAAAACGCTGTTGCCGGTCGCCGGAGGGCTGTTCTACGCGTTCAGTTCAGTCATCACCCGAAGCCACTGCGCGCAGGAAAGCACAACGGCATTGCTGGCGGCTATGGTGACAACCTTGGGAGTGGCCGGAGCGGTAGGGCTGATCGTGTTATCCTTGTTTCCGGGGGTTCCGGACGCTGGGCCGGAGGGCTTCGTCACCCGTGGCTGGGTCTGGCAAATGGGACCGGCAATTCCTTGGATTATAGTTCAGGCAATAGGGTCGACGATTGCGGTATTCATGCTGATCAAATCCTATCAGATCGGTGAGACCTCTTATGTGGCGGTGTTTGAATATTCGGTGATGATATTTGGACCCTTGTTCGCCTGGAGGGTCTTTGGGCAGAATATCGGTGTTCTGCAGATCCTCGGCATATGCCTGATCGCAACGGCCGGAGTTCTGCTGGCCTGGCGGTCCACGCGTCCCGCCGCTACAGAGGCCGCATCGTGATCATTTCGCGCGGTCGCTCTTATATCTTCGTCCACATTCCCAAAACTGGAGGGACATCTTTGTCGCTGGCTTTGGAACAGCGCGCGATGAAGGATGATATTTTGCTGGGAGATACGCCCAAGGCAAAGAAACGCAATAGGCGGATCAAACAGCTATCGGCGCGTGGCCGCCTTTGGAAACATTCAACCCTCGCCGATATCGAAGGTGTTCTTTCACCGGATGACTTTTCGGGGATGACAGTCTTTACTCTGGTCCGAAATCCTTGGGATCGGCTTGTCAGCTATTATCACTGGCTCAAGGTGCAAGGCTTTGATCATCCCGCAATCGCGCTGGCCCGCGCCCATTCGTTTGAAGGATTTGTCTGCCATCCCGCGACGCAACAGTCGCTCCGTCAGCATCCGGCGCGGCACTACGTGACGCGAGCCGATGGTATCGAGCAGTGCCAGTATTTCATCAGACTCGAAGCGTTTGATCAGGACGCAGAGCCTCTGTTTGACCATTTGGGGTTTCGGATCACGCTGCCGCATTTGAACCGATCAGAGCGGTCACAAGACTACCGCAGCTATTATTCAGCCGCATCACAGGAGGCCATCGCCGAGGCTTGCGCTGAAGATATAGACAGATTCGGATACTCTTTTGATTAGATGACAGAAATATCGTTTCCCTGCGGGACTTAATACCGGGCGATTACAGATCGTTGTTCCGTTTTTAGCGTTATCCAACGGGGTTTGGGACCCAAATCAGGCTCAAATGTGTCAAAATTTGGACGCTTGATCGGTTTGGATGCTAATGAATATCTATTGTTTTTGGTGCCAGCAGGGGGGGAGGCACGTGTTTGAAGTAGTGAGTGACATGGGTATTTCAGATGTTCCGGAAAGCCGGACACAATTCGAAACCAGAGTAGAACTGAACGCGCGCCGTGGCGGCTTGATCCACGGGACCAGGGTTGCAACTGTCGACGGCTGGACGCCGATTGAAGACATTCAGCCTGGTGATCTGATCCGGACAGTCGAGAACGGCTTTAAGGTAGTAAGGCGCATTTCTGTCGATACGATTTCGGTTCCTACTGAAGAAAGTCGGATCGAGTATTTGCCAGTCCGCGTACCCCCAAGTGCCGTCGACAGCCCAGGTACGATTTGGATCATGCCTGAACAGGGTATAGCATTGGAGCATGGCACCGCAGATCTGACTGTTGTGGCAGCACGAAAGTTGAGCGGTTTGTTCCGCATCAAGTCGGACGTCCCGGCATCATCATTCGATGTCAGCGCACTGTTCTTTGACGAGGATGAAGTGGTCTATATGGAAGGCGGCATGCGCGCCTTCTGCCCGTCAGGGCGTTTCGGCGGCCACAGCGGCACAAGTGCGGGCTATCAAATTGCCGAAAGCGAAACAGCGGCGGATTTGGTCGAAGAAATACGAACCGAGGGCCGCGTGGCAGCCCTTGCCAACCCGTTGGGTGCGCTGCCTGCACCCATCTCGCTGGAACAAGTTGTCCCTTTGAGACCCAGCAGGGGTGCGCGTCGCCCGGGTCGTCCGGGCCGACCTCTCCCAGTGATCTGAACGGCAGACCAACCAAACACGACAAGCAGGGTGCTGGCGTAAGGTCTCTTACGCCAGCACCAACTGTTTAGGCAGCCTTGGCTTCGGGGTTGAACCGCCCGTAGAAGCTTTGGCCTTTATCTGCCATCTCACGCAGCAGCGGCGGGCAGGTAAACCGTTCCCCATATTGTGCGGTCAACTGATCGCAGCGCTCGGCCGCATAAGGGGTGCCGATGATGTCCAGCCAGCTCAGTGGGCCACCTGACCAAGGTGCAAAGCCCCAGCCCAAGATTGCGCCGACGTCACCCTCGCGGATGTCTTCCAGAACGCCTTCTTCCAATGCGCGGACGGCCTCCAGAACCTGAGCGAACATCAGGCGTTCCTGCACTTCGATCAGGTCGGGCTGATCCTCTGCCAGCGGATACTTGTCCTGCAGACCCTTCCAATATTCGACGCGCTTGCCTTTTTCGTCATAGTCGAAGAAGCCCGCGTTTGCCTTGCGGCCCAGACGGCCCTGTTCTTCCATCCAGAAGATCAGATCATCGGACGGGCTCTCAGGATATTCGTTGCCCATCGCGGCCTTGGTCGCGCGTGCGATCTTGGCACCCAGATCAATCGAGGTCTCATCAGTCAGCTGGATAGGCCCGACAGGGAAGCCCAACTGGCGTGCCGCGTTGTCGATCAGAACCGGGCTTACGCCTTCGGTCACCATCCGGGCACCTTCATTGATGTAGGGAATGATGCAGCGGTTGGCGTAGAAGAAGCGGGCATCGTTGACCACGATAGGCGTCTTGCGGATCTGGCGCACATAGTCCAGCGCCTTGGCCACTGCGCGATCACCGGTTTCCTTGCCTTTGATGATCTCGACCAAGAACATCTTCTCGACGGGCGAGAAGAAGTGGATGCCGATGAACTGATCCGCACGCACCGAAGCTTTGGCCAGGTCGCTGATCGGCAGGGTCGAGGTGTTCGAGGCAAAGATGCAGTCCTCGGGAATGATCGCCTCGACCTTTTTGGTCATCTCGGCCTTGACGCCCATGTCTTCGAAGACGGCTTCGATGATCAGGTCACAGCCCTTCAGATGATCAAGGTCAGGGGTCGCGGTGATGCGGCCCAGCATGGCCTCTTTCTTTTCAGCCGTAACCTTGCCGCGCTTCATACCTTTGTCCAGGTACGTTTCGGTATAGGCTTTGCCTTTGTCTGCGGCTTCCTGATCGCGGTCGATCAGAACAACTTCCATACCGGCCTGCGCCGATACAAGTGCGATACCCGCACCCATCATGCCAGCGCCCAGAACACCGATCTTCTTGACTGACTGATCCGGTACGCCCGCAGGACGCACGGCGCCTTTTTCCAAGGCTTCCTTGTTCAGGAACAGTGATCGGATCATGGCACCCGAAGACGGGTTCATCAGAACGGAGGTGAACCAACGGGCTTCGATCTTCAGCGCGGTGTCGAAATCGACCAGCGCACCTTCGTAAACAGCGCTTAGCAACGCCTTGGCGGCAGGGAACGCACCCTGGGTTTTGCTATTCACCATAGCCGAGGCGCCGACGAAATTCATGAAACCGGCAGGGTGGTAAGGCGCGCCACCGGGCATTTTGTAACCCTTGGCATCCCAAGGCTTCACAATGTCCGCATCTTTGGCGTTCAGCACCCAATCTTTTGCCGCGGCAACTGGATCCTCTGCGATCTCATCGATGTAGCCTGCACTTTTCGCCTTTTTGACGTCCAGCATCTTGCCTTCCAGCAACAGCGGAGCGGCTGCAATCGCACCGACCTTGCGGACCATTCGGGTGGTGCCACCAGCGCCGGGGAAGATGCCAACCATGATTTCAGGCAGGCCGTATTTCGCCTTTGGATTCTCGGCTGCAAAGATGCGGTGCGTCGACAGCGGTAGTTCCATGCCAATGCCTGCGGCTGTACCGGGCAGGGCGGTTGCAATCGGCTTGCCGCCTTTCTTGGTCTTGGGGTCCATGCCCGCCAGCTCGATCTTGCGCAGCACGCCGTGCATATTCATGGTGCCTTCGAACAGGCCCTTGGCGGGGTTGTCGCCCGCCTGTTCTTTCATCACCGCAAGCAGGTTCAGGTCCATGCCACCGGCGAACGAACCTTCTTTCCCGCTGGTGATAACGATGCCTTTGATCTCGTCATCGGCAAGTGCCTGATCGATGCAATCGCTCAACTGTGCGAAGCCGTCAAAAGACATCACGTTCATGGATTTTCCTGGAACGTCCCAGGTGATAATGGCGACGCCGTCCGCGTCTTTGCTCAGAGTGAAATCAGTCATTGTCATCTCCAATCTGGTCAGCCGTTAGCGGGCTGCCATCTTTCCGGGTGAAAGAGAATCCGTTCTCATCATCCTTCACCATCATGTCTAAGTCGCTGTAATAGCCGGTCTCGTTCGGGGTCCGTGTGCCCACCACCAGAAAGGTCGCAGGCGCATCGGTGTTGTTCACAAGGTGATGGCCGTTGGCTTCACCTGCGGGCCATGCGGCGCAATCGCCGGGCTGCATTTCATGCTCGCCATCGTCGTCGATCAGCGTACAGGTGCCGCTTAGCATGATTGCAAACTCGTCCTGCTCCATATGGTAGTGGCGCAGCGAGGACATGCATTGCGGTTCAAGCCGTACGATGTTGACCCCGTACTGGGTTAGCCCGCCCGCATCACCGAGGCGCTGAACAAAACGGCCTGCGGTCGCCTCGGCCAGCTTGCCGGGATAGGCCGAGCCGCCCTGAAACGGAATCTGAGAGAGATCCAGCTTGGGCATCAGACGCGCTCGATGATCGTTGCTGCACCCATGCCAGATGCGATGCAAAGAGTGGCCAGCCCGGTTTCCTTGTCCTGACGTTCAAGCTCATCCAGCAGGGTGCCGATGATCATCGCGCCGGTCGCGCCCAGCGGGTGGCCCATTGCAATCGAGCCGCCATTGACGTTGACCAAAGCCGGATCGACATCGAATGCCTGCTGGAAGCGCAGAACAACCGAGGCAAAGGCTTCGTTCACTTCGAACAGGTCGAGATCGCTGATTTTCATGCCGTTGTCGGCGAGGATTTTCTCGGTCACCGGAACCGGACCGGTCAACATAATGGTGGGGTCGGTGCCGATCTTGGCCGTGGCCTTGATGCGTGCGCGCGGCTTCAGGCCGTATTTCTCGCCGAATTCCTTGTTGCCGATCAGAACTGCCGCCGCACCATCCACGATGCCCGAGCTGTTACCCGCGTGGTGGATATGATTGATCTTTTCCAGATGCGGGTATTTCAGCTTTGCGACGTTGTCGAAGCCGGGCATTTGCTCGCCCATCATCTGGAATGCGGGGTTCAAGCCACCCAGGCTTTGCATGTCCGTGCCGGGGCGCATGTATTCATCATGGTCCAGAATGGTCAGGCCGTTCTGATCCTTAACGGTGATGACCGATTTCGAGAACCGGTTGTCGTCCCACGCAGCTTTTGCACGGCGCTGCGATTCCATCGCCAGCGCATCAGCCTGATCGCGTGTGAACCCGTATTCGGTCGCAATGATATCAGCGGAGATACCCTGCGGAACGAAATAGGTGTTCATCGCCAGTGAAGGGTCAGCCGCAATCGCAGCGCCATCGCTGCCCATCGGAACACGGCCCATCATCTCGACCCCGCCTGCAATATAGGCGTCGCCTGCGCCGCCTTTGACCTGGTTGGCCGCCAGGTTCACAGCTTCCATGCCCGAGGCGCAGAACCGGTTGATCGCCAGCCCGGGGATCGATTCATCCAGATCAGAACCCAGCACTGCGGTTCGTGCCAGACAGCCGCCCTGTTCCATAACCTGGGTTACGTTGCCCCAGATGACGTCCTCTACGGCGTGGCCCTCTAGATTGTTCCGCTCTTTTACGGCGTTCAATGTCAGCGAGGACAGGCGCGCCGAAGTCAGCTCGTGCAGGCTGCCATCCTTGCGGCCTTTGCCGCGCGGAGTACGCAGGGCGTCATAGATATATGCGTCGGTCATAGTTTTCTCCTTAAGCTCGATCCGGCACAGAGCCGGGCATCAGGTCGTAGGGGTGTTTCCAGCCAGGCTGCTGGGACAAGCGTGTCAGCCAGGCGTCGATATTTGGCCATTCGGTGCGGTCAAAGCCGAAGGGTTCAGGATAGTAGAGATAGCCACAGCAGCTGAGATCAGCATTGGTTACACCGTCCCCTACGATCCAGTCGCGACCGTTCAGATGTGCATCCAGGACTTGATACGCAGCCTTCAGACGACCCTGGTTGAATGCGATCACGTCTGGGTTGCGATGTTCTTCCGGCAGAAAGTTGATCAAAAAACGGGTCAGGCCTGCCATCGAGCTGAGTTTGTGATTGTCCCACAGCACCCAGCGCAGTACCTCGTATTTCTCTTCCTGCGTCTTTCCTCCGAACATACCTGTCTTTTCAGTTATATAAGTCTGAATGGCCCCGGACTGACTGGTGCGAAAGTCGCCATCAATCATGACGGGCGCTTCACCCATTTCGTTGACAGTGGCACGAAATTCGGGAGTGCGTGTCACTCCTTTGAAGAAGTCGACTTCGACGGCTTCCCATTCTAACCCTGATAACTCCAGAGCCAGCGCCGCCTTGTACGAGTTTCCGCTGACGCCGAAACAATGCAGTTTGATGGTCATCATTTGCCTCCCTTGGCACATGAGTCAGTGCGATGTGCTGTATCATGTAGCCCGCCCTTTTTTGGGCGGGTCTGTTTTCTTATCGTTTGCGTTCTTCAAGTTCGGAATTGAAGATACGCAAACGGTGCGTCAGGCTCTCTTCGTCGATGACACTGTTGAAGTTCTCGAACAGGAATGACAGTGCCTCACCTTCGTCCAGACCAGCCTCGCGCGCGAACCCTCTGAGTTTGCGATAGCCGTCTTCGGTCATGGCGACCGGGAAACGGCGTGTTAGGCGAAATCGTTTTGGCATATCGAGCCTTTCGAATGGCCGGCCCCAAGATGGTCTGGGGCCGGTCAGAGATCAGAAGCTTGCCGCGTCCAGGCCCATGACAGTATCCGCACCGCTCTGGATGCGTGTCAGATGAAGACCGGTGGCTGGCAAGCGACGCACCATGTAGAACTGGCCGGTGGTAATCTTTGTCTCGTAGAACTCGGTGTCCGAAGTCCCGGCTTCAAGTGCGGCATAAGAGGCTTTTGCCATCTGTGCCCACATCAGGCCCAGGCAGACATGACCGAACATGTGCATGAAGTCATTCGACCCAGCCAGCGCATGGTTGGGGTTCTTGGTGCCGCTTTGCATAAAGTACATGGCAGCGGCCTGCAGATCCTTGGAGGCCGCTTTCAGCGGTTCGATAAACGCCGTATCATAGGCTTCGTTCTGACCTGCGTTTTCCTTGCAGAAGTTTTTGACCATTTCGAAAAACGCCATGACGTGTTTGCCGCCATCCTGGGCAAGTTTACGGCCCACAAGGTCAAGCGCCTGAACGCCGTTTGCGCCTTCGTAGATCATCGCGATCCGGGCGTCGCGGGTATATTGCGACATGCCCCATTCTTCGATGTAGCCGTGGCCGCCATAGACTTGCTGGGCCTTGACCGTCATGTCATAGCCTTCGTCGGTCAGGAACCCTTTGAGGACCGGCGTCAGCAGTGAGATCAAGCCATCGGCGTCATCGTCACCAGAGCGGTGGGCCTTGTCGATCATGGTGGCTCCCCACAGAACAAAGGCACGGGCACCCTCGGTAAAGCTCTTCTGATCCATCAGGCTGCGGCGGATGTCGGGATGCACGATCAGCGGATCGGCTGGACCGTCCGGATTTTTCGCGCCGGTCACGTCGCGGCCCTGCAGGCGGTCCTTGGCATATTCCACCGCGTTCTGATAGGCCGCGTCGGCCTGGGACAGACCCTGCATGGCTACACCCATACGAGCTTCGTTCATCATGGTGAACATCGCGCGCATGCCTTTATGCTCTTCGCCCAAAAGATAGCCGGTTGCCTCGTCATAGTTCATGACGCAGGTCGAGTTGCCGTGGATGCCCATCTTTTCTTCGATGTTGCCGACCGATACGCCGTTGCGTTCACCCAGGCTGCCATCTTCGTTCACCATGAATTTAGGAACGATGAACAGGGATACACCCTTGATGCCTTCGGGGCCGCCCACGATCTTGGCCAGCACCAGGTGAATGATGTTGTCGGCCATGTCGTGTTCACCAGCCGAGATAAAGATCTTCTGACCGGAAATCTTGTAGGAGCCATCCGCCTGCGGTTCAGCCTTGGTGCGCATCAGACCCAGGTCGGTGCCGCAATGCGGTTCGGTCAGGTTCATGGTGCCGGTCCAATCGCAGCTAACCATGTTCGGCAGATAGGTTTCTTTCTGCTCTTGGGTGCCGTGCGCCAGAATGGCCGATGCTGCGCCGTGGGTCAGACCTTGATACATGGTGAACGCCTGGTTCGAGGCGGAAAACATCTCGGCCACGGCAGAGCCGATGACATAAGGCATGTTCTGGCCGCCGAATTCTTCGGGCATGTCCAGGCCGGTCCAGCCGCCTTCCTTCATCTGACCGAATGCGTCTTTAAAGCCAGTAGGGGTATATACCACACCGTTTTCCAGACGACATCCTTCGGTATCACCGATTGTATTCAGCGGGTGCAGAACATTTGTGGCCACCTTACCGGCTTCTTCTAGAACAGCGCCGGTAAAATCAGGTTCAAGCTCGCTATAACCCGGGATGTCCGATCCCGATACATTGAGCACTTCGTGCAATACGAACTGCATGTCTTTGGTTGGTGCATTGTATACGGGCATTGGGAACTTCCTTAGTTTCGCTTGTCCGGTGGGTGGGCGCCGCCGGGATTATTCTGCGGCCTTTTTGTCGCTCTTGATCGAGGCGATCACTTTCTCGCCCCATCTCAACTGTTCTTTTAGATCGTCAATGGCCTGGGTCAGCTCTTCACGCCGGGATTCCATATCGGCAAGCCGCTCGCACGCGATCTCATAGGTGCGGGTCATCTGCGTAACCTGCTGATCACCTACGTGATACAAATCAAGAAGCTGGCGAATTTCTTCCAGGCTGAAGCCAAAGCGTTTGCCTCGCAGGATCAGCTTGAGACGCGCCCTGTCGCTTTTGGTGAACAGTCGTTTCTGCCCTTCGCGGATCGGAAACAAAAGTTCCTTTGCCTCGTAAAAACGTAATGTGCGCGGCGTGACATCATAGGTCTCGCACATTTCACGAATGGTCATCAGATCTTCGGTCATGGTTTCTGCACTCTTGTAACTGGCCTTCGTTAAGCTGATTTGCGCAGTCGATGCGCGTCTTACAGCACGTAGATGCCGTTCACGTAACGCGAACGCTGCGTCACAAATAAGTTGACGTAACTTCCGTTCGCGTCAAGGTTTCTACTGCAGGGAATTTCAGGACGTCACGTCAGATCACCTTCCAGATGCAATTTTCCAAACACGGAAAAGCATGCTGAAAGGGTAAAAGAGCCCAGGAAGGGTCTGTTTTTGGCTTTGGCAAATCCGATAGTAAACGCGGTCAGCCGGGCAGCAATGCCTAGTCTAACAATTTCGCGGTCTGGTCACGCATTTGTTCCAAGGCATCTATGGCTTCATCCAACTGTTTTTTCTGATTGTTCAGTTCGACAAGCTGATGTTCGGCCATTTCGATGAAGGCCTTCATCTGTGCCTGATTCCCCTGATCTTCGTAGATCAGCAGCCACTGGCGGATATCTTCCAGTGGAAATCCGTATTTCCGTCCCCGCATGATCAGCGTCATCCGAGCGCATTCCCTAGGCCCGTAAAAGCGAGTTCGGCCTTCGCGGTCAGGCTGCAGAAGTTCGATATATTCATAGTAGCGCAGGGTACGTGGAGTCACGTCAAACTCGGCGCACATCTCTTTGAATGACAAACGGTTGTCGGGCATTCCTGGTCTCCTTCGAAACAGCGTAGGACGTGGCGACTTCAAGCGCAACAGGCGGGCTTGCTCTTTTGCTAGCCTGACGCTCATAAAGGGAGAAACAGAGAGGACACAAGTAGATGGTCGACAAAGCTGCTATAGCACGACAGTTTATTGAGGCCATTCCGCATGCCAAAGCTTTGGGTTTGACACTCACCAAAATGGGTAATGGCGAGGCCGAGATTTCGATGCCCTACAAGGCCGAACTGATCGGTGATCCACGCACGGGTGTGATCCATGGCGGGGCGGTTTTTGCCCTGCTTGACACCTGCTGCGGTTCCGCGGTCATGTGCCATCCTTCTTCGCCCGGCGCCACCGCGACAATAGATCTGCGGATAGACTACATGCGCCCGGCGACGCCAGGGCAGAGCATTACGACACATGCTGTCTGTTATCATATCACCAGAAACGTGGCCTTTGTCCGCGCAACTGCGATGGATGAGGACAAGGACCTGCCCGTGGCAACCGCCACCGGTTCATTCACAGTGGAGAGCCGATGATGTCACGACCTCGGCCCGAAGCCATGCAGCTCATCGAACAGCGTCGCGATGCAGCACTGAAGGCAATCGTGGATGGTGTTCCATATATTCAGTTTCTCGGAATCGAATTTGACCGGCGGGGAAATGAGTTGACCGGGGTACTGAACTTTGACCAAAAGCTGATCGGAAACCCGATGCTTCCGGCGCTTCATGGTGGTGTGACGGCTGCCTTTCTGGAAGTAACCGCGGTTATCACCCTGAGTTGGGAGTATTTCTTTCCCCGGATCGAAAACGGCGAATTGGATGCCAGCACGGTCTTTCAAGATGAAACCATCATGTTTCCAAAAACAGTCGATTTCACCGTTGATTACCTGCGATCGGGCTTGCCTCGGGATGCCTATGCGCGTGCCTTTGTTCGCCGATTAGGGCGCCGGTATGCGTCGGTTCGTGTCGAAGCGTGGCAGGACAATCATCAGCGTCCTTTCGCACAGGCCAGCGGGCATTTTCTGATGCCGCAGTCCAAATCGAAAGCTGAGTAGATTTCCATGCAAGACGCCTCGGCACCCATCACGCACAGGCGCGTGCTTAAAATTGCAGCGCCCATCGTGCTGTCGAATGCCACGGTTCCGATCCTTGGGGCCGTGGATACTGGCGTAGTCGGGCAGATGGGTCTGGCTGCGCCGATTGGGGCTGTTGGGATGGGGGCCGTGATTCTGGCCTCGATCTACTGGATATTCGGCTTTCTGAGGATGGGGACCACCGGCCTGGCGGCGCAGGCGCGCGGGGCGGGTGACACTGCCGAAACCGGTGCGCTGCTGATGCGGGGCATATTGCTGGGCAGTGCGGCAGGTATGGTTTTCATATTGGCCCAGGTCCTTTTGTTCAAAGGGGCTTTTGCCCTTTCCCCCGCCAGCCCCGAGGTTGAGGCGCTGACCCGCGACTATTTGCGGATACGCATCTGGGGTGCGCCGGCAACGATTGCGCTGTTCGCCATCACTGGCTGGTTGATTGCGATTGAACGTACGCGTGGGGTCTTTGTCCTGCAGGTCTGGATGAACGGGCTGAATATTCTGCTGGATCTGTGGTTTGTGCTTGGTCTGGGTTGGGGCGTCGAGGGGGTGGCCATCGCGACGCTCATCGCCGAGTGGAGCGGGCTGGCACTGGGTCTCTGGCTGTGCCGCAGTGCTTTTACCGGGAATCAATGGCGTGACTGGCCGCGAATTTTTGATCCCACGCGTCTGCGTCGGATGATGCAGGTGAATGGTGACATCATGGTCCGTTCGGTATTGCTGACCGGCGCCTTTACCACATTCCTCTTCGTCGGGTCGGATCTGGGGGATGTTAATCTGGCAGCCAATCAGGTCTTGCTGCAGTTTCTCGAAATTACCGCCTTTGCACTGGATGGGTTCGCCTTTTCCGCCGAAGCACTGGTCGGCGGCGCCATTGGCGCGCGGGATCGGCATCAGGTGCGCCGAGCCGCGGCCATGGCTTCGCAATGGGGGGTAGGGGGTGCATTTGTACTTGGTGCGGTTTTCTATCTGGCCGGGCCAGCGTTGATCGACCTGATGTCAACTGCACCTGAGGTGCGACTAGCCGCACGCGAGTATCTGGTCTGGGCGGCGCTGGCGCCGGTGATCGGTGTGGCAAGCTGGATGTTTGACGGCATCTACATAGGCGCTACCTGGACGCGCGCAATGCGCAATGCGATGATCCATTCGGTTGCGATTTATGTTTTGGCCCTGTTCATATTGGTGCCTGCGCTCGGCAATCACGGCCTTTGGGCCGCGCTGATGATCTTGAACATCGCGCGTGCCTGCACGCTGGGATGGCGGTACCCCAAGCTTGAGGCATTGGTCGCCTAAAGAAGGTCCAGAAGGGATTCCGTAGGGCGACCAATGGCTGCGTTGTCCCCTTTGATTGCAAGCGGGCGCTCGATCAAAATCGGATGGGCCGCCATTGCTGTGATCAGGTCATCCTGAGCGGTATTCTTGGTTAGGCCCAGTTCCTTGAACAGCTTTTCGCTAGTCCGCATCAGGTCTATGGCGGGGATATCAAGGCGTGTAAGTACGGCCCGGATTTCGTCTGCCGAGGGCGTATCCTCAAGGTATTTGCGAATTTCGACCTGCGCTCCGTTTTCCTCAAGCAAAGCGAGCCCTGCGCGAGACTTAGAGCATCTGGGATTGTGCCAGTATTCGATCATATCCAGTCCTGTCTTTTGCTTCCAACGGCCTGCGCAACTGTTTCAAACCCGTCGCGCGCCAGCAAGTCATCCAAACCTCGCGCGATATCCGCCGCAAGTGAGATACCACCGAAAACCATCGCGGTGTAGAATTGCACGGTCGAAGCACCGGCGCATATCTTGGCATAGGCCTGTTCTGCTGTGCTGATGCCACCAACACCGATCAACGGAATCTGACCGTCGGTCAAATGGCTAAACCGGGCAAGAACGCGGGTGGATTTTTCGAACAAAGGTGCGCCGGACAGGCCGCCTGCTTCGTCTCTGTGTGCGCTGCGCAACCCATCGCGCGACAAAGTGGTGTTCGAGGCGATGACCGCATCAACGCCCGATGCATGGGCCACTTCGGCGATATCCCGCAGCTCATCCTCGGTCAGATCGGGGGCGATCTTGAGGAATACTGGTAGAGGGCGCATTAGGGTGTTTCGGGTTTCGATCACGCCGCTCAACAGAGCGCTCAGCGCCGCTTTGCCTTGCAAATCCCGCAGCTTTTCAGTGTTCGGAGATGACACGTTGACCGTAGCGAAATCCAGATGCGCCCCACAATGGGCCAGTACCTTGGCAAAGTCACCGGGTCGATCATCGCTGTCTTTGTTCGCACCAAGGTTCAGTCCGATCACCGCATCCCTGGGGCGCGCCGCCAGACGACGGGCCATGGCCTCCATCCCTTCGTTGTTAAAGCCAAAGCGGTTGATGGCAGCCTGGTCTTCGGTCAGGCGGAACAGGCGCGGCCTGGGATTGCCGGGCTGCGGGCGTGGGGTAACGGCACCGACTTCGATGAACCCAAACCCGGCGCGAGACAGGGGGCCAAGAACCTCTCCGTTCTTGTCGAACCCAGCTGCCAGACCAACCGGATTGGGCAGATCCAGCCCGGCGAATTTGGTCCGCAAACGCTGTGACGTGACCGGCCCTGGTGCAGGCGCAAGCCCTGCCTTCAGGGCTTTGATCGACAGGGCATGTGCGGTTTCCGGATCCAAGCGGTGCAGGGCAGCCAGCCCCAGCTTTTCAGTCAGTTTCATCCAAACATTTCTCCGCCTTCGGTCGGCGCGCATCGGATCAGGCGAGAGGTCTTCACCGCAGCCTGACGATGCACGACCGCCTGTTTGTAATCAGGGTCGGATATCATTTCCAGAAAGGCATGGGCCGATGGGTAACGCGCGATAAATACCGCGTCCCATGCCTCATCGCGCGGGCCGATCAACGTGGTCTGAAATGCGCCACGCCAGAGGATTGACGCCCCGAGGCGGGCGATGATCGGTGCGGTTTCGGCCCCATAGTTCCGATAGGCTTGCGCTCCGCTCAGCCCGCTATTGGCCAGGTTGTGGCCCGATGGATATTCGGCACGGTCACGAAACCGTAACAGGTTCAGCATCTCGATCGGGTGGTCACGATCCAGCACCTTGAAGGCTTCGAACTGGGCGCGATCCGGGTCGATATATTCCGTCATTTCATGTCGTCCGGGAAGCGATGCGCGTTGCCGTCAAAGGGCAGGGGGCAGGACCAAGCTATGTCGGTCATGCGGATCTGACGGTAGAGATGCGGAAACAGAGCGCCCCCGCGCGAAACCTCCCACTTCAGTTCCTCGCCCATCGCGTCAGCATCGCAGACCAACAGCGTCAAACCTTCGGCGCCGGCAAAATGCTTGGCAGCGGTTTCCGCAGCTTGTTCAGCTGTCGAAAAGTGGACAAAACCGTCCGAAACATCAATCGGAGCACCATCCGTGGCGCCATCGGTCTGCAGCGCCGTCCATTCGTTGGCGCGGAAAATCTTGTAAATCAGCATAGAACGGTCATGCCCCGCGCTGCGGCTAGATTCAAGCCGGATTTCCCCCTTTGACTCTTTGCTGAAGGCGGCGCAACATCTTGGCAATTAACAAAGGGAGTTAAAATATGTTCACCCGTTTCCTAGCCTCGGCTGCTGTGCTGGGTTTGACTGCAGGAATGGCCGCCGCCGAATATAAACTGACCATTCTGCACACCAACGACTTTCATTCGCGTATCGAGCCGATCAACAAATATGACAGCGGCTGTAGTTCAGATGACAACGCCGAAGGTAAGTGTTTTGGCGGATCTGCCCGTCTCGTAACAGCAGTGGAAGAAGCCCGCGGGCGTGCCGAAAACTCGATCCTGGTAGATGGCGGCGATCAGTTTCAGGGCTCGTTGTTCTATACCTATTACAAGGGCAAGGTCGCGGCCGAGTTCATGAACAAACTGGGCTATAACGCTATGACCGTGGGCAACCACGAATTCGATGATGGCCCGGAAGTCCTGCGCGGGTTTATCGACACGGTTGATTTCCCGGTGCTGATGTCGAACGCGGATTTTTCCGGCGAAGAATTGCTGAACGGCAAGATCAAAAAGTCTACAGTGATTGAAGTCGGCGGAGAAAAAGTCGGCCTTGTTGGCCTGACGCCGGAAGACACGCATGAACTGGCCTCTCCTGGCCCGAACATCACATTCTCGGACCCGGTTCCCGCGGTTCAGGCCGAAGTGGACAAGCTAACCGCGGAAGGCGTGAACAAGATCATCGTTCTCAGCCATTCGGGATATGCTGTCGACCAGCGTGTTGCACAGGAAACGACCGGCGTTGACGTAATCGTAGGTGGGCATTCCAATACATATTTGTCCAACGTTTCTGACAAGGCTGTTGGCCCCTATCCGACAGTGGTCGATGGCGTGCAGATCATTCAGGCCTATGCCTATGGCAAATTCCTGGGCGAGCTGAATGTCACTTTTGATGACGACGGAAATGTTGTCGCGGCGGCTGGTGAGCCGCTGATCATGGACAACAACGTGGCCGAAGATCAGGCCTCGCTGGACCGTATCGCGGAACTGGCCGCTCCTTTGGACGAAATCCGCAATAAGGTCGTGGCCAGCACGTCTGAGGCGATTGAGGGTGACCGTTCGATCTGTCGTGTTCAGGAATGTCAGATGGGCAATTTGGTCGCTGATGCCATGCTTGCGCGGGTTGCTGATCAGGGCGTTCATATCGCGATTGCGAACTCTGGCGGCCTGCGCGCTTCGATTGACCCTGGCGATGTGACCATGGGTGAAGTTCTGACCGTGCTGCCGTTCCAGAATACGCTTTCAACCTTTGAGATCAGCGGACAAGGCATCGTTGACGCGCTTGAAAACGGCGTGAGCCAGGTAGAAGAGGTCAAGGGCCGCTTTCCGCAGGTTGCCGGTCTGACCTTTGTTTGGGACGCATCGGTGGCACCAAACGAAGGGCGCGTATCAGAGGTCATGGTATCCAACGGCGATGGGCTTACCCCGATTGATCCGGCGGCGACTTACCTTGTCGTTACCAATAACTACGTCAGAAATGGCGGTGACGGGTACAGTATGTTCGAAGGCGACGATAAAAATGCCTATGACTTTGGCCCGGATCTGGCGGATGTCACGGCGGAATACCTAGCCGAAAACGCGCCTTACCAGCCTTATCTGGACGGTCGCATCAAGCAAAAGTAAGGCGACCAGAGCGAAACGAAAAGGGCCGCACTTTGGGATGCGGCCCTATTTCATTCAGCTAACCTTCAGCCTTGATCAATGTCGTATTCCGGCCAAAGCCCTGTATCAAAACCCGCAAGCATGGGCTGGATATGTTCCGACACAGATCGCCATCCCCCAATGGATTTGGTTGAGATTTTGTTGCGAACCTGGTCGATACTGGCAGTCCGGACCTGTTTGGTATTCTCTTCCGGATGCATCATCGTCTCGGTCCATTCGAGGTCGCAGAAAGCGGCGACCTGCTTGCTATAGGTTTCGGGGTCCGCGACAAGCTTTTCATATGGAACGGTCAGGATCTTGTCGCCAAAAACAGCATCCCAATGCGCCATATAGCGACGATACAGGTTGGCAGAATGGGCGATGGTTTTAAGATTCGAGGCATAGTTCATGCCCCCCGCAGGGAACCGGCGGATCCATTTCGAAAGACCGACATCGCGCGGATCACGCAGCATGTTTATTATCTTGGCGTTTGGGAATGCCGACAACAGGAAGCCGACCCGCTGAAAATTGTGGGGCATCTTGTCAACAAAAGTGGTCGAGCCATCGGGGATCGGCGGCATCAACTCTCGGAACTCTTTGGCATATTTCGCTGCGGCAGTGGAATCGAAGGTCTTGCGATGTTGTGCGTAGTCGCGCGAAAGATCGGCCCCAACCGTCAGTTCGCCGCAGCCAGCAATGTCTGGCGCGGAGCTCAGCATCATTTCCATGAGCGTTGTGCCAGAGCGCGGCTGGCCCAGAACGAAGATCGGAACCGGCTGATCGGTTTGTTCGGACCAAGGAACTCTTCCCCCTACAGGGAACAGGCCAGTGATACGTTCGAACTTCTGTTCTTCCGCCTCTAAATCATAGGGTTTGACATTATGTTGGATGGCATTGGCACGTGCAAATTGCGGCAGTGCTGCGCCAAGGCTATCGGCTTTTTGGATCAGGTGGGCCTTGGCAAATTCCAGTTCCGACAGCTCGTGTACGCTTTCGGATATCGCTGCTTCTACCGCCTCCATCAGTTTCGGGGCGTCCTCTTTGCTGGACATTGTCGAAAGCTGAAGAAGGGTGGCAACATGGAAGGGTTCTTTGGCGTAGATGCCCTGCAGAATATTGGCGCATCTCTTTTTGTCGCCACTCTGGTGCAGATTTACGGCTTTTTGAAAGGCTATCTTTTCGTTGTCCGGTGCCAATTCATACGCCTTGGTTATATCGCGTGAGTTGTGCTCGATATAACCGATGCGGCCATAGGCGCGGGCACGAGTCGACAAAAGGCTGACATTTTCAGGGTCGCTTTGAAGTTTTTTGGTCACGTGATCAATGATCAGACGCCAGTTCTGTCCTTTCAGCGTAATCTCATCAATGACCCGGTTCAGTTCCTTGCTGGCTGGGAATTTTTCGGCCTTGAGTTCGGCATATTCCAAGGCTTTGGCCATCTGGCCGGTTTGCATAAGAGCATTGGCGAGGTTTTCGACGAATTGCGGATCGTCAGGTTTCATCCGCGCGGCTTCGACAAAATGCGGGATCGACCTTTTATACTGTTTCATCTCGGTCAGAACAAAACCGGAAATGGCATGAAAATCCGAGTCGGTCGGAAACTTTTTTACGCCAAGTTGAGCCTTTTTCAGCGCAGCCTGGAATTTGCCTTCTTCCAGCGCTGCGACAGCTTTGACTTTTAAGGTTTTCGCCGTTTGATTTTGCATATGACCCCGTGAGAACCTGTGCCTGTAGAAAACGATTGTTGAAAGTTCATTACCTATGTGCGGACGGTTTGCAATAACCCTTCCAAATGATGCCATGGCCCAGTTGTTTTCTGCGCGCCCGGCCAATGCTCTGCCTGTTGTCCCGAATTTCAACGTTTGTCCGACATGTCAGGTGCATGTGGTCAGGGCAGGCGAAACCGGGCGTCAGTTGGATGCCCTGCGTTGGGGGTTTTTACCACACTGGTACAAGTCCAAAACCGCTGGGCCATTGTTGATCAATGCCCGCGCCGAAACGCTAGCTGAAAAACCGGCTTTCAGGGCGGCCTGCAGGGAACGGAGATGTTTGATTATCGCCAGCGGGTTCTATGAATGGACAAAAACCGAGACCGGCGACCGGCTGCCCTGGTACATATTCAGAAATGACGCGGCCCCGATTGCCTTTGGTGGCGTCTGGCAGGAGTGGGGCCCTGAGGGCGACCGGATGGGAACATGCGCGATAGTTACGACACAGGCGAACCGCAACCTGGGACGCATTCACCACCGCATGCCCTTGATTGTCGAACCCGAAAACTGGCCTCTATGGCTGGGTGAAGCGGGTAAGGGGGCTGCGCGGCTGGTGTCTCCGGGACATGAAGATATTCTTGGCTTTCACCGCGTCGATCGGGGCGTCAATTCCAATCGGGCCAGCGGGCCGGCGCTTGTCGATCCCATCGCCGGTTGACGCCGTGGCTTTCCATCCGTTCCCACGCGCGTTAGATCGTTGACATGGTTCTGAAATTTACCAGCCTTCCGCAATTATATGCGCATGAGTTCGACACGACCATAGACGTGCGCAGCCCGGCTGAATTTGCCGAGGATCATTTGCCGGGCTCAATCAACCTGCCAGTTCTGGATAACGATGAACGCGCGCGCGTCGGGACGATTTATGTCCAGGAAAGCCCGTTTCTGGCCCGCAAACTGGGGGCGGCTTTGGTTTTCAGGAATGCGGCCAATCACATCGAACACAGCCTGTCCCATCATGAAGGAGGATGGCGGCCCCTTGTCTATTGCTGGCGCGGTGGGCAGCGATCAGGCGCGTTTACCTGGATGTTGCAACAGATCGGCTGGCGGGCCGAGGTTGTCGAAGGCGGTTATCGCTCCTATCGCCGCTTGGTAAGCCGGTATCTTTATGACGATCCGTTGCCGTTTCAATTCGTCCTTCTGGATGGGTATACGGGCACAGCAAAGACCGAGCTGCTTACACACCTTCAGGAACGTGGTGTCCAGGTTCTGGATCTCGAAGGGCTTGCCAATCACCGGGGGTCGTTGCTGGGGGCAATGCCGGGCGGACAACCCAGTCAAAAGGCATTCGAATCCGCGCTGGCCGCAGAACTTTGTGGTTTTGCCCCCACCCGTCCCGTCGTAGTCGAAGCGGAATCGTCCAAAATCGGCTCTTTGATCCTGCCGCCGAGGCTTTGGTCCGCCATGTGTGCGGCCGTGCGTATTCAGATTGACGCCCCGATAGAAGCGCGCGCGGAATATCTGGTCTCGGCATATGACGATGTCCTCAGCGATGCCGAGCGGTTGAAAGATCTCCTGTCGCCGCTGAGGTCTCACCGTGGGCATGAGGTGGTGGATGGGTGGTTTGCGCTGATTGACGGCGGTAACAAGTTGGCCCTTACACGGTCACTTATGGAACAGCATTACGACCCGGCTTATGCCAAGTCGGCGCGCGTACACAGCGCCGAAATTGTAGCCTCGATCCAGGTGCCCTCGCTGGCAAGTACCGGTCTGAAAGAGGTCGCTGTGCGGGTCGAACAGGTCCTGGATCAGCTCTGAAGTTTTACACCCGGCGTATCGTCGATCATGCCGATGATTGCTGCCGGATATCCAGCCGCATGTAGGTCTGCACACAGGCCTGGCGCGTCATCGGCTTGGACAGCGGCCAATAGCCCTCCGGCGGTTTGAGGATCGAAAAGAAGATCAGCCTTGGGTCCGTTGGCGAGTTCAGGCGCGATGGCGCGGTTGTCCTCGAAGATCGTGGACCGAACACCGCTTGTGCTGAGCTCTACGGCCCCGGCCATCACGGGAACCGCATCCAGAGCAATTACCGCACCGCAGCCAGAGGCACCGCAAATACCTTGCAGATGCCCTGCCAGACCAAACCCGGTCACATCGGTCATCGCATGGGCGCTGAACAGAATGCGCGCGGCTTCGCCCTGCGGCTGAACCATGTGGCGGAACGCCTCTGCGACCCAGATGCCATTGGCCAAACCGGCCATTTCGGCGGCCATGATCACGCCGCTGCCAATCGGCTTGGTCAGGATCAAAGCGTCGCCCTTGCGGGCCCCGGACAAGATGATCGGGTCGTTTTCGCACAGGCCGGTCAGAGTGAACCCGATGGTCATCTCATCCCCCATCGAACTGTGGCCTCCGACGATTTCGGCCCCGGTTGCGCGGATGACGTCACTAGCAGTGGCCATGATTTCTGACATGGTACGTTGTTGCAGTGCGGGTGACATCCGAGGCAGAATAATCGTCGCGGTGGCGGCCTGCGGTGCCGCACCCATCGCCCAGATATCACCTAATGCGTGAATGGCCGTGATCCGTGTCATCAAAACCGGATCATTGGTAAAGCTGCGCAAATGGTCCGAGGTTATCACCTGCCGCGCGCCGCCGGTGAGAAGCAAAGCCGCATCGTCACCTGAAAGCGGTATTACGTCTTGCCGATCGGGGGGCGGTAAATCAGACAGAACACTGCGCAAAGCGCGACGCCCAATCTTTGCGCCGCACCCACCGCACATGGGCTTTTCACCCAGGACTTCGGGCACGCCCAAAGCGTGGTCGCGGGGCAACTCTGCTGCTTTCATCTGGGGCAGATTCCGGAACTTACTCATGAAATTCTGGTCGATATGGTTCTTCCATTTCCACATCAACGGACCACTGAGCGAGGTTCCCAATCGCTCGGCCAATGCGGATTTCTCACCCAGCGATATCAGCTTGAGGTAATCTTTTTGCGGATGATAGGGGCGCATCTTTCCGGCACCCAGCGAGGCCCGAAGATTGCCATAAAGAATCGGGGCTTCTCGGACGGCATAGACACCTGCTTTTGGTCTGGGGTTTTCTGACAGATGGGCACAATCGCCGACTGCGAACACAAAAGGATTGCTGGACTGCAGCCTGCTATTCACCGTGATATATCCATCGTGAAGATCCAGCCCGGACTGCGCCATCCAACCATAGGGTTTGGCCCCCGCCGCCCCCGTCACGAATTCAGCCGCAATCTGGCGCCCGTCCTCCAACCGGATGTGATCCGCATGAATTTCGACGATGGCGGCCTGTTCGATCACGTCGATGCCAAGGTCAGCCATCGCATTGCGAATGATCGAGGCCGCCTTTGCGCCAATCGCGGTCAGGGCCCGAGCATTGTCGATCAGGGTCAATCGGGCGCTGCGGTTTGCGGAACGCAGAGCGTGCGCCATCGCCATGATCAACTCGACCCCGGCAACACCACCACCGATCACGGCAACCGAGGCGGCGCCTGCGCCAGATTGGTACTCGGCCCACCTGGCGGCAAAAGACCCTAACGGTTTTGCGGGGACCGCATGGTCGGAAAATCCAGGCAGGGCCGGCATGTCGGATGTAATGCCAACATTAACCGAGGCTACATCATAGGCGACGGGCGGTCGGCCGGGTACATGTACCTCTTGCCGGTCAGGGTCTAACCCTTCGACGGCACCCAATATCACCCGTGCCCCGGCAAAGCGAGCCAAGCGCACCAGATCAATATCCAGGTCATCCCGGCGGTAGTGACCGGCAACGAAACCGGGCAGCATCCCTGAATAGGGGGCTGAAGGCGCGGGGTTGATGACCGTCAGGCGCGCGCCAGGCAGAGGGTTCATCCCCCATTTTCGCAACACCAGCGCGTGCGTATGACCGCCGCCGATAAGAACCAGATCGCGGGTCAGGGGCAGCGGAGGTCTATACATAGGTATCAGGTGTTTCTGTGATCAGGAACGTCTTCGACCTGTTCGACCGCATGTGTGGCCCAGATTTTGTCCTCACCCGCGTCCGGCAGATCCTGGGGCTTTTCATGGCGGTGAATATGCCATTTGGCAATAAACAGGGCCGTGATCGGAGCAGTCAGGAACAGAAACAGCGTGATCAGCAGCTCGTGCAGAGACAGGTGATGTTCGATCAATACGGAATGGATGATTGAGGCGATCAGAACGCCACCCACCCCAAGCGTTGTCGCTTTGGTGGGGGCGTGAAGCCTGGACATCGGGTCCTTTAGCTTGATCATCCCGTACGATCCGACAAAACCAAATATGCCTGAAACAACCAGGAAGAAGGCGACCAGGAATTCGAAGATTACCGACATGTCGCCCTCACTCGATGATATTGCCGCGCAGCATAAAACGCGCGTAGGCAACGGTTGAGACAAAGCCGAGCATGGCGATGATCATGGCGGCCTCGAAGAAGATTTCGGTCCCCAGAAACAGCCCATAAAGCACCATGAGGGCGATTGTATTGATCACCATCGTGTCCAGCGCCAGAACGCGTGTGCCTACACCATCGGCAGTAATGATCCGCCACAAGCACATCATGATGGCTGCGCCGAAACAGGCGAAGGCGAAGTAGATTGCCAGCTCGATCATTCGAAAATCTCCTTTAGCCTGCGCTCGTATCGTTGCTTGATTTGATCGCGTACTTCGTCCGGGTTTGGCGCATCGAGGCAGTGTACCAGTAAGTTGTGACCCTGCGCGGACAGATCGCAACTGACGGTGCCGGGGGTCATGGTGATGGTTCCGGCCAGAACCGTGATCGCCTCGGGTGTGCGCAGTTCCAGCGGAATGCAGACCCAGTTCGGTTCACGGTCGGAATCCCGTTTGAACAGGATGATCCTGGCAACTGTCATGTTGGCGACAACAATGTCCCATAGAACCACCAATATGTATTCGGTGATCATCGGCCAATTCCGAAGAACGGGCCGGTCTGGCCAATACGGCTGTGTGACGAAGGGGATGATAATCCCCAGCACAAGGCCAAACACAAGTGAATTCAGCGATGGTGTGTTTGCCAGCAAAATCCACACGACCGTCAGCAGGAAAGTCAGATGCGGGTGCGGGAATATCCGGTGAAGCAGTTTTTTCATTCTTCCACCCCTAACACGGCCGAGATGTAATTTTCGGGTGCAAACAACTGTTCCGCTGTGCTGGTAGCGTAGTTCATTGCAGGCCCGGCAAACAATGTCAGCATGACCAGACCGATGATCAAAGCAAATACCGACGTAAAGGCCAACCCGGGCGAAGGTTCCGGGGCTGCCTGAAAGGCGGTCTCGCCGTCAGTTGTATCGGCTTGGTCGGTGGTCAAGCTGGCGTCATGGCTTTTCCAAAAGATCAAAGTTCCGGCGCGGGCCAACCCTACTATGGTTACGAATGAGCCGATCAATACCACAGCCCAGACCGTATTTGCGTCTGGTGCATCTCGCGCGGCGTCCAGGACCAGCAGTTTGCCAATGAACCCGGAAAGAGGCGGCATCCCGGCCAAAGCAATCGCACCAATAAAGAACAGTGCGGAAATCAGTCCGGTCTGTGCCATTGGGTGCTTTGGGGCAATTGCGCCTCCGCGCCGCTCGATCACCAGATCAGCAATCAGGAACAACAGTGCCGTCGCCAGTGTCGAATGATAAATATAGAACAAAGCGGCAGCAGTGGCCGTTTCGGTGAACAGGGAAATTGCGATCAGCAGGGTACCCATTGACGCGATGGCGCAAAAAGCCACAAGGCGCGCGATGTGTTGTGAGCCCAATATGCCGATTGTACCAACGGCCAAAGTTACCAAAGCGGCAGGTTGCAGCCAGTTGATCACAAGATCATGCGCAACCAATACCTCGGGGCCAAAGCCAAGCGTGTACATGCGCAAGATCGAGTAGGCCCCGACCTTTGTCATGATCGCAAACAGCGCTGCAACTGGCATAGGAGCATTCGCATAACTGGCCGGTAGCCAGAAATGCAGCGGCAGAACTGCAGCCTTAATGCAGAATACCAGCAGCAACAGGGCAGCACCCACTCTTATCAGAGCGGTGTCTTCGAGCGGAAGCTCGGCAATCCGTACAGCCATATCCGCCATGTTCAGCGTGCCGGTCACTGAATAGAGCGTGCCAAGGGCAAACAAAAACAGCGTTGAGCCCAAAAGGTTGTAGGCGACATATTGCACGCCTGCCTTGAGCCGAACGGCTCCACCGCCGTGCGTCATCAAACCGTAGGACGCGATCAGCAATACCTCGAAGAACACGAACAGGTTAAAGGCGTCACCTGTCAGGAAGGCACCGCATACGCCCATAAGCTGAAAGTGGAATAAGGGATGAAAGTGCTTGCCGCGTGCATCCCATCCGGAGGCAATCGCATAAAGCACTATCGGAAGGGCTAAAAGCGCGGTCAGCAAGACCATCATGGCAGATAACCGATCCAGCACCAGCACGATTCCAAAGGGCGCTGGCCAGTTGCCCAACTCATAGACCAGAATATCTCCACCTGCGGCCTGTGCGGTGATTGTCAGGGCGATGCCAAGCAGTGCCACGACACCGGCGACCGAGAATATGCGCTGCAAATCAAGGTGGTACCGCAGGACCATGATGATGAACGGAGCCAGAATCGCGGGCAGGACGACTGGCGCAACGATCCAATGGTTCATGCGTCTTCTCCCGGCGCGTCCGTATTGTCATGGGCGGCCATGTCGATGTGGTCATCCTTGGCCGACAGGTAGGCCGAAAGCGAGATCATCACGATCACCGCAGTCATCCCGAATGAAATCACGATGGCGGTCAGCACCAGGGCCTGCGGCAAGGGATCGGTATAGGCGACCTCTTCATATTTGTTCAGAACCGGCGGCGCGTCCAAAGCCAGCCGCCCGGTGGCAAACAAAAAGACGTTCACCGCATAGGTCAGCAGAGATAGGCCCAGAATGACCGGAAAAGTCCGGCGACGCAGGATCAGGAAAATCCCGGCGGCGGTCATCACGCCAACCGCAGAGGCTACGAGCGCTTCCATCAGACCTGCTCCTTTTCTTCTTGTTCTTCTTCAGGCGGATCGTCCCGCAGCGGGTTGATATCCATCGGGAATTCCTGCGCCATGCCGGGCTGCCAGGCCAAGCGGGACAGGCTATCCAGTGCCAGCATCACCGCGCCCAAAACCGCAAGGAACACGCCGGTATCGAACAGCATGGCGGTTGCCCATTCGAACTCTTCCAGCGGCGGCCAGTTCAGATATCCGAAATCGCTGGTCAGGAAGGGACGTTCATTGAACCATGCGCCAATTCCAGTTGCTGCGGCGATCAGAACGCCCCAGCCGATTGTGCCGTGATAATAGAACCGTTGCCGTTCGATGGCCCAGGTATAGCCGCTGGCCATATATTGCATCAGATAGGCGATGGCGACGACCAGACCGGCGATGAACCCTCCGCCTGGCTGGTTATGGCCGCGGAAAAAGATATAGGCCCCGACCATCAGCGCGATCGGCATCATCACTCTTGTCGCCACGACCATCATCAACGGATGAGAGTCACCCGATTGCGGCCAGTGCGGTTTACGGTTCAGCAAATACCCCCGGACATTGGTTTCCAGAACCGCCTCGGTCAGGGCAAAGATGATCAGGGCGGCAATGCCCAGAACGATGATTTCGCCGAAAGTATCAAAGCCACGGAAATCCACCAGGATCACGTTGACCACATTGGTGCCTCCGCCGCCCTTATACGAATTGGCCAGATGGAATTCGGAAATGCTCGGGAAACCGAAATCCCGCAGCATCAACGCGTAAATCAACGCACCTGATCCGATGCCTGCCACGACCGAAATTGCCGCATCCCGCCAACGCCGCGCCGCGCTGCTGTCCCAGGGCGTGTCCGTGGGCAGGAAGTTCAGTGACAACAACAGCAGGATCATCGTCACTACCTCGACAGAAATCTGTGTCAGGGCAAGGTCGGGTGCGGACAGATAGTTGAAGGCCATCGAGACGATCAGGCCCACGACCCCGATCAGCACCAAGGACAACAGCCGGTTGCGGTGGAACCACATGATGGCCAGCGTCGCGGCGATCAGGCAGATCCAGCCAATGAACGGAATGATCTGAACGGGTAGGGGCGTGCGTGTTTCAACGCCAATAGATCCGGTTGCGAATGCGTAATATCCCAGCCCAACCGTAAAGACGATCAGGATGGCCGCATACCGGCTGAGGACACCATTATGCAGAGTATCTGTGACCCAGCGGCTGGTCGTCGTAAGCGCAGCGATCACTGCGTCAAAAATAGTTTTCGCCTCGGGTCTGGGCAGCGCATTCCAGATAAACTCACCGCGCCGATGCTGTGTCAGCAAGGCCAGGCCACCCAGTGTCGCGAACGCGGACATATACAGGGCAGGCGTAAACCCGTGCCAGAGTTTCAGCGAATAATAGGGCAGCTTCTCGCCCCCGATTACCGCACTTGAAACAACTGCCACCAGCGGACCTACGATGGCGTTGGAATAAAGACCGATCAGGACGACAAGCACGACCAGGAAAGCGGGTGCAAGCCAAAGCCCGGCCGGTGGGTCATGTGGATGGGTTGGGTAATCGTCGCGTACTGGACCAAGGAACACGTGACCAACAAAGCGGAACGAATAGGCTGCAGAGAACAAGGCCGCCAGCAGCGCCAGTCCGGGCACAAGATAATGCGAATGCAGCCAGGTTGTGTGGACCGTTTCCTCCAGCATCATCTCCTTGGACAGAAACCCGTTCAGCGGAGGTAGACCGGCCATGGAAAGTGCGGCAATCGTCCCGATGGTGAAGGTGATTGGCATCAAATGGCGCAATCCGCCCAGTCGCTTGATGTCGCGGGTCCCGGCCTCGTGATCCACGATCCCGGCGGTCATGAACAGGGCTGCTTTGAACGTCGCATGGTTGATGATGTGGAAGATGGCAGCAACGGCGGCGATCTTGGTTCCAAACCCCAGCAGCATGGTTATCAGGCCCAGATGCGACACGGTCGAAAACGCCAGCAGCGCCTTGAGATCGTCTTTGAACAGGGCGATGCAGGCCCCGATCAGCATGGTTACCAGGCCGGTTGTGGCCACAATGTAGAACCACGCATCAGTACCCGCCAGAACGGGCCACATGCGGGCCATCAGGAACAACCCTGCCTTCACCATCGTGGCCGAGTGCAGATAGGCTGATACTGGCGTAGGGGCGGCCATCGCGTGTGGCAGCCAGAAATGGAAGGGGAACTGTGCCGATTTGGTGAAACACCCCAGCAAAATCAGGATCAGCGCTGGCATGTAATAGGGTGAAGACTGGATCAGCTCTTTGTTCTGGAGAATGACGCTTAGGTCATAAGAGCCAACGATATTGCCCAGGATCAGCATCCCCGCAATCATCGCCAAGCCGCCAGAGCCGGTCACAGCCAGCGCCATACGTGCGCCCTGTCGTCCCTCGGGGAGGTGTTTCCAATATCCGATCAAAAGGAATGAACTAAGCGAGGTAAGTTCCCAGAATATCAGCAAAAGCAGGATATTGTCCGACAGAACGATTCCCACCATCGCGCCCTGAAACAGCAGCAAATAGGTGTAAAACTGCCCCATCGGGTCTTCGCGCGACAGGTAGAACCGGGCGTAGAGGATGATCAGCAAACCGATGCCAAGGATCAGCAGCGCGAACAGAAACCCAAGGCCGTCCAACATGAAATTGGCGTTTAGGCCCAGTGCCGGAATCCAGTCGAACCGGGCGGTAACGACCTCGCCGCGCATCACGGTTGGGATGTGAATCAACAGCCCCATCAGCGCCAGAAAAGTGGTCAACCCAGCGGCCGAGGCTGCTGCGTTTCGTCCAGCCCGGATCAAAAGGGCTGGGAATACAGCTCCGAGGAAGGGAAGGGCCGCGATGAGGAATAGGGACAACTGCGATACTCCGGTCTGGGCGGTCAAAAGTGCTATTGATTTTGTAAGGATAATTCGCGGAGTGTCCAGCGATTGCAAGCCATTCTGCCTGTTCAGGGGCCCCAAGGCAGAGGATGGTACAGGTAAAGCGGCGATGACACGAACTTGAACAGGCAGGTTAATTTCGACGCGGAACTGGATAAGCTGCTGTGATACATAGGACCGCATCGGATCAGGAGGGATTACAGTGGCTGCTGGGGCAAACCGGACACGGCGAAAGGTTCTGCTGTTTGGTGCGGCTGCTGTTCTGGGCGGTTTTGCGATCCGCGAATACCGCCTGATCCCACAGAGCTATGCGGGCGGTCGGATCAGTGTCAGGGATGCGCATCAGCGAGCTAGGCTTGGAGATATATTTTTGGTGGACATCCGTACCCCACGCGAATGGGATGCCTCGGGCGTGGGCGAAGGCGCGCATCCCCTAGACATGCGTCGCGATGATTTTGATGAGGCGCTGCTGCAGATTGTCGGCGGAGACCTCGATGCCCCAATCGCCCTGATCTGCGCGCGCGGTGTGCGCTCGGCCCGGCTGAGCAACCGGCTGTCCGAGGCGGGATTCGAAAATATCATCGACGTGCCCGAGGGTATGTTAGGCTCAGCAGCAGGGCCGGGCTGGGTCCGGGCAGGCCTGCCGGTTCAACACTATGATGGGAAAGCAGAATGATCCGAAGCTTGTTTCTGTCGGTTGGGATGGCCGTGATCGCGAATGCAGGAATGGCCGCCTGTGTCGATCAGGAAGACATGTGCGAAACGCCGTCGGGTGGGTACCATATCGAACTTCCCGAAACCGAAAACCCACCGCTGGTGGTGTTTCTGCACGGTTATGGCGGGACTGCGACCGGAACGCTGAAGAACCGCAGCTTGGTTGATCCTCTGCTTGCGCGCGGATATGCGGTTATGGCACCGGAGGGGTCCGAGCGTAACGGCCGCCAAAGCTGGAATTTCTTCCCGGGTTGGGAAGGGCGTGACGAAACGGCTTTTCTGCGCGAGGTGGTTCAGGATGCGTCGGACCGGTTCGGGGTCGATGATGACCGCGTCGTGTTGGGCGGGTTTTCTGCGGGGGCCTTCATGGTCTACTACCTCGCTTGCGCGGCGCCGGATACGTTTTCGGCCTATGCTCCGGTTTCAGGTGGGTTTTGGCGACCGCATCCCGAGGCCTGCGATGGCCCGGTGCGTATGTTTCACACCCATGGCTGGACCGACAATGTAGTCCCGCTGGAAGGGCGCCTTTTGGGCGGTGGTCGATTCCATCAGGGCGATATCTTTGCCGGTCTGGAAATCTGGCGGGTCGCAAACGAATGCGCCGATACCAAACCCAGCGGATTTTCCACGACCGGGCAATTCATGCGCCGCAGATGGACCGGATGCGCCGATGGCGCGATGTTGGAATTCGCACTTTTCCCAGGTGGTCACAACGTGCCGCAGGGATGGTCGGATATGATGGTAGAGTGGTACGAGGGCCTGCCGGGTGGTTGATCACTCGGCAGGAGTCATGACAGTTTTGCCTTCGACCAGGCGCTTCAATTCATCCCTGTGGAGACGGGCGGATCGGGTGATTGCCGGTTCCTGAACATCTTCTTTCATTCCGACCATGCGCCGCGCCGGTGAGGTTGAAACGCCGCTGAGTGCGGATAGCGGGATGGCAAAGGCCAGGCTTATGGCAATCGGAGCCAGCCAGATTGACACCAGACCCGATAGGATGCCGGCGCCCAAGGCTATACCGCTGATAGTTTCCAGCGCGTGACAGATGATCAGCGTCCGCAGGCCATAGCTGCCACCATCGCGCGCCTGAGGCGACCAGCCTTTTTGAATACCAAGAATTGTCCGGAAGACGGCGATCATCTGTTGCACCATAAGGATCGGCGCATAGAGGATCGACAGGATGACTTCCGAGATGAATGAGGTCATGAATTTACCTGCGCCACCGAAATCCGCATAGCGCACACCGCTAAGTGGCAGGGCAAGCACGCCAAGTACCTTGGGGGCCAGCAACATAGCATACATGACCAGAATGATCAGCACGTGGCGGGTTTCCGACATCTCGGGCCATTGCGGGAACAGCGGATTGTCGGGGCTGAAATAGTGCAGGACCGAGGCATCCTCACCCTGACCGATCAGCGCCCACATCACCAGCAAGGCAAACCACAGCGGCGACATCAGATATCCGACTGCTCCATGGAACATGTGGAACCGCGACACAGCGCGGAATCCGGTTGAGCCCAGCAACTTCAGGTGTTGCAAATTGCCCTGACACCAGCGCCGGTCACGCAACGCGTGGTCGATCAGCGTTGGTGGGGTTTCTTCATAGGATCCTCGGATGCGCGGTAGGAACCGCACGCCCCATCCGGCGCGACGCATGAGGCCGGCCTCGACGAAATCGTGGCTCATGATCAGTTGTTCCTGACCATTCATTGCGCGCAGTCTTGGCAGCCCCGCGCAGTTGGCAAAAGCCTTGGTGCGGATGATCGCGTTATGGCCCCAATAGTTACCTTCCTGACCACACCAGCGGGCCAGACCTTCGGCGAAGGCGATACCATAAACACCATTGGCAAATTGCTGCATCCGGGCAAAAACCGACTGAGCGCCAATTAACTGAGGGTAACTCTGGATCAGGCCCGCACCGGGGTCGCGCGCCAGAGAATTCGTCAGGCGCAGGATGGCGCGGCCGGTCATCAGGCTGTCGGCATCCAGCACGAGCATCGCAGCCCAATCCGCACCCCAACGGCTGACCCAATCTGCGATATTTCCGACCTTGCGGTCTGTGTTCTGTTCTCGCCGACGGTAATACAGTTCCAGTCCCGGCGCGAGGGTGGTGCGCAACGCTTCGACGCTGGCTTGTTCTTGTGCCGCGATCTCGGGGTCGCGGGTGTCAGAGAGGATGAACATCGCATAGTGGTGCTGACCATCCCGCGCGCGCAGGTCTTCCAGCATCGTGCGGGCGTTGCCCAGCACGTTCCAGGGTACTTCATTATAGACCGGCATAAGAAGCGCGACGCGCAGCGCCTGTGGGCGGCCCTGACGTTTGGGCTGTTCCTGCCGCGACAGGGAAATCATACCCAACAACACGGTGCAGACCGTGAAAGAGATCCAGAAAAAGTTGAATGAGATCAGAGCCAACAGAATCGCTTCGATTAGATTGATCCCTTCGGCTCCGAACCAGTCGGTCATGACCCAAAGCATGCCCAGCGTAGCCGCCATCGCAGGCGAGAACGCCAGCGCACGCCAGAATCCCGCAGATGCCTGCCTACTGCGGGGCGCCTGAGCGTCACGGAACCCAGCGCTGAAATTCTGCTCCGGCATCGCCAGGGGTGCCTCAGGCGGCATGATATGCAGATCGTTGCTCATGATGTCCAACGATACAGCCAGACTTCGGAGGCAGGCTGCTTGTCTTTCAGCAACTGTGCCCGCAGTTCCACATGGTTCCGGTCTCCCGGCTCGAAGGAAAAGGCCAACCGCAGGCCGCCAGTATCGGGGTTGCGCTGCAGGACGCCTTCCGAGGTCTCTGCATGGGGCGAGTCCACAAAGATCGTCATCGCCTCAGGTTCGTCGAATAGCTCGCTGGCCTCAAAGTCAATCACTGCCAGACGGCCGTGACCAAATGTGTTGTCACCCATCGCGGTGTTGATCACGCGTGGCATCGGGGTGCGCTGTGGTTCTTCACCCCAGATCAGGCGGTAGGACAGGTCCACCTGGCTTCCGGCCGCATAGGGCTCCATCGGGCGCCAATAGGCGACGATATTGTCGTAGATTTCCTGATCAGCCGGGATTTCGACCAGAGTGACCGCGCCTTTGCCCCAATCGCCGGTTGGCTCGACCCAGAGGCCGGGGCGTTTGTGGTAACTCGCTTCAAGATCGGCATAATCCGAGAACGCGCGTTTCCGCTGCATCAGGCCAAACCCGCGCGGGTTCATGTCGACAAAGGACGAGAACTGCAGGCGGGTCGGGTTTGCCAGAGGCCGCCACAGGACCTCGCCAGCGCCGTTGCGGATCAGCAGCCCGTCGCTGTCATGCACAGCAGGGCGGAAATCGTCGAAACGGCTGTGATTGGTCTGATCGAACAGGAACATCGACGTGCCGGGTGCAATGCCGACATGGGTCAGTTCCGTACGCGGGAACAGAGTGGCCTCGACCTCCATCACGCAATCCGCGCCTGCCGTGACATTGAACCGATAGGCCCCTGTCACGCTGGGGCTGTCCATCAGGGCATGAACGACCATGTTGCGCTGACCGGGCTTGGGACGTTCCAGCCAGAAACGAATGAATTCGGGAAATTCTTCGCCATCCGGATCGCCGGTTTTCAGCGCCAACCCCCGGGCCGACAGGCCGTAGACCTCGTGCAGGCCGATGGCGCGGAAATAGCTGGCGCCTTGAAACACACAGAACTCATCGGTTTTTCCGGGGCGGTGCATTTCAGTCCGCAGGCGCAGGCCCGAAAAACCAAGTGTGTCGTCGACGGGCAACTGAGGGACCTCGGTCGACTTGTCAAACATTGACAGATCGAAGGCTACGGGTTTGGCCATGCCGTCTTCCACAGTCGACACCTGAACCGTGCGGGGGAAATAAAGCCCAGGGGTGAAGAAATCGACGTTGAACGGCGTCTCGGTCTCGTACCACATCGCGCGATCCAGGCGGAACCGGATCGAGCGGTATTGCTCATAGGTCAGGTCCTGCCATTCCTGCGGGACCATCTCGCGCTCGGCAAAGGGCTTTGCGGCCAACTCGCGGGCCAGCGAGATCACGTCACTGCGGTCAAACGGGACCTCTCCGCCCACGGCAAAGGTGGCCGGGGCGAAGGCAAGCGCCGAAGTCGTGGCCAGAAATGCGCGACGTGTGAATTTCATTTCTTTGATTTCCAGGGTTGTGACTTAAACCACGCGGCCAAATAGGCCACGCTGATGATCATGGCAAAGCCAATCATATTAGCGACAAAGACAGTGGCAAAATCCCGCCCAAACATATCGAGCCCAACGCCGATAAGTCGTGCTGCTGCCATGGAAAATACGAATACGGCAAGTGATTGCTGACCCACTTTGGTGACCAGGGTTAGCACGATTTGCCAAGCTTTGGCGCCTGCGCTCTGACCGGTTGCGATCAGGCGGTGTCCATGCTCGCCAGCAGCGACCCAGCCCAGATAGGCCAGCGACAGGAAATGCATGTAGCGAAACAGACCGAAATCGGTCTTGTCGCGGAATTCCTTCGTGACGGGCCAGACTTTGCGGATTTCATCGGCCAAATCCGGGGCTGCGGCATTCACCCATGTGAACACTTTCCACGACCCGAAAGGCATTGAAAAGATCAGGAACAGCGCCGCTGCCCAGATCAACGTTTTTGACACCGGAGGGGCCGGGATCCAGCCGCGCATGAATGCAAAGCCTGTAAAGAACAGCAACTGCCAGCCAAAAGGGTTAAAGAACCACTGACGATCCGACCAGGGCTCGGCAGGCAGGTCCAGAACGTCGGTCTGCGCCACGAGCCAGATAGCAACGGATGTGGCTGCAACCGCCCAGAATCCGATGCGGGACAGGCCCATGAACAGCGGCATCATTGCAAGTACCACCAGATACATGGGTAGAATGTCGAAATAATTCGGCACGTAGGTCAGGGTGAACAGGCCGACGATCTGCGGCGCAGGATCATTGAAGAAATGCTGCAGGTTCAGGGACGAGATGTAGTTCTTCTCAAACAGGCCTGTTTGATTCAGCGCAGCCATCGTCATCGCGACAAAGAAGAACAGGCCGATATGCGCCCAGTAAACCTGCCAGATCCGGTATGATACCCGCGCAGTGCCCATCCACCAGCCCTTGCGCAGGAACGCGCCGCCAAAGGCGATGGCCGAGGCCATGCCCGAACAAAAAACAAAAATCTCGGTTGCATCCGAAAAACCAAACCGGGCAGGGATCCACTTGGCCCAAGGGTCGTTGGGAATATGCGCAATCAGGATGATGAACATCGCAATTCCGCGATAGAAATCCAGACGCGGGTCGCGCGTACTAACAGGGGCGGCCGAGGTGGCTGCCACAGGTGCAAAATCAGAAGCGGGCGATAGAGTCGCCATACGAGTTCTGTCCTTCTTCAGTCTTTTTGTTTTGTTATTCTGCCGGAACGCTTTGTGCGTCTTGGTTATCGCGAGCCGCGTCGATCAATGCGCGGCGCGCCATAGCATAATTGTCCTCACCCCCGGCCCGCTTGGCACGGCGGTCGTCTAGAATGCGCTCGACAGCATCCAAACGGCCGGCACGCAAGCCGGAATCAATAGTGATGCGCTCGAATACATCACGTTGGGCGTGGCTACCACCGGCCAGTTGCATTCCGTCCCGTGCATTCGACAGGAAATCAAATGCTTCGCCGTAAAGGCCGTCGCCAAAAGCCTCAAGCCCTTTGGCTGCGGCAATACCGGGATCCGACATCCGGATCGGAGTGTCGCCCTGATTGCGCTGGGCATCTTTCTGGATGCGCTGCAGCATTTTGCCGGTCGCTTCGGTCCGGTTGTCGCCAGTCAGGGCCAGCAGATAGTGAAGATCGGCGAAGATCAGGCATCCATCTTCGGTCCGGGCGGCGCTGAGGTCGGCCAGTTCCTCCCAGCGGTTTCCAACTTTGACGCCCTCAAGCTCGAGCCGGGACAAAAGCGACGTGGCATTCGATATGTCACGGTAATCGTCGGTTTTGTCCTGCCGGACATACTGGTCATACAGTTCCATAACCTGATCGACCTGACCCAGGTCCAGATGCATCAGCGCCTTGTGCCACCAGACATGATAGCGAAAGTTGTTGCAATGCGCCCAGGCATCCTCGCGTCCGGCCAGCCAGTCAAGACCTTGCTGCGCATTGCCGGTCATCTCGTGCACATGGGCCACTGCGTGCAGGCCCCAGGCATCATCCGACACCATCCACAGGGCCTGACGTCCGGCGATTTCGGCTTTTTCATAGGCCCCGGTTTCCTCAAGCGCGAAGGAATGGCACCCCAGAAGATATCCGCGACCGGCGTGGTCGGGTTCATAAGCGGGCAGGACACGTTCGATCGACCGTCGCATACCAGCGGCATCTCCCAAGACAAACCGTGTTGCGTGGCTGAGTTTCATCGCCAGCGAGTCCTGTGGGTGTAGGCGCAGAATTTCTTCAAACTTCTGGATTGCATGTGAGGGCAGGTCGGACAGGTAAAGGGCCAACGCGTCGACATAAAGCCGCTCGCGCTCAGTTACCGGTTGGCGATCCATAGCGGTGTTGGCAGCATTCAACGCTTCCGCTGCAACTGGCATCATCTCGCGCCGGCCCAGCAAGACCAGGAACAGACCTTTGATGGCGTGACCAAGCGCGAAATCGGGCTCAAGCTCTAGCACTTTGCCCAGATGCTGGGGTGTGACAGCTGAATGCGCCATGAAACCAAGCAGAACACCATTCCACGCCTCGACACTGGCCGAATGGCAAAGAGTGTTATTCTGTCCGAAAACATCTTGTTTCATGCGCGGGATCCAATCCATTTGCGATTTATTACTTTATTCGATTTAGCAGAGAGTCAGGCGGGGTCGTATCAGTATCGGCCCTGCTCTCGAATTGGTGAAAAGCTGTGTGTGGAAAACGTGAAAAAATCCGCCGATTCAACGGCATGTTTCAGCAATATGCCGCCTAGTAAGGCATTGTGTTTCAATCTTCAAATGGGTTCTTAGCGTTCAAGACTGCTGCAGTGTCCGCTCCGAACTGTGGCGGAGCCGTCCGATAGGTTACCGGTGTCCGCGACAATTTCAGCGGGTTTCCGATCAGTTTTACCTCGGCTGGGGCGGCCTGCATTGCGATCTGCATTTGCCGCGCCGCGACCTGCTCGGTGTCAAAAACCTGATCCAGGGTCTGGACCGGCCCAACTGGTACTTTGCGTGCCTCAAGTTCTGCGATGACGGTTGTGGTATCATATGACTGAACCGCAGGGCGCAAAAGGGCGTTCAACGCATCCCGGTTTTCCAGCCGCGCCGGATTCGTCGCAAAGCGGACGTCATCCGCCAGATCAGGTTGGTCGATGAATTCGCAGAACCGGCGGAACTGACTGTCATTACCTACAGCAAGGATCACATGGCCATCAGCGGTTTCGTAAACGTCATATGGAACGATATTTGGATGACCATTCCCACGGCGTTGTGGCACATTGCCGGATGTCAGATAATTCACGCCTTCATTGATCAGCCACGCAATCTGGGAATCGACCAGAGCCAGATCAATTTGCTGTCCCTCTCCGGTCTGGTCCCGATGGCGCAATGCTGCCAAAATGCCAACGCAGGCATACATACCGCACATGACATCAGCGATACCAACGCCAACTTTCATCGGCGCCCCTTGGGGATCGCCGGTCAGAGACATGACACCGCCATAGCCCTGCGCCATCAGATCATATCCGGGCTTTGATGCGTTAGGCCCATCCTGCCCATAGCCTGAGATCGAACAATAGACGAGGCTAGGGATTTCCTGCGAGAGCGATTTGTAATCCAGCCCGTATTTCGCAAGCCCGCCGGGTTTGAAATTCTCGATCAGGATGTCCGCAAACGAGGCCAGCCGCCGAATTTCCGCCTGACCTTCGGGTGTGGTGATGTCGATGGCGACCGATTTCTTGTTGCGGTTGGCTGACATGAAATAGGCACTAAGATCTGATGGAAACCCGTCGGCATCTGCGACATAGGGTGGGCCCCACTGGCGCGTGTCGTCCCCTTTAGTAGCAGGGTTTTCGATCTTGATAACGCTGGCACCCAAATCGCCCAGCAACTGTGTGCAGGTCGGTCCGGCCAGAATGCGAGACAGGTCCAGAACCTTGACGCCCTTCAGCGGTCCTTCAGATCCGGCCATCATATCCTCCGCGATCAATCTCAGCAGCAATTACGGTGAACCTATCAGACTTGGTTGCCGCTTCCAGAGCATCCCTCAGTTCGGCGCGGGTGCGCACCGTGTGACCATTCCCGCCGAAGGCCCGGCCAATAGCTGCAAAGTCGTGGCGGTCGAAATCGACGCCTACGTTCCCCATTTGCCGCTGACGCTGTTTCAACTCGATCAGGGCAAGGCTGGCGTCGACGAACACCAGGAAAATCGGGTTACCACCCATCTCGGCAACGGTCGACAGTTCTCCGGCGACCATCAGGAACCCGGCATCGCCGGAAAAGCTGATGACCGGGCGCGTGGGTTCGGCCAGTTTCAGCCCGACGGCCATTGGCAGAGCGCAGCCCATGGTGCAGAGCGCCGAAGACTGGATCAGCCCGCGTTCTTCGGAACATCCCCACATCTGGCTGAGAAGGATGCGATGTGCGCCACTGTCAGCGGTAGCCAATGTCTCGGCAGGAAGAGCCGCGCGGGTTTCCGCAATTACCGCGGCGGGACCCCATACGTCATCAGTAGGGAAGGCTCGCGCCAGGGCGGCCCGAACCTGTTCGGGCTCGCCGCCGGGCCAGGTGGCGCGGGCAGGGTTGCCCTTTGCAATGGCCTCGAGGGTCGCGCCGGTATCAGCCACCAGGTTCAACCCGGCCTGATGCATGTAGTGATCGTTTGGAACCGCTGAAATGTCGATGACGCGCTTTTCTTCGGGGTCCCAAATCTCGCGCCAGCCTGGGCGCATTTCGATCGGGTCATAGCCCAGACACAACACCAGATCGGCCTGTTCAACCAGCGGCACCAGATGGGTGTCAGCAAGCGGCGACAGGCCCGCGCCGCCAAGGCACAGTGGATGATCCTCGGGAACCACGCCCTTGGCCTTGTAGGTTGTCACAAAAGGAATGCCAAAATGTTCAAGGAACGCCTGCACCACATTGCGCGAGTCGTCATATAGAACATCCAGGCCGATAATCGCGATGGGCCGTTCGGCCTGTGCCACCCAGCGGCGGGCTTTTTCAACGCAATCCCCCTCGGGCGCGACGGCGGCAGGTTTGACAAGACGGCGGCGTTTGACATCGGTCACAGGCGCATCCGCAACCGAAATCGGCACGTCGATATGCACCGGTCCTGGGCGCGGCTGATTGGCCAGCGACACCGCTTTGTCTGCGATAATATCCGCGCCTTTGGCGGTCAGCATGAACGTCCCTTTGGTGATCGAGCGATAGACCCGTGCGTGATCCATGACCTGATGGGTGTATGTCAGCGCCTCATCTGCGTCGACACAGCCGGTCAGCACGATCATTGGCACCCGGTCCTGCAACGCATTGGCGACCACATTGATCCCGTTCATCGCGCCTGGGCCGAGCGTGGCCACCAGAATGGCCGGGGCGCCGTCGCGGTGATGCACCGCCTCGGCCATAAAGCCGGCCGCGTTCTCGTGTTTGGTCAGGTGAAAGGTTATCCCCGCCTTTTCCAACGCATCCACTAGGGTCAGCACCTCGCCACCTGGCATGCCAAAAGCGTGACGGCAGCCAGCCTCATAAAGCCGTTGGGCCAGAATGTCCGCAGCGCGGGGCGACGAGTCCTGCATCAGTAAAGCTCCGAAAACTGTTTCAACGCAGATTGCGGAGGACAGACCCGGACGCAAGGCGCATCACGCCAGTGTGACTATTTGACAGCGGCTTCGGCCACGATCTGAAAGGTGTCATCCAATTCCTGGGCAATGTCCCTCAGGGGGTCTCCGCCCTCATAGATATAGGGCGCGAATACAAAGCTGGGCGTTTTATAGGACAGGGTGGCGGTGCCGTCTTCGTTTTCGGTCACGTAAAACCGGATCGGTGCTTCGATCATTGCGCGCACCGAGGTTTCCAGCACGCGCACCGCATATTCATTGTTGAAGGCGCCGATCACCAGATTGCCTGGGATTGTAATCCCCCGCGCGGCGGCGGCTTTGGTGGGGCCGGCCTGCGTGACCACGATCAGACCGTTTGCCTTAACCGCCGATTTGGTGTCCGAGACCAATTCATCATAGCTTTTGCCTGTTGGATACACGGCCCATCCCGAGAGCGGTTCGTCGGCCCAGGCGGGCAGAGCCAGCAGGGCGAAGACAGTCCAAAGCAGTTTCATCCAGAGGCCTCCTTTTAAGGTGTCTGCAGGAATCCTGCCAGAAATGTGAGGACGTCGCACTCACAATCTTGTGCGCATTCGGGATTGCGCCGCGCCGCTTAAAGCCGCAGAAACGGGCGCAGGACGAAGGGAAAGGTCTGGATCGGATGCGCCTGATGATCTGCAAAACCTGTGGCACCGCACGCGATCGGGCGGCCGAGGTGCAGGCTGTGAAGGACGCACTGAAAAGGGCTGGATTGACGGATCAGGTCGAATTGAGCGAACACGCCTGTTTCAGCAGCTGCGCGGAACCCACGGCGCTGGCTATACAGGCGCAGGGGCGCGCATCTTATGTGTTTTCGGGTGTCGATGTGGTGGCGGATGCCGCGGATATCGCTGAAACTTGCCGTACTTACCTGAACAGCCCGCAGGGCTGGATCGAAGACGCCCGACCCTGCGGGCGGCTTCGGATGTGTTTGCGTGCGCGTATTCCGGCGCTTTAGTCGACCTGAACCGTAACCGCAGCACGAACCGGCACGTTATCGACCGAAAGCGGGCTATGGCTGTTGGAATTCAGCGAAACCGAAACCTCGACCTCGCCTTTGGGCAACTGATCAATATGCATCCAACTGCCGTAAAGCCGGGCGAGCTTTTCTCCGTTGATGTAAACATGCGCGTGCCCTTCGCCTGCCATGTCAGCGGTAGATGCGTTCTGCGGTGCGAAGGTAAAGTTTTTTGGCATGACATGCAGGTTCCAGCCAGACATAGGATCCTGTGTCAGAGCGATGTCCAGTGTAGGTGCATCTGCGCCTGCCGGTAGGTTCAGGGCCGTGGAATGATCGTGGGCCATGGTCTCAGTGTGTGAGGCTCCGTGAAGAGACGGATCAGAATGGTCGTGGCCATCAAATGTGACGCCATTTGCAGCAGCGATTACAAATCCTGCACCGCCACCAAAGACCAGACCGATCACGAATAGAGCAAGTGAACGGGTCATTGTATTTCCTTGAAAACATAGGGAAACGCGCCGAGTTTACCCCCAGCGCGTTCAATCGAAGTGCGATCAGGCCGTTGCTTCGGAAGGTTGCGCTTCTTTCTGCCAGAAATAGCCAGCGAACGCGCCAACCAGAACCCATGCAACCAGACCGATTCCAAAAGCTCGTGCCGCGAACAACGCGCCAATTTCAGTCGGCACAGGGCCGGTGAAAACATCGGGCTCGGGTGCACCGATAAGATGTGGCACCAACAGAAGTACCGCGGCGATCACATAGCTGATCAGGTTACCTCCAAAGGCGATCAACCACATGGCGACAAGGGCTGCTGCAACTGTTGCGAACCACCAGACCTGACGTGCATAGACATCGGCTGCCGCGACACCCGGCACTTCGGGCGCCAGGGTGAAACCTGGTGCAAGGTGGAAGGCGATAAATCCGGCCAACCCCCAAAGGACGCCGGTCCGGCCATCAATCTGATGTCCTTGACCTTCGGCTACCGACATCAGCGCAACCATCACCAACGCATAGCCGGTATAGGTCAGCATGGTAAAGATGACACTCAGCGCATCGCGCGTCAGTTCAGAGAACATGCGCGGCAGTTCGGGATGAGCCGATACGGTCTCGGCCCCGAAATGCACCAGCTCACCGGATTCATAAAGCTCGGCATGCAACAATACTGGTTGCACAAATACCAACTGCAGCAAGGCGGCAATCAGCCCCGCTGCAGCACCAGCGAACAACGCGCTGGTCAATATACGACTGAACACGGTCTTAGTGGCAGGGGAAGCCGGTCGCGTGACGCACGTCATGCGCTGCATCATGCAGGGCCGCTGCCTGAACGTGACCGGTCAGCGTGATGAGACCCAGACCCAGAACCACTGCAAACATGACCGGAACAAAGCCTGTACGCGCGGCGGATGCTGTTTTCGTTTGTGTTGCCATTTTGTATTCTCCTCTGCCGCCGCACCCGACGGCCGGTGTTTCGTTTTTGCGCCTGGCAGGTCTCCTGGCTTGCGGGTCGATGCCTCTGTTCGCCTTCCCCCCGGAGAACCGGGAGTGGCTGGTTGAACAGGGGCTCTCCGCTTACAGTCGCGGGGGCGGCTTTGGAGTTGACCACCGAGGCAGTCGCACCAAATTCCCTCTTAGCATCCGGATTTCTCCGGCAGGACCAGACACCCCCATTTAGCCGCTATAGCTGTGGCGGTGCAATCATCATTTGCGACGTATTGTGTCAGATTATGCGCTTTTTCAGCAAATAAATATCCATGATCCAACCATGGTCGGCACGGGCATGGGCGCGACGGTCCAGAATCTGCTGCGCAACCTCGGCCAAAGGGCCTTTGATCAGGATTTCCTCTTTCATGCCGACATATGCGCCCCACCAAATGTCCAAGTCTTCCATGTCCAGGTTTTGGAAGGAACATTCGCCATCCAGCATCACCGCCACGTTTTCTGCGGTTTCCGGCCATCCTTCGTCCCGGATGCGACGACCAGTTGTTACGATATAGGGCGCGCCCAGTTCGTTGATCGGAATCGCATGGGCCGCCGTCAGCGCTTGCAGCGCTGTGATGCCGGGAATCACCCGTGTTTCTGGCTGAGGGGTCAAACGTGCCGCGATTCGCAGCGAACTGTCATACAGCGACGGATCCCCCCAGATCAGCAGCGCCACATGGCGGGCCTTCGGGTGGGCTGCGATGGCCTCCTGCCAGCGCAATGCAATCGCGTCGTGCCATTCGTCCACTCCGCGTAAATAGCCATCATCGGCACGGCGTTTGGGAATGTCGAAATACGCGATTTGCGGAGGGGTATCCGCGACCTGAGCGATGATCTGCTCGCGCAGCCCTGCCAGATCGGCCTTGTTTTCGCCCTTGCGGGGGATCAGGATCAGGTCCGCCGAGCGGATCGCCTGCGCCCCTTGAAATGTCACATGATCCGGGTTGCCGGTGCCAATACCGATCAGCGTCAAGTCAATCATTTTCGAACTCTGCCAGAGGTCCATACAGGATCAGGGCCGGGGCGGTGCCGATCTCGGTTTCCAACTGCTGCGATAAGGCGCCGATGGTCGAGCGTTGCAGTTTTTGATCGGGGGTCGAGACGGATTCGGCCATCAAAGCAGGTGTATCCAGCGGCAGGCCGTGCGAATGCAGGGCGCCAACCAAAAGGGGAAAGGTGCGCTTGCCCATAAACACGACGGTCGTAGCCTGTGGATCAGCCAGTGCTGCCAGGTTCAGATCTTCGGGCAGTTTGCCACTGACATCGTGGCCGGTGACGAATTGCACGCGCCGCGCGGTCAGTCGCCGGGTCAGCGGAATGCCCGCCGCTGCCGCCGCCGCTACCGCCGAGGGGATGCCGGGGATGATTTCATAGTCGATCCCGGCCTCTTGCAGGGCCACCAGTTCTTCTTCAAGCCGGCCGAACATGCCGCCATCACCGGATTTCAACCGCACAACATGCTGACCGGTTTGTGCATATTCAACCAACAAGCGGCTGACGTGATCCTGCTTGGGCGAGGGGCGCCCGGCGCGTTTGCCGACACCAACCAGATCAGCATCCTCGCGGGCGTGGCTCAGGATCGGGCCGCTGCTGAGGTCGTCAAACAGCACCGCATCAGCTTTCTGCATCCTGTCTACCGCCTTCAGCGTCAGCAATTCCGGGTCGCCGGGGCCTGAACCGATGAAGGACACAAAACCACTCATGCCGAGGCCTCGGCGATCAGATGAAAGAATGTCCCGGTGACATTGTCTCGCACCGATCCGGTTTGCGGGCCTTCCGCGCCTTCGGCGTCGAACACGCGTGCCAGCGGGGCGTCAGGCTGTTCGATGATCGAGGAATAGTGGAACTCATGCCCGCGTAGCGCTGTGCCTTCGGTAAATCCGGCCATCGAGGCCAGTAATTCCGCCTTGCGATAACCCAGGTTGAACTTGCGCTTTTCATAGGAGGTCACAAGGCCCAGAAGGCCCGCCATTTCGTGCCGGACTCCGTCTTTGTCGATCAACGCCTGACCCAGCGCCATGTAGCCCCCGCATTCGCCATGCACAGGTCTTGTCTCGGCATGTTTGCACAGCCCAGTCTGGAAGGTGTTGGCGGCGGCCAATGTGCCTGCGTGCAACTCGGGATACCCACCCGGCAGCCAGACCAGATCGGCATCCGGGGCAGGGGCTTCATTCGCCAGTGGTGAAAACGGTAGGATTTCTGCACCCGCCGCGCGCCAGCCTTCCAGCAAATGCGGATAGGTGAACGAAAACGCAGCATCCCGGGCCAGTGCGATCCGCTGCGCCGGAGGGCGGGGCAGCACGGCTGACGATGGCCTATTTGGGCTTGAGGAAGCCGCCCGCTTGATCGCCTCCAGATCGACATGTTCACGCAGGAACGCAGCATAGCCGACAATGGCGCTTTCCAGATCGGGATGTTCCACTGCCTGGATCAAACCTAAGTGCCGCTCGGGAAGTGTCAGGTCTCCGCGTCGTGGCAGAACGCCCAGAACCGGCAGGCCTGCACGTTCCATACCCAACCGGGTCAGACGCTCGTGGCGCGGGCTGGCGCAGCGGTTCAAAATTACCCCGGCAAAGGGCAGGTCGGGGTTGTACATCCGAAACCCCAGCGCCGTGGCTGCAGCTGATTGCGCCTGACCGCCGACATCCAGAACCAACACCACAGGCCAGCCCATACGCTGCGCGGTTTCCGCGCTAGATCCATGGCCAATCTCACCGGGTTTGGCGACACCGTCGAACAGACCCATCGATCCTTCGGCTACGACGATATCCGCGCCGTCAGCCTGTGCCGATATTGCGTTCAGCAGAGGATCGCCCATCGCCCAGCTGTCCAGATTGAACGAGGCGCGCCCAGCCGCCGCCCGGTGAAAGGCCGGGTCGATATAGTCAGGGCCGCTTTTGAATGGTTGGACGGTCAGGCCATCCTCGGCCAGCGCACGCAGCAGGCCCAGCATCACGGTGGTCTTGCCAGTCCCCGAAGACGGTGCCGAAATCAGAATACCCGGAGGGTTAGTCATCACCATGGCTCCAGCTTGACCAAGGGCTGTCCGCGCTTTGCGGGCGATACCGGCGGTCGTAATCCTTTGAATACAGGCAGCTTTCGTCGAATCCTTCACCAGCCAGTGCCGGGCCAACCATGATCAGCGCAGTGCGCGAGATGCTCTCGTCCAACGCGTCTTTTAGGGTTGCCAGCGTGGCACGGATGATCCGCTCATCGGGCCAGCTGGCACGATAGACAACGGCCACCGGGCAGTCGGACCCATAGGCAGGTGTCAGATCGGCGATCACCGTATCCAGATTGCCGATCGACAGGTGGATGGCCAGTGTCGCCCCGGTGCGGGCAAAGTTTTTCAGCGTCTCGCCCTCGGGCATCGACGATGCGCGTCCCGGTGTCCGAGTCAGGACCACTGATTGCGCAAGTCCGGGCAGGGTCAGTTCCGTGCCCAGAGATGCGGCTGCAGCGGCAAAAGACGGCACGCCGGGGGTCACGCTGACCGGGATGCCCAATTCCTTGAGGCGGCGGATTTGTTCGCCCATCGCCGACCAGACCGACAGGTCGCCGGAATGCAGTCGCGCAACATCCAGACCGGCCTGATGTGCGGTCTCGATCTCGGCCATGATTTGATCCAGATCCATCGCCGCCGTGTTCACGATCTTGGCGTCGTCGGGGCAATGGCCCAGAATTTCCTCTGGCACCAGCGAACCCGCATACAGGCAGACCGGGCAAGCGGCGATGATATCGCGCCCCCGCAGGGTCAGCAGGTCGGCGGCGCCCGGTCCGGCGCCAATGAAATGAACGGTCATGTCTGTCCTCCGATGGCGATGGCGCAGGTGGCCAGCCGGTCGTCTGAAATCTGTCGGGGTGAGATCAGCCGCGCACCAGTTCCGGCGGCGGCAAGGGCGGATGCTTCGGCGACGCTGCCGGTGCCATAGGTGGCGCGGCTGCGGGTCGAGCAGGTGAGGGTGCGCTGCCCGGCCAGATCGGCGGGGGGAATGAAATGCAAGGGCAGGGCAATGGCCGAGGCAAAATCTGTTAGTGCGGCGTGGCCTTCCTTGTCGGCTACCGTGGCAAGCGCGTCCACAGCGTGACCGGCACTCGCCTGATCATAGGCGGCGCGCAGGCTGTCCAGCGTAGCGGCCGAGGAAAAACCGATGCCTGCGACGATCATAGCGTGACGCTCCATTGCACCACCGGATAGGCCGATTTCCAACCGCGCCGCGGCCCCAGGGCTGAAGCCTGTGCCAGTTCGACCCGTAGCAGCTCACCGCCCAGCCTATCCTGCCACTGCGCTAGTAGAGCTTCGCTTTCCAAAGTCACCGCGTTGGCCACCAGCCGCGTGCCGGAGGGCAGGGTTGTATGCAGCCATTGTAGCAGCTCACTGCTCAGCCCGCCGCCAATGAAAACCACATCGGGCAGGGGCAGGCCGTCCAGCGCATCCGGGGCGGTGCCATGCACCACCTGCAGCCGGTCCTGACCCAAAGCGTCGGCATTGCGGCGAATACGCTCGGCGCGGTCTTCGCGGGGTTCGACCGTCGTGGCGCTGAGCGTTGGATCACACATCAGCCATTCGATGCTGATTGACCCGGTGCCGCCGCCAATGTCCCACAGATGCTCGTCCCGCTGCGGGGCCAGCGCCGAAAGGGTCAGCGCACGGATAGGGCGTTTGGTGATCTGGCCGTCGGTCTCAAAAATCTCATCCGGTTTGCCAGAGGCGCGCGGAAAGGCCTGCCCGCCGCCAGCAACCTCGAGCCCGACGCAGACCGGGTGATCGAACCCACCCAACAGCGCCTCGGTCAGCGAGACACTGCGCGCCCGTTCGCGCGGGCCGCCCAGGGCCTCCATCACATGCAGGTGTGTGTCGGCAAAGCCGGTGTCAGTCAGATAGGTGGCAAGTTCCGTCACGGCCTTACCATCGCGCAACAGCAGAATCGCGCGCAGGCCGGGGGCCAGATGCGGGCGCAGCCGGGTCAGCGGGGCCGCGTGCAGACCAAATGTCTGCGTGCTTTCCAGCGGCCAGCCCAACCGCGCAGCGGCCAGCGAAAACGTCGATTGGCCGGGCAGGGCGGTCCATTCACCGGCCTCGAAATTCCGCGCGATCACGGATCCGGCGCCGAACCAGAACGGATCGCCCGAGGCCAGAACCACGGTTGATCGCCCGCGAAAACCGGTCAGGATCGGCAGACCATCGGCAAAGGGCACGGGCCATTCCACCTGCTGGGCCCCGAAATCGGGAACCAAGGACAGGTGTCGCGGTGGCCCCATGATGATTTCGGCGCGTTCCAGCACTTGACGGCTTGCGGGGGGCAAGCCATCCAGTCCATCTTCGCCCAAACCCAAAACGGTCAGCCATGGAGCTTCAGACATGTCCAACCTCCTGATATTGGGCGGCACGACCGAGGCCAACGAGCTGGCAAAAGCCATAGCTGAGCGGGGTATTCCCGCGACCTATTCCTATGCAGGACGTGTGGACAACCCGCGCCCGCAACCTCTGCCGGTACGTGTTGGCGGGTTCGGTGGGGCCGAAGGGCTGGTGAAATATATCCATGACCACAGCATAAGCCACGTGATCGACGCGACCCACCCTTTTGCCGCCGGGATGAGCCGTAACGCGATTGAGGCCTGCCATGAGGCACAGATTCCGCTGGCGGCGCTGACACGGCCCGAATGGGCACCGCAGCCCGGTGACACCTGGCTGCGCGTCCCGGATATCGCCGCAGCGGTGGCCGCTTTGTCCGGTAATCCGCAGCGCGTGTTTCTTGCGGTCGGGCGCATGCATCTCGAAGATTTCGTCAGCCAGCCCCAGCACCATTACCTGTTGCGGCTGGTGGATGAACCCGATGTCCTGCCCTTGCCGAATTGCGAGGTTGTCGTGGCGCGCGGACCCTTTGCCGAGGCTGATGACCGGGCGTTGATGCAGCGCCACGGCACGCAGCTGGTGGTGTCCAAGAACGCGGGCGGCACCGGCGCGTGCGCCAAGCTGGACGCGGCGCGGGCGCTGGGCGTGCCGGTGCTGATGATCGACCGTCCAGCCCTGCCGCAGCGGCTGGAACTGTCGAGCGTTCCGCAGGTTTTGGACTGGCTGGCTCATTCCGGGGTGAACCTCGGCGTATAGACGATCGGGTCGCCGTCGCGTTCGATAACGCGGGTCAGGGATGAGCCGACGATGACAACGGTCTGCATATCAGCCATATCAGGCGTGGCCTCGACCAATGTCGAAATCCGGATTGCCTCATCCGCCCGGCTGACAGCGCGGGCGAACAGGATCAGCCGCTCGGGTTCACATTCTTCGCGCAGGATTTCCAGCGTTTTGACAAAGCCTTCGGGGCGAGATTTCGAGCGGGGGTTGTAAAACGCCATCGCGAAATCGGCTTGTGCCGCCAGTCGCAGGCGCTTCTCAATCAGAGGCCAAGGTTTGAGGTTGTCACTCAGGTTGATGGTGCAGAAATCATGCCCCAGCGGGGCACCAGCGCGGGCGGAGGCCGCAAGCATCGCAGTGATTCCGGGCAGCACTTCAACCGGTAGGTCGCGCCATTCACTGGGGCCGTTTTCCAGCGCTTCGAACACCGCTGCTGCCATGGCAAATACGCCCGGATCGCCCGAGGATACGACCACTACGCGCTTCCCTTCGGCCGCCATTTGCAACGCATGCTGCGAACGGTCGATCTCAACCCGGTTGTCGCTGGCATGCAGCGTCAGGCCGGGGCGTTCGGCGATGCGCGCGACGTAAGGAATGTAGCCGACGACATCCGTCGCCTCAGCCAGCGCAGCGGTCACTTCGGGCGTCACCAGAGCCTCGTTTCCTGGCCCGAGTCCTGCAATCTTGACCCAGCCGCTCATGGCCGCCGCCCTTGTCCGTGAACGATGATGATCGAGAAATACGGGGTGATCCCCTCGCAATTTTCCGACAATTTGCACACGCGTTGATTAGGCATCTGAGCGTATTCCACGATCCAAGCACGGTCATACAAACCGGCCGTCTTCAAGGCCCGCTTCACTTTGTCGATATTGCGCCCGATCTTCATCACCACCAGCGCGTCGGTTTGGGCCATCCGGTGGGCCAGATCGTCTTCGGGCAATGTGCCGACCAGAACGGTCAATACGTCGTCTCCCCAGGTGATGGGGTCGCCGGTTGCGGTCCACGCGCCGGACATACCGGTGATCGCAGGCACGACTTCAACTTCAGATTCGCCGCGTAATCGATTGTAAAGATGCATGAATGATCCGTAGAAGAACGGATCACCCTCGCACAGGACCACCACGTCTTCGCCCTGATCCGACAGTGTCTTCAGATGCGCGGCACAATCTTCATAAAACGCCGAGAGCAGCTCATTGTACCGCGGATCACTCAATGGAATTTCTGTGGTCACGGGGTATTCCATCGGGAATTCCACCGCGCCTTCTGGGATCATGCCATTGACGATCTTGCGGGCCTGACCACTGCGACCCGGTTTGCGGAAAAAGGCCACGTGGCGGGCAGTGCGCAGTAGGCGGTCGGCCCTGACGCTTATCAGGTCCGGATCGCCGGGGCCGAGGCCGACACCGTATATCTTGCCCGCGTTCATTCGGCGCGGCTCGCGATGGCGTTGACCGCGGCGACCGTGATGGCGCTGCCACCAAGGCGACCCTTGACGATGCAGGACGGCACAGGCTGCGCCTCCCACAGAGCGTCTTTAGATTCGACCGCACCGACAAAGCCCACCGGGCAGCCGATGATGGCCGCAGGGCGCGGGCAGTCGGGGTCTTCCAGCATGTTCAGCAGGTGGAACAGGGCGGTGGGCGCATTACCGATGGCCACCACGGCACCTTGCAGATGCGGGCGCCACAACTCCAGCGCAGCGGCGGACCGGGTGTTGCTCATCTCGGCAGCCAGCGGACGCACACGTTCGTCGTGCAGGGTGCAGATCACCTCGTTATCGGCGGGCAGGCGGAACCGGGTCACACCCTCGCTGACCATGCGGGCGTCGCACAGGATCGGTGCGCCGTCTTCCAACGCGGCACGGGCCGAGGTCACAAAACCGGGTGAGAAATGCACGAACTCTTCCAGCCCCACCATACCTGCCGCGTGGATCATCCGGACGGCGACCTGTTCCTCATCGGCGTCGAACCGTGCCAGATCGGCCTCGGACCGGATGGTGGCAAAGCTTTGTTTGTAGATCGCGGCGCCGTCGGTTTCGTATTCATAGGGCATCAGGTGAAGTCCATGGTCATAAGTGTTTCGGGGCTTAACCCGCGCAGGTTTGGCTCATCTCCCGCGCGGCCTTGTTTGACAAGATCAAATCGACCATCGTGGCCGACCAGGGTGACATCAGCTGGTCCCATGCGCGCGCATCCTTTGGCACAGCCCGAGACATGCAAGTGGCCGGGAATACGCGAGGCAAGCGCGCGGGCGATATCGCGGGTCTCCACCTGCGCCTGCGGGCAGAGCGGGGCGCCGGGGCAGGCGTCAGTGGTCATCAGCGGGTCGGTGCCATCGGTGACGAACGCTGGGGCGGGTATCGCCGCCCCGCCTTCCATCAGGAACAGCCGCCAAGGGGTGACCCGCAGCGCAGAGGCACCGCAGGTCTCAATCAGCCCCGCAAGCGCGCGCGCTGGCAACTGACCGAACGCGGCTCCGTATAGCGCACCCAGTTCCACGATGCCCGTCTCAGGCAGAGCGCCAACATCACCCGGTGCGCTGCCTTGGCATTCTGACGGCAAATCCTGTGTCGCAACCACGCGGGCCATGCGCCGGGCCTCGGGAGTGTGGTGATCCGCGAACCATTCGGCCAGCGCGATCAGGTGGTCGATGGCGATTTTTTCGGTCACGCGACGCCCTGTTTCGGCCCCATCAGCGCGTAGGATCAGCCCGTCGGGGCCTGTCTCCAGCCGGATATCCGCCGAATCCCCGACCAACAGGCGATTTGGTCCGGTGTCGACGGCAAACCCAAACTTGGCTGGTAGCGACGGCAATTCACCCAACCGGTCGGTCAGTTCCTGCGTCAGCCGTGCGGTAAGATCGCCGGATTGGTAGAGCGGCGTCACCAGAATATTGCGCCGCACCTCGATACCCGGTTCCGCATCCAAAAGGTTCAGCGCAGCGAGTTCTTCTAGCAAAGGTTGGTGATCGGCCTCGGCCACACCGCGCAGTTGCAGATTGGCGCGGTTGGTCAGGTCAATGGTGCCATTGCCGAAACGGTCGGCAAGTTCGCACAGGCCTAACATCTGCGCAGCCTCAAGGCGCGCCAGCCGCGGCCGAACCCGCACGACCAACCCGTCCCCCGACATCATCGGGCGATGGGCGCCGGGGCACCAGCCCTGAACGATCGGTGCACTCATCCCAACCCCTCCAGATCGGCTCGGATCGAGTTTCGGCGCGTGTTCCACAGGCCAGCCTCGAGCAGCGCACGGAACCGATCCTGCATGGCCTGATGCGCCTGTGGGTTCTTCTCTTGCAGAAAGGCATCAACCTCGGCGTTACCCAGTGTGGCATCGTGGTAGATGTCAAACAGATGCGGTGCAACGGTTCCCGACAGATGGGCAAAGCTTGCCATATGATCCAGCGTTGCCGCGATCTCGGCGGCGCCGCGGAATCCGTGCCGTTGCATTCCTGCGATCCAGTCAGGATTAGCCGCGCGCGCGTGGACAACGCGGCTGATTTCCTCAGACAGGGTTCGGGCGCGGGGGGTGTCTGGGTTGGTATTGTCCAGATGGTACAGCTGCGCAGTACCGCCAGTGACTTTCTTGGCGGCGGCAAAACCGGCCTCATGCGTGGCATAGTCATTGGCCAACAGCAGATCGGTTTCGGTCAGGTCCTGAAGGTGAACAAAGCTGTCGGCAAGGGCAACGCGTTGGGTAATACCATCGACATCTCGTGCAATTTGCTCGCCCTCAAGCGCAAAGGAACTGGCATCCAGCCAAGCCTGACCGGCCTGTGCGCGCGCTTCGTCCGTATAGATTTCGGATAGCTGCGTCATGTTCAGGCCATAGCTGCCGGGGGCGGGGCCATAGACACGGGCGGCCGGTGCCTGCCCGGCATATGGGTTCCAGTCTCCTGCCTCGTCCCGTTCACACAATGCTCGCACTGCCTGGCCATACAGCGCAGAAAGCGTCGGGAATACATCGCGGAACAGGCCCGAGACACGCAAGGTCACGTCTAGCCGTGGACGGCTGAGATCAGTGATTGGCAGCACCTCGATACCGGAAACCCGCTCCGACCCCTTGTCCCAAACCGGTTTCACACCCAGCAGGTGAAGCGCCATGGCGAATTCTTCACCCGCAGTGCGCATCGTGGCCGAGCCCCAGAGGTCGACAATCAGCCCCTTGGGGTAATCGCCTTCTTCCTGCAGATGCCGTCGCACTAGTTCCTCGGCCAGTTTGACACCTTGGGTATAGGCCGCGCGTGTTGGAACCGAACGCGGATCGGTGGTGTAAAGATTTCGCCCTGTCGGCAGCACGTCCGAGCGCCCGCGATAGGGTGAGCCAGACGGGCCAGCCTCGATCCGTTTCCCGGCCAGTGCGTCCAAAAGTGATTGACGTTCCGCATGCGCCGAAGGCGTGGCATCAAAATTGCCGGTCACTTCGGGGACGCGGCCAAAGACGTGCAAGCCGTCGCCGAACTGGCTTTCTTTGATGTCGCAGACAAATCGGTCGATACGGGTGATCGCTTCGGCGGTACAGGTTGCCTGATTCAGACCCAGATCGCTTTCCAGACCAATGGCCTGCGCCTCATCCCGTATGTCTTCTTGTAGTCGGTCGCGGCGTTTGGGGTCCAGCCCGTCGGCGTTCGAGAATTCGTCCAGCAGGGATTCCAGCCGCACCATACGGTCCGGCGTGTCACTTGTTCGCATCGGGGGTGGGATATGGCCCAGTGTAACCGCGCCGATCCGGCGCTTGGCCTGTGCGGCCTCGCCGGGGTCATTCACGATAAAGGGGTAGATCACCGGCAGATCGCGGACCAACGCCTCAGGCCAGCAGTTTTGGGACAGGGCGACCGATTTGCCTGGCAGCCATTCCAACGTGCCATGCGCGCCGATATGGATCAGCGCGTCCGCGCCATGCCCCTTACGCAGCCAGAGATAGAAGGCAACATAGCTGTGGCGCGGGGTGCGGGACAGGTCGTGATAGTCGTCATCGCGCAGCTCGGGCGTGCCGCGTTCGGGTTGCAGCGCGATCAGCGTCTTGCCCCGGTTCAGGGCGGTAAAGTGGAAGGCACCATCGGCAAAAAACGGGTCGTCCTCGGGCTTGCCCCAAACGGTTTGCAGATCCGTTTGCAGCTGCTCCGGCAGGTCCGCCAGCGCGGTTTGATAGGCCGCGAGCGGCCAAGACAGTCGCGCATCCAAAAGCGTCTCGGCAATCGGCGCGCCGGGTGCGGTGTCATAGCCTTCGGCCTGCAGATCGGACAGCATCGCCTCGGCCGAGGCCAGTGCATCCAGGCCCACCGCATGGGCCATCTGCCAATCCTTGCCGGGATAGGTGGACAGCACCAGCCCCGGTCTCTGATCGGCTTTGGGTTTATCGGTCAGGCCCAGCCAGCCGTCGACCCGGTCAATGATCGCCTCAATCCGTTCCGGCTCGGGGCAGTGAGCAAAACGGGAATATTCCAGATACGGGTCGCGCTTGCCCGGTTCCTTGAACGAAGCGATGCCCGCCGAAATGCGGCCATCCACCTCGGGCAGGACCACATGCATTGCGAGGTCGGCGGGGGACAGCCCGCGTTCCGCATCGACCCAAGCCTTGCGGCGTGCGGTGGACAAGGCGACCTGAAATACCGGCACATTGGCGGCGTCCAGCGGGGACGTTCCCGAGGCGCCTTTGCCCGAAAAGGAGGTGGCGTTGATGATTGCCGAGGGGGCCAGCGCTACGACCTGTTCGCGCAGCCAGTCAGCGGCGGTAGGGGCTTTGAGCGACGGCGCAAATAGGCCAACAGCCTGAAACCCACGCGCACGCAGACGGTGGATCAGGGCCGCGACCGGGGCAGTGTCTGCCGAGGTCAGATAGGCGCGATAGAAGGTCACGAGGATGCGCTTGGCATCACCGGCGAATGCGGTATCCGCCGGGATCACACCGCGATCCGGGCACCATACGCCACATTCCGGGATCGTCTTGGCCCCCATCACCGGGCCAGAATAAAGCCCCGCGGCCAGTGCCATTTGCGCCAGCGCAGCCTGCGCTGCGACCTCACCGCCTGTGTCGCAAAGATGCGCCAGCCGCCGCAGGGTTGAAACGGGCAGGGTAGAATAGTCATCCAGCCGCGTATCTTCACGTCCATCCGCAGGCAGCACAGCAACGGCAATGCCCTTGGCTTGAGCCAGTGCCAGAACCTGCTGCAAGCCATAGGACCAGTAGGGCACGCCACCGATCAGGCGGATCAGGATACCTTTGGCGCCCTCCAGCGTCTGCTCGACATAGGTGTCGACAGAAAGCGGGTGTTTCAGCGCCGTTAGATTGGCCAGCCGCAGGGTCGGCATCCGGCCTTCGGGTCCACCACCACGATGCCAGCCTGCCGCGAAAGCGCCAAGGTCACTGTCGGAAAAGGACAGCACCACCAGATCCGCCGGGCTCTGGCCCAGATCGGTCGGGGTCTCCGTTTCCTCTAACCCATGGCTTTCGCGGAAGACGACGTGCATGGTTTACTCGGCAGCCCCGGTCACACCCACGAGGATTTCGCGGATTTCAGCCTCTTTGATGTCGTCATGCTCGGCGATGACCACCAGACGCGAGCGACGCTCTTCACCTGGCTCCCACGGGCGGTCGTACTGATGACGCACACGGGCCCCGACTGCCTGCAACAAAAGGCGCATGGGTTTGCCGGTAACAGCGGCATAGCCTTTGACCCGCAGGATGTTCAGTTCATTCGCCAGACGTTCGATATTGGCGACCAGCTGGGCCGGATCGGTCTGTTCCGGCAGCTCGACAATGATGCTTTCGAAATCATCATGCTCGTGATCGTGATGGCCATCGTGATGGCTGGGACGCGCCTCCATGTCATCTTCTGCAGCGGCCTCAAGCCCCAGCACAATACGTACATCCACAGCGCCTTCGGCCACTTCGACCACGGGCAGAGGGCGCGGGGCTTCAGCTGCGATGATTTCCTTGGCCTTGGCGATACCCTCGGGGCCAGCGAGATCAGGCTTGGTCAGCAGAATGATGTCGGCGCAGGAGATCTGGTCCTCGAACACCTCGGATAGCGGCGTTTCGTGATCAATCGAGTCATCGGCCAGGCGCTGGGCATCCACCGCAGCGACATTCGGGGCAAAGCGACCTGCGGCCACAGCTTCGGCATCGGCCAGAGCAATTACGCCATCCACGGTGATTTTCGAGCGAATATCGGGCCAGTCGAACGCTTTCAGCAGCGGCTTGGGCAGGGCCAAGCCAGAGGTTTCGATCAGAATGTGATCGGGGCGCGGCTCTAGCGCCATCAGCGCCTCGATGGTCGGGATGAAATCATCTGCCACGGTGCAGCAGATGCATCCATTGGCCAATTCCATGATGTTTTCCGCCGGGCAATCGGGGATCGCGCAGGATTTGAGGATATCGCCATCGACGCCAACATCTCCAAACTCGTTGACCACAATGGCCAGGCGCTTGCCCTGCGGGTTCTGCATCAGATGACGCACCAGCGTGGTCTTGCCCGAGCCCAGAAAGCCGGTGATCACAGTGACGGGCAGTTTTTCGAGATTGCTCATATCTAAGCTCCAATCGGGGGAATGCGGGCCGCACAGTTTTTGCGGAAATGTTCAGGACGTTCGCGCCATTTAACGAGGCCATCTTGGGTCGCGAGATATTTGGTCGCGCCTTCAACAATGGTCTCGACATGATCGGTTTCATCGAGATGCTCATAGACAAAGGTCCAACGTTTGGGTCCGCCACGCAGCACAATCGAGCAGCCCTGATCGCAATTTGAAAGGCATTCTACTGCCTTCAAAGTGTCGCCATCAGGAAGTTCTGCCTGCTCCAACGCCTTGTGCAGCAACGCCCCAGGACGATCTGCATCATTCTCGACGGGCAGGCCGCGGCGGCAGGTCGTGCACACCAGCAGTTCAACAGGTGTGGTCTCGGTCATGTCTCTCATCCCCCCAAATCCTCTTCGCGGGGGACGGGGTTTCATGCGGGCCACGTATTGCGACATGGGCCCGACACCGGATCACCCCGTCCGGTTTCAACTTCGGATGTTGGCAGGTCTCCCGGCTTGCGGATGTCAGAGGCTGGCCTCTGGCAGATGTCCCGCCTTCCCGGCCTGTCTGGCCAGTGGCTTTGGGCACCCTCTCCGGTCACGGTCGCGGGGGCGGCTGCGTTTGACGGATGACCGCTGACGCATTCCCTTTTCATCTGCATATGCAGACACCAACGGATGGGACATGCGGCACGGGCAGGGGGCTTGTCAAGCGCGGCCGACGCACGGAAATCATCGAGAATGGAAAAGCGACCTGCCAATGCCTGTCAGCGGCATGTTTGGTCAGCCATTTGCAAAATGACCGCAGGCGAATTTGGGCTTTGCACCTCGAAGATATCCAGACGAAAGGATTCGCGGGCCCGTTACTTCAAAGGGCATATCGCGTGGAATCGATAGAGCGGTCAAATTTACCGGCCGAGCCAGTGAGTTCACCGCCTTCTGATCAATCCGGTGTCAAGCTTCACTCAGCAGAGCACTGCCGTAGCGAGACGGCATGTCGCAGGCTCGAAAAGCCGAATGCGAAGCAACTGTTTGAAAGTATTGGAGGCGAGTACCGGAATCGAACCGGTGTACACGGATTTGCAATCCGCTGCGTCACCACTCCGCCAACTCGCCTTTTCAAGTAATATCAAATACTTGCCGTGGTGTGACAGGCGTTTTAGCAGCTTTAATCCGGGGCGTCCAGTGGGTTCGGTCTAAATTTGACGAACTGAAAATTGGATCACCCAATCGGATCACTCTAAAATCTTCACGACAGACGAAAGTTTCCGCTTGCGGGCCGTTGCTGGTTTGCCCGGGATGTGGCACAAGCCCAGCAACCTTGGGAAATGAATGAGCGATCCAATGACAGATTTCGCAGCCCGCCGCCGCACCATGGTCGATACGCAGGTCCGGCCTTCGGACGTTACCAAGTTCCCGATCATTGATGCCATGCTGTCCGTCAAGCGCGAGAATTTTGTGCCAGACGCGCAACGCGAAGCCGCCTATGTCGAGGGTTTGATAGAACTTGAGGCTGGACGCTGCATTCTGGAACCGAGAACACTGGCCAAGATGTTGGATGTGCTGAACATTACCAATGATGAGGTTGTTCTGGATATTGCTCCGGCGCTGGGATATTCGACGGCTGTTGCAGCCCGTATGGCGCAGTTGGTCGTAGCGGTGGAAGCGGATGAAGCGCTAGCTGCCGAAGCGCAAACGCTGCTGATGGAGGCTGACGCGGATAATGTGGTTGTTCACGTGGGGCCGCTGGATGAGGGCGCTGCCGAGCATGGGCCTTATGACGTGGTCATGATCCAGGGCGGCGTAGAAGAGGTTCCGTCTGCATTGATTGACCAGCTTAAGGATCATGGGCGTATCGCCTGCCTGTTCATGGAAGGTGATCTTGGGACAGTCCGTATAGGCCACAAATCAGGCGATCGCGTTACCTGGCGCCAGGCATTCAACGCCAGTGCACCTGTTCTGAAGGCTTTCTCGGCCGAGAGTGCATTTTCGCTATAGTCGGCGGGCAGATTTATCTGCTGCCTTGATTAGTTCAACACAAAGACGCAAACTGCCTTGAGGGCTGCGTTATTTTGATTTGAGAGGATTTCGCCATGCGTTTTGCAGCAGGAGGCAAGCTGGTCAGGACTCTGGCAGTGACTGCGGGTATTGCTCTGGGCACGTTGCCCGGTAAGGCGGTTTGGGCCGATAACCTGACTGATGCGTTCATCGGAGCTTATAATACCAGCGGTTTGCTGGAACAGAACCGGGCGCTGCTTCGGGCTGCAGACGAGGATGTGGCGATCGCGCTGTCGGCATTGCGCCCTATTATCAACTGGACCGTCGCGGTTAGCCAAGACTATACGCGCAGCAGAAACAGTGGTGTTACGAACAGTGTTGATCCTTCGAACTTCTTCTCGGGCCTGACGCTGAGCCAGCTTTTATACGATGGCGGAGCCTCGATTCTGGGCAAGCAATCAGCGCAGGAAACGGTGCTGTCGACCCGGCAGGCGCTGATCGATATCGAACAGCAGGTCCTATTCCGCGCGGCGACCGCTTACCTGAGTGTTCTGCTGCAGGAAGAGACCGTATCGATTCGTAAAAACAACGTTGAACTGTCCGCAGAAGAGCTTCGCGCCTCGCAGGATCGTTTCGAAGTTGGGGAAGTTACCCGCACAGACGTCGCATTGTCTCAGGCTCAGCTTGCAAGCTCGCAGGCCGATCTGGCGAATGCGCGCGGCGATCTGAGCACTGCTCAGGCGGAATATGTGAACGCAGTTGGCAAACTGCCGGGCCGTACTGCTGGTCAGCCCAGCCTGCCAAACTTGCCCCGGTCCCAGAGCGAGGCCGTCAGCCTGGCCCAACGCAATCACCCATCCATTCTGTCCGCCCAGCATCAGGTGCGCGCCCTTGATCTGGTCGTTCAGCAGCAGCGCGCGGGCCTGGGTCCGAATGTCAGCCTGAACGCTGATGCGGGCGTCACCGAGAGCTATGATGACGACGATTATGTGAATGATGCGAGTATCTCGCTGAACTTCAGCCAGCCGATCTATGCGGGTGGTCGACTTGCGGCAAGCGTGCGCCGCGCAATGGCCTCGCGGGATGGGTCACGTGCCAATCTGCTGAATGTGCAAAAGAACATTACGCAGGGTGTGTCTGATGCCTATGTCCGGTTTCAAACTGCAAGCGCAAGCCTGAGGGCCTCTTCGGAACGTGTGCGCGCCTCGGAAGTTGCGTTTGATGGTATCCGCGAAGAGGCAACTTTGGGTGCGCGGACCACTCTGGACGTGCTGGCTGCTCAGCAGGATTTGCTGGACGCGCAGCTTGCCGAAATTGCTTCCAGAACCGAGCGATCTCTGGCGGCTTATCAGTTGCTGCAGGCCCAAGGTTTGCTCACGGCCGAGCGTTTGGGTCTGGCGGTTCAGATTTACGATCCGACCCTTTACTATAATCTGGTGAAGAAAGCCCCCGCGCAGGTCAGCAAGCAGAGCAAAGATCTGGATCGGGTCCTGAAAGCACTGCGTCGGGACTAAACACCCAATACTGCCTGTTGTGAGGTCTGCATTGTTTGGCTACACTCGGACCTGAGGTTAGAGCGGTAGAAAACAATGACAGACAATGTCGTGAACTCCGGGATCGAAGACGTACTGTCATCGGTCAAGCGGCTGGTCAGCGAAGAAGGTCGAAAAGTTCCCGATCTGGTGCGTTCCAAGTCAGAGCGAAAGCCAGGGCGGCTTGTTCTGACTGATGCGCTCAGGGTTGGCGAGCAAACAGGTGTCGAGACGCAGCCTTTCAAGCTGGATGCTGAGTACAGCGCTGAAAAATCGGTGAAACCGATGCTTTTGCGCGCCTGCGATGTTGTTGCGGGTGATGAAGCGGAGTCGGCTACAGAGCATTCACCTGATCCAGTTGCGGAAGAGGGCATAGCCAAAAGTCTAAGTGCCAAAATTGAGGCGCTGGAAGCCGCGATCGCCAGGACCGAAGATCAGTGGGAGCCCGACGGTGACAGCGTAGATGCCTATTCAGGAACGCCAAATCAACCGTTGGAATGGCAACCCCAAGACGAAGCCCCAGATGCAGAGACTGAGACTGTTGAAAAGGCAGTGTTTGTACGGGACCCAGAGGTATCGGCTGCCGCGGATACAACAGGTTCAGAAGCAGATGCTGCCATGTCCCGGCTTGATGAAGATGGCTTGCGCTCTTTGATTGCGCAGGTTGTTCGTGAAGAACTGCAGGGCGTACTGGGTGAACGCATTACGCGGAACGTTCGAAAAATGGTTCGCCGCGAGATCTACCGTGCGTTGGCCGAGCAAAAAGCCGAGTGAAAGTCAGCCTTTAATCGGCGTTTCAGCCAGTTCCAGCAAGCGATCCAGATCCATATGCCGTTCCAGATGGTCGGCCAGACGATCAAGCGTATCTTCGACACCGTCCTCATAGTGCAGGGTGGAAGAGACTCCTAAAAGCTGTAGGTAGTCGGCCCGAAATTGATCGGATGAGAATATACCGTGTAGGTAGCTTCCGCGTATCCGGCCAGTCCGATCAGTTGCGCCCTCCGGGCGGCCCTCGACCTCCAGCCAGGCGCGGGTGCAATCATTGCCTTCGGTGCGGCCCATATGGATCTCATATCCGGTTAGCGGTTGGTGCCCCGGCAGGGCGCGTGCAGTCCGCAGGGTCACCTTTTTCTCGCCGACCATAACGGTATCCACATCCAACAGCCCCAATCCATCGACTGTACCTGGCCGCCCGTCCACACCATCGGGATCAGCAATGGTGTTACCTAGCATTTGGTAGCCACCGCATAATCCCAACACGTGACCGCCACGTCGCACATGGGCATAAAGGTCGATATCCCAGCCCTGCGCACGAAAGTAAGCCAAATCGCCAATGGTTGATTTGCTTCCGGGAAGCAGGACCAAATCCGCATCGCCGGGCAGCGCACGGCCAGCGGGCACGATCTCGACCGTGATGCCGGGTTCTGCCGATAGCGGATCAAGATCATCAAAATTGGCCATCCGTTCCAACTGAGGTACTGCAACCTTGCAGGAACCGCCACTGTGGGACCGGATGTCCATCATATCTTCGGCTGGCAGTTTCCATGCATCGTCGAACCAGGGCACAACACCGATACAGGCCCAGCCTGTTCGAGCGGCGATGTCATCGCGACCTTCGTCGAATAGGGATACATCGCCCTTAAAGCGATTGATGGCAAAGCCTCGGATCATTGCCAGATCGCCAGCATCCAGCACGGCCTGAGTCCCGACGATCTGAGCAATTACCCCACCTCGGTGAATATCGCCGACAAGTACGACCGGCACACCCGCGGCGCAGGCGAAGCCCATATTGGCAATATCACCCTGACGCAGGTTGGTCTCGGCCGGGCTTCCGGCCCCTTCAACCAACACCAGATCAGCGTCGGTGCAGAGCCGGTCAAAACTCTGGCGCGCGGCTGTCATCAGCTTGGATTTATCCTTGCGGTAATCGCCAGCCTGCATCGTTCCGGCGCGTTTGCCCTGAATGACGATCTGCGCGCCTGTATCTGTTTCAGGCTTCAAAAGGATCGGGTTCATATCCGTATGTGTGGCGCGTCGTGCCGCCAACGCTTGTAGGGCTTGCGCGCGCCCGATCTCGCCACCATTTTCGGTTACTGCGGCGTTATTCGACATGTTCTGCGGTTTGAACGGGGCAACCCGCAGGCCTCGGCGCGTATAGGCGCGTGCCAATCCGGCCACCAGAACCGATTTTCCAACATTGCTGCCTGTGCCCTGAATCATGATGGCGCGAACCATGCCGTGTCTCCTGTTAGCTAACGCGCAGATGACCTGATTTGACGGTGAAGGGAAAGCCCCGGATGACGCGGCATTGTCATCATTTTTCAGTCATCGGGTGAGGGCGCAGTTTCGCACCGGAATTCATATTCGGGGTCTATGCAACAAAAAAACACGCCTCCATCAATAGGAGGCGCGTTTTTTCAAACAGACTCGTGTCGGTGATCAGGCGGCTTCGGCCTGTTGGGCGGCGTTGCGGCGCTCGCTTTCTTCGCGCGAAAGAGCGACCGAAGTCCGCACACCGCGACCAACGAAATCCATCAATCCGCTGACAACCCGTTCATTTGGGTCGATACCCGCGCAAGACAGCACTTCGCGCCCATCGCGCGAGCGTGCCCAGCGGGCGATCTGTTCTGGGCCATTGCCATACTTTTTGTCGTCGGCGATAGCATCATCCAGCGCAGCCAAAACGACGGCTGCGAAAAGTTTACGAGCACGGTTGCCTTGCTCATTGTTAAAGGCGGTGCCGTCAACGAAATCTCTCATCTCGTCTTCCTTGTTGTTCTTGCTCTTGCATTTTCGGCGTGACGGTTCTTATGACCTATTAAGTGCGATTCGGATACACCTAATGTGCATAGTTGCGTTGCGTCACGCGCATAGCTTGCTGCGGCTGCAGCACAAGGTGTCGTTGTCTTGTCAGGTGCGGCCACGCCAGATATAGGGTGCGCGACTGACGCATCAACCGTTTGTGAAGGATTTAAGTCATGCCCAAGATAAATGGGAACGAAATTCGCCCCGGCAATGTGCTTGAGCATAACGATGGGCTATGGGCCGCTGTCAAAGTTGATCATGTAAAGCCCGGTAAAGGCGGGGCTTTTGCACAGGTCGAACTGCGCAATCTGCGCAATGGTTCCAAACTGAACGAACGTTTCCGCTCAGCTGACAAGGTCGAGCGTGTTCGCCTGGAACAGAAAGACCAGCAGTTTCTATACGAATCCGACGGCATGTTGGTGTTCATGGATTCCGAGACCTATGAGCAGATCGAACTGTCCGCTGATCTGTTGGGTGATCGCCGCCCGTTTCTGCAGGACGGCATGACTATCGTCGTAGAATTTTACGAAAGTGAGGCACTGAACGCCAAACTGCCACAGAAAGTGACGTGCAAGATCGTCGAGACCGAGCCTGTGGTCAAAGGTCAGACCGCTGCGAACTCGTTCAAACCGGCCGTTCTGGACAATGGTGTAAAAGTCATGGTGCCACCATTTGTGGGCCAAGATGAAATGATCGTGGTGAATACTGAAACCATGGACTATTCGGAACGCGCGTAACTGCACTTCTGCTTCAAGACAACGAGAACCGCGACAGCCCGCGCTGCGCGGTTCTTTCTATTTTTAGTCTTTGACGCGTCGGTATTTTTCTGGGTTCGGGCCAAATAGTTCGAGCATCAGTTCGAATTTGATCCGGTTTGCGCTGACCTGGCGATAATAGGCGATCAGAAAAGCCGTGGGGCCTTGAATGCGGCTGAGCCCACTGGTGGCGGCAACAACTGTGCCGACATCGGTTCTGCCCTGAAGGACAAGCCAGCCACCCAGCATCAGAACCCCAACCGTCCCGGCGCCGTTGATCACGCTTAGAAGGAATTTGGCCGAGAGCTTCCAGATGAACATCTTTCTGCGAGTTTCGTAGATTTTGTCGAATTCCGCTTCGATCTCGTGCGCGGCCGCGTCAATCTTTTCTGCTGTCAAACTGTCGGTGGCGCGGCGCAGTATACGAACGCGTTCGGCGACAAAGACGTTCACTTTGCGTTGCGAAACCAGAACGATGATGATCTGCGGCGCGACCATCGAAAAAGCGATCAAACCCAACCCCGGCTGTGTAGACGAGATATAGCCAATCACGCTGATCAGAGTGCCGATTTGGACCACCGGGTCGGAAAAGGCACCGCCTGCGAATTTACCCAGCTCTTCTGCTTCGGCAGAAATGGCGGTAGTCATGGTCCCCTTGCGCATGGTCTCGCCGGTTTCATCCAGATCGGCGGACCGGACCAGCAGCCTTTGCCGGATCAGGCGGATCATATCCTCGCCCAATGTCCCCGCCCGATAGCCGAGCAGCCATTTCAGCCCCAGGCTCAGCAAGATAACCACCATCATACCCGCACCAAGCAGGATCATTCGGTCCACAGATACATCGTCCGAGGTCAGGTGGTTGATGATATCGCGCTGAAACTCCAGCGGGACGGCTGCCAGAGCGGCAACCGCAATAGACAGGATGATAAGGATGATCTGCCGGGCGGAACTGGCACGCCAAATTGCTTTATACAGACGAAACATCAACTCACCCGGATCACTGAACCAAACCTAGTTTGGCAGCCTGTGCTGGGCGGATCAAATGGTTCCGGGGCTGGCGGGGCCATGACCAGGCTGTATTCGAGAATTTTCATTCCTTCAGGCGCACGGTCGCGTCGCCCGCCTGCATATCACCCTTGGCCCTGTCGAGCCTGAGATATGCGATCCCCTGGCCATCCGCTTGGGTAAACAGGCGCCCCACGGATTTCCCGTCAGCAGTTATTTCGGTTCCGACAGGCGTGGTGCCCGCGACATTTACCGTGCGCAGCCCTTTACGCAGCTCGGTCTTGTGTTTCATGCGCGCGGTCACTTCCTGACCGACATAACACCCTTTTTTGAAATCAACGCCGTTCAGCAACTCGAACCCTGATTCCAGAATATAACTGTCTTCGGTCAACTCGATTCCGGTTTCGGGAATGCAATGGAGCACGCGGATCGCGTTCCAATCGGTTCCGTCCTCGCTTTCGGCATCTTCGGTATATGCGCGCCAGCCCATATCTGAATGGCGCGGATCGGGCAGGGCCCCATCGGGTGCCAGGCCAGTGCCGCGTTGCAGATTCAGGCCGCTGGCTTCGATCGTCAGGTCGGCGCGCAGCTTGTACATGCTCAGACGTTTGACCAATCCGTCGGCAATAACCTCGGCGACGTCCAGCAAGATATCGTCGCCCTGGCGTTTCAAAAAGAAATCGGCCAGATACTTGCCCTGTGGGGTCAGTAGGGCCGCGTAGACCAGACCATTATCAAGCCCGGCAATGTCATTGGTCACCAGCCCCTGCAAGAAGCTGTCAACGTCGGCACCGGTTAGGCGCAGAATGCGGCGATTGGGCATGGCAGAGTCCTCGTCTTTTCCATGGTGCTCGTGATATATGAGAAGTCGCTCATAAGACCAGAGGATATCCGACGTGCCGGCACCGATCAGTATTGTAATTCCAACCCTGAACGCGGCCGAAACCTTGCCTGCTACACTTGGAGCGCTGATGGAGGGGCTGCGCGCAGGGTTGATCCACGAATTGATTGTGTCGGACGCAGGCTCTACCGACAAAACCCATGAAATCGCCGAGAATGCCGGGGCCAGGATCGTGACAGGAGAAGCCTCGCGCGGGGGGCAGCTGCGCCGTGGCTGTGCAGCCGCCAAAGCCGATTGGCTGTTGGTACTTCATGCGGATACGGTTTTGCAGGACGGGTGGAGCAATGTTGTGCGGGATCATTTGCCCTCGGGGCGACCTGCGGCGTTCAGACTGGCCTTCGTGGCCGCGGGGTTTGCGCCATCCTGGGTTGCCGGATGGGCCAATCTTCGTAGCCGGATCTTTGGGTTGCCCTATGGTGACCAGGGCTTGCTAGTCCGGCGTTCTGAATATCAAGATGCAGGCGGTTTCCCGGAACAGCCCTTGATGGAGGACGTGGCGCTTGCCAAAAAGTTGCGCCGTATCACGCTCTTGTCCGCCCGCGCCTTTACGAGTGCGGACCGGTATGAACGGGCGGGGTGGTTGCGTCGTGGTGGTCGGAATCTGTGGACTCTGACCCGCTATCTTCTGGGCGCTGATCCCGAGCGGTTGGCGCGGGCGTACCGGCAGTAAGCGTCGTTCTGAGTTCGACAATGGATTTGCCCAGCCGGAACGGGGCGGCGAAACTGACAAGGCACAACGCAATGATCTGAAGCACCAGAATATGCCCGTTTTCCCGCAAATACTCCCATTCATCCTTAAGCTTGCCGACCTGAGTGACAAGGTCATCGTAACTTTGGGCCAAGATCAAATAGTCGCCTGCGATTGCGGGAACTTTCCTGCGCAGATTGTCGATAGCTTCCTGTGTCGGGTCATCCAGCGTTGTGAACACCAGAAACTGGTCGACGTCGAATGAGTGCACCTTCGATGTCATCGCGCGCATGTCATCGCGCTCTTCCTGGGCCTGCCGTCCAAACAGGAATTGTAACCCCCTCAGAGGGGCGACTTCGTTTGTTACGGCAATAAACAAGGGCAGGTCAGCGTTGCTTGCGGTGGAGGCTGAAAGGAACTCAACTTTTTCGCACAGCGCTCCGATATCCTTGTCATAGGCCGGGTCGCAGAACCGCAAACGAAACCGCGCGGCGTCGCGGTCAAAGGCAAGCGTTGCGGCATAGGCAACGTCAATCTGCCGGTCCAGACGGGAACTGTCCGCTGTATAAAGCCCGGCCATCACCGCAACCAATGCGCCGACCCCGCCCAGAACCACCCAGACCAGATCAGCCAGTTTCCATGCGCGATGCCCGGCTGGTTTGCGAAACAGGAACGCTGTGCCAACTGTGCCGATCAGAAAAAACAGAATCAGCAGCGGCAGCTGGTTTTCGGTAATAAATGTCATGGAAACAAAGTGACCAACCGCCGGTCAAGTGGCAACACTCCTCACGGGCAGTTGTAGTTTTGGAACAATCCGAGGCTAAGAGCCTGAACTTTGACCGAATTTCCGAAACAGCTTGGTGCGATCAAAGGCCTGTTCCAGTTCGACCGTGCGATCTTTGACCGAATCCCAAAGCCGTTCCTGAACTTCGGCTATGGCGCATTCCATCAGGGTCAGTATCGCAGCCATCGAATCCCAGGCAGAAGGCACCGAGATGCGCGCCGCGAATGTGTGTTTGGCCAGCCGGTGGATTGGCGAGCGCCACTGATCGGTCAACAGCACGATTTCGGCCCCGCGCTCGTGGCAGAGCTGACCAATCAGCAGGCTCGCGTTCTCATAGCGCCGGACATCCAGCGCGATCAGCACATCCCCTTGACGCACGTCCAACAGATCATGGGTCCAGGATGCGGCGACCGGCAACAGGCGGACATCCGGTCGGATCATTTGCAGGTGCAGATACAGGTATTGCGCCAGTGTTCCGGTAATGCGGCCACCGGTGATGAAAATACGCCGGTTCTGATCGCTCAGCAGGCTGCAGAAGCTATCGAATTCGTCGGGGTCGATCTCGTCGATTGTGCGCTTCTGGTTGGCCAGAGAACGCTGGGAATAGCGGTTGAGGATATGTTCTTCGGGCAGGTCATTCTGCCAGACATCACGTTTGGCTACTGGCCCCGAGATCATTTCTTTGACCTCACCACGCAGCGCGGCCTGAAATTGAGGATATCCGTCAAAACCGGTCTTTTGCAGCATCCGTGCAACCGTAGTGGTCGAGACTGAGGCGGTACTGGCCAATTCGGTAATACTACCCAGCCCGGCCATCGGGTAATCATCCAGCAGAACGCTGACCAGTTGCCGTTCAGACGGGGTCATCTTGTCCCGATGGGCCAGAAGCCTGTCTGTCACCCGCACTGGCGTGTCCTCCTATTATGCGACCAGACCATAATGTGAATAATTTTTCAGCAAGATCAAGCTTGGAAAAATTTATACAGAAAAAATATTGACAGGATGATGCGGTCTGTGGAAATTTTTCCACAATGTCTCATTTTGGAATCGCAGGACGGTAGATTGGACTTCGGCAAAGTTGTTCATACGGATTTGGCGGGCAATGCGCCTGTGGTCGTGCTGGTGTGCGAACATGCGTCTAATCGTATCCCGGCTTTTCTGGGTGATATGGGGCTAAGCGCTGAAGCACGCGAAAGTCATATTGCCTGGGATCCAGGCGCACTGGCCGTGGCGCAGGCTATGGCCAAACGCATGTCAGCACCTTTGGTCCATGGCGGGGTGTCTCGGCTGGTCTATGACTGCAATCGCCCGCCCGAGGCGGCGGGTGCAATGCCGATCCGCAGCGAGGATTACGAAATCCCGGCGAACATCAACATGTCGCCCGAGCACCGAGTGGCCAGAATCGAAAACGTGTATCAGCCGTTTTGCGCCGCTCTGTCGGATTTGATCGATCAGCACAGCGCTTCACTTAGGTTGATGGTGACAATCCACAGTTTCACGCCGGTCTATCTGGGGCAGAAACGGCAGGTCGAACTGGGTATTCTGCACGGAGTGGACAACCAGTTTGCCACAGCGATGATGGCTGACGAAGCTATCGGCAGCCCCTTTATCATCAGGCTGAATGAGCCTTATTCTGCGGCGGATGGAGTAGCTCATACACTGGATACCCAGGCGCTGCCCCACCGCTTGCTGAACGTGATGATCGAAATCCGCAATGACTTGATCCGCACGCCTAAGCAGCAGGCAGAGATGGCCGATTGCCTGGTGCCCTGGATTGCGCGTGTTCTGTCCGGTTTTCAGGAAGGGGCGTCAGCGTGATCAAAGCGATGAGCGTATATGTCCGTATCGTGGATGCGATCAACTATCGGATCGGGCGGGTCATGATGTGGGGCCTGTTTGTCATGATGGGCATCCTGCTGTGGTCTTCGATATCAAAGACCTTCTTCCTACCGTCGCTCTGGACACTTGAAATGGCACAGTTTGCGATGGTGACCTATTACATCATGGGTGGGCCATATTCGATCCAGCTAGGGTCGAATGTGCGCATGGACCTGTTTTACCACAACTGGAGCCCTCAACGAAAAGCGTGGTTCGATGCGTTCACCGTGCTTTTGCTGATCCTCTATTTGGGTGTGCTGTTCTACGGTGGGCTTGGCTCGACGGCGTATAGCCTTGGTTATTGGGGCGACGAACCCGTTTCCTACTTCACCGGACTGCTGACCGGCAGTGAAGAGATCGGTCGGCTTGAACGTTCGTCGACTGCGTGGCGGCCGTATATCTGGCCGGTCAAATCCATCATGGTTTTCGGCTTCTTCCTGATGTTGCTGCAGGCAGTCTCGGAATTTTTCAAAGACATTGCGCGGATCAACGGGCAGGAAATCGGGGTACAGCGGGCATGAGCCAGGAATATATCGCCATCTTCATGTTCGCGTTGATGATGCTGATGCTGTTCACCGGTCAGCGCGTTTTTGGTGCGATCGGTGCGGTTGCGACGATCGCGGCGCTTTCATTGTGGGGAACCGGAGGGCAGGACATCACGTTTTCAGCCGCGATGAAGCTGATGAAGTGGTATCCGCTGCTGACCCTGCCAATGTTCATTTTCATGGGCTATGTGCTCAGCGAAAGCAGGCTGGCGGATGACCTGTATCGCATGTTCCATGTCTGGATGGGGCCGGTGAATGGCGGGCTTGCCATCGGGACGATTGGTTTGATGGTCTTGGTTTCTGCCATGAATGGCCTCAGCGTGGCCGGGATGGCCATTGGAGCCACGATTGCTTTGCCTGAACTGTTGAGACGCGGGTATGACAAAACCATGGTGACCGGTGTCATTCAGGCCGGGTCCAGTCTGGGTATTCTTGTACCACCTTCGGTGGTTCTGGTGCTGTATGCGATGATCGCCCGTCAACCTGTGGGACAGTTATGGCTGGCGGGGATCGTGCCCGGGCTGATGATGGCTGGTATGTTCATCCTTTACATCTGGATCCGCTGCCGCATTCAGCCCGAGCTCGGCCCAGCGATGAAAGACGCGCATGAGGTCCCGCGGGCCGAGAAGATCCGTTTGCTGGCCGCTGGAGCGCTGCCGCTGATAATCTTTGCGTCGATGATGGTCCCATTCGTGAACGGATGGACGTCACTGGTTGAAAGCTCGGCCATCGGGGCGCTGGCGGCGCTGGTAGTATCAATCGCCAAACGCCGGATGACCTGGGCGATTTTCGAATCCTGCACCAAGCATACGCTGGCGATATCCTGTATGTTCATGTGGATCATCCTGGCTGCACTGGGCTTTGGCGCGGTTTTCGACGGGCTTGGTGCGGTGAAGGCAATCGACAACTTGTTCACCGACCAGTTGGGCCTGTCACCCTGGATGATCCTGATCTTGATGCAGCTCAGCTTTATTGTCATGGGCACGTTTCTGGACGACACCGCGATGCTGGTCATTGTCGCCCCGCTTTATGTACCGCTGGTTGGTGCGCTGGGCTTTGACTTGATTTGGTACGGGGTTCTGTACACGATCACCACACAGATCGCCTATATGACACCGCCTTTCGGCTATAACCTATTTCTGATGCGCGCGATGGCCCCACCAGAAATCACGCTGAGGGATATCTATGGCTCGATCTTTCCGTTCGTCGCCGTAATGGTTCTGGCGCTTACGATTATCATGATCTTCCCGGAACTGGCTCTTTGGCTGCCCGGCTATGTCTATGGAAATTAACAAGAATGCCTTTCGAAGAGGCACGAAGCACTTCAACGGAGAGGAAATTGACATGACGACAAGACGTAAGTTTTTGAAAACAGCCGGGGTAGGCGTAGCCGCTGCACCTCTGGCCACGCCCGCATTGGCGCAAAGCACGATCACATGGCGCATGCAGACCTATGCCGGTCCTGCGCTGGCGGCGCATGTGATCGACCCGGCAATCGAGATGTTCAATAAGATCGCCGGTGATCGGATGCAGATCGAGCTGTTCTATGCTGACCAGCTTGTTCCGACAGGCGAACTGTTCCGTGCCATGCAGAAAGGCACCATTGATGCGGTACAGTCCGACGATGACTCGATGGCGTCGCCCACCGATGTCACAGTGTTCGGCGGCTATTTCCCGTTTGCCTCGCGCTATTCCCTGGATGTACCGGTTCTGTTCAATCAGTACGGTCTGAACGAAATCTGGGACGAAGAATACTCGAAAGTCGGGGTCAAGCACATCTCGGCGGGCGCCTGGGACCCGTGCCATTTCGCCACCAAGGACCCAATCAACAGCCTGGCGGATCTGCAAGGCAAGCGTGTCTTCACTTTCCCAACAGCGGGTCGCTTCCTCAGCCAGTTCGGTGTGGTACCAGTTACACTGCCATGGGAAGATATCGAGGTCGCCGTACAGACCGGCGAGTTGGACGGCATCGCATGGTCGGGCATCACCGAGGATTACACTGTCGGCTGGGCGGATGTGACCAACTACTTCCTGACCAACAACATCTCAGGCGCCTGGGCCGGGTCTTTCTTTGCCAACATGGATCGCTGGAACGAGTTGCCGGAAGATCTGCAAACGCTGTTCCGTGTTTGCTGTGATCAGTCGCATTACTACCGCCAGTGGTGGTACTGGGGCGGCGAGGCCAGCTTGCGGGTCAATGGCGACAAGATGCAGCTGACCACGATCCCAGATGAGGAATGGGCACAGGTCGAAGGCGCGGCAATCGCATTCTGGGATGAGATTGCGGCAGAATCTGAGATCAAGGCGAGGGTTGTTGAGATATTCAAGCAATACAACGCCGACATGCTCAAGGCCGGACGGCCTTATCGTTACGGATAATAAGCAACTTCCCGACGCGGGTAACTCCTCTCGCGTCGGGTTTGGACATCACCTGGCGACACCTCTTATGTTCATATCAATCCCAATAACAGAGATGCGAAACCGGATGCACAGTGCTGCTCACCGGTCGGACGGGGTATGAACACATGGCCATCGCTGGTTTTCTGATCGAGATTTTTGCCGCAACCATGTTGCTGCTTTTCGCCGTTCGCCTGGTTCGTACGGGGATTGAGCGGCGATTTGGCGCGCTATTTCAATCGCTTTTGACCCGACATTCAAACAGTTTTGTCGCCGGTGGCGCGGGTATGGTTCTGGCAACGATCCTGCAAAGTTCAGCCGCCGTGGCGGTTTTGCTGACAGGGTTTGCGGCGGCCGGAATGGTCAGTTTTGGGATCGCCCTGGCGGGGGTTTTGGGGGCCGATCTGGGATCGGCTCTGGTCATTCAGATACTGTCTTATGATTTGGGATGGTTGCAGCCGGTGTTGCTGGCGCTGGGCGGGTGGCTCTACCTCAAATCCGATCGGGCAAATGTTCGCCTGATGGGGCGGATTGTTCTGGGTGTAGCCTTCATTTTGGTATCACTGCAATTTTTGCGCGATGCTGTCGATCCGATCCGCGAAAGCGCCTTTTTGCCGGCCATCGCGGGCTATCTTGAAAGCGACTATTTCAGTGCCTTCATCGTTGGAGCTGTGCTTGCCTTTGTCATGCACAGCTCGGTTGCGACAATCCTGATGTGCGTGACGCTGGTACAGATCGGGGCAATCCCATTCGCGGCGGGTTTGTCGTTGGTATTGGGGGCAAATTTGGGCTCGGCCTTTATTCCGATCTGGTTGACGCGCGACCAGATCGTTTCGGCCCGCCGGATACCGATAGCCAACCTGTTGCTGCGCGGCAGTGCGGCGCTTGTGATGCTGTTTGCTGTCAACGTCACCGGGACCCATGCCGCATTGATGATCAGCGGGCCGGGGCAATCGTTGATCTTTGCCCATATCGGTTTCAACCTCGTGGTGTTTCTGCTGGCAACCGGATTCGTCACCCGGATGGAAGCGCCGATGGCATTGCTCATGCCCGAGACCGACCCTGAATCTGGTGTGGCAGATCAGTTCTCGGGTGCTCTTAATCCGCTAGGCGACCCCAGTGCCACAGGCCCTGATGTTGCGATGTCCTCGGTGCGCCACGAATTGTTGCAGATGGTCACGCAGGTCGAACGCATGTTCCGCCCGGTGCTGGATATCTATGAGCGTGACGACATTGATACCATTGCCGCCCTGTCGCAGCAGGATGAAATGGTAAACGCCCAGTTGACGGAAATCCGACGCTTTGTCGCGCGGTTGCCGCGGCAGAATATGAGCAAGTCTCAGATCAAGGCCGCCCGTGGTTTGGTGGAATACGCTATTCGGCTCGAGGCCGCTGGAGATGTCGTGTCGAACAGAATGACGCGTTCAGCAAAGATTAAACACATGGAAAGGGCCGAGTTTTCCGCCCAGGGGTGGAAAGAACTCAAGGATTTACACGCCACCATTCTGGAAAGTTTTTCGCTGGCGCGACACGTTTTGTTGGTGGATGACGTCGACTGTGCCCGCCGTCTTGTTCTGGACAAGGCCGAGATCAAAAGGATGTCCCGCGACAGCCGCAAGGCGCATCTAAAGCGGCTGGAGCGTGGTCAAACGGAAAGTTTCCAGTCCAGCGATCTGCATCTGGAGGCACTGCGCGCTATGCGCGATCTGCACGGCCATATCGCGGCCATCGCCTATCCGATCCTCTACAAAAGCGGACAGGTTCTGGAAACGCGGCTGGTTATGGAAATGGAGAAAGAAGCGGCCGAAGACTAACGGCCGTCGATGGGAACAGGGGCGCGGTGGGCCCGATTGTGATGAAGGATGAACATGATGGGCCATGATGTTGTGTTGGCGGACCTCAAAACCAAGGTTGAAGCAGGTGAAGTAGACACCGTTCTTGTTTGCATGGTGGACATGCAGGGGCGGCTGATGGGCAAACGGTTTCACGCCGGTCACTTTGTGGCAGGCGCTTGGCAAGAGACCCATTGCTGCAATTATCTGTTGGCGACAGATCTGGAAATGGGCACGCCTGACGGATATGCCTCGACCAGCTGGGAGCGGGGCTATGGCGATTACGTCATGAAACCTGATCTCAGCACTTTGCGCCCGGTGCCGTGGCTTGAGGGCACGGTGATGGTGATGTGCGATGTTCTGGATCACCACACGCATGAAGAGGTCCCGCACGCGCCCCGGTCGATCCTGAAGAAACAGGTCAAACGCCTGAAAGCCATGGGTTACGACGCGATGTGCGCCACTGAGTTGGAGTTCTTTTTGTTTGAGAAGAGCTTTGACCAGATCCGCAAGGAAGGGTTTCGCGATCTGGCGCCGATCTCGGGCTATAATGAGGATTATCATATCCTGCAGACCACCAAGGAAGAGCATGTGATGCGTCCCATCCGCAATCATTTGTGGAACGCGGGCATCCCGGTCGAGAATACGAAGGGCGAGGCCGAGACCGGTCAGGAAGAATTGAACATCAAATACGCCGCCGCCATGGAAACGGCCGAGTATCACTCGATCGCCAAGAATGCGGTGAAGGAAATCGCCTGGCAGCACGGGCATGCGGCCACGTTCCTGCCGAAATGGCATCATGACAAGGTTGGTAGTTCATCCCATGTGCATCAGTCGCTGTGGTCTGAGGGAAGGCCAATCTTTTTCGACGAAAAAGATCCGCTCGGCATGTCGGCAGTAATGAAAAGCTATATGGCCGGGTTGTTGAAATACGCTGCCGATTATACGTGTTTCATGGCCCCCTACATCAACAGCTACAAGCGTTTCCAAAAAGGAAGTTTTGCGCCGACGCGGATCATCTGGTCGGTCGACAACCGCACCGCCGGTTTCCGACTGTGTGGTGATGGAACCAAATCGGTTCGCGTGGAATGCCGTATTCCGGGCTCGGATATGAACCCGTATCTGGCGATTGCTGGTATGTTGGCGGCGGGTATCGCAGGCATCGAGGAGGGGTTGGAGCTTGAACCACCAACCAAAGGCGATGCGTATCAGAGCGAGTCCGGCATGATCCCCGGCAACCTGCCCGCTGCGCGGGATGCCCTGCTTGGCTCAACCATGTTGCGGGCCGCTATGGGGGACGAAGTTGTTGATCACTATGCGCGCGCCGCCGAGGTAGAAATCGAGGAATTCGAAAGCGTGGTTACTGATTGGGAAATTGCCCGCGGGTTCGAACGGGCCTGAGGGTGGACGAAGTTGGGGGCCCTGCCTGCCGCTATTGGTGCTTGAACCAATGGCGCATCAATGACGGCCCCCGAGGTTTGTGTTGGCCAGATAAAGCAGGAGATTCTGCTTTTTAGAGGATGGAATGGAGATGGGGCAGATGTTGAAATGCATCTCGCCGATCGATGGATCGGTTTATGCTGAGCGCGAAACCTTATCGCGCGAAGCAGCGTTTGAGGTGGCTGCGCGGGCCAGGGAAGCGCATACAGCCTGGGCAGCACGCCCAATACAAGAGCGAATTGATCTTGTGATGGCGGGTGTCGCCGCTGTTGGTGCGATGAATGACGAAATCGTGCTCGAATTGGCCCATATGATGGGGCGGCCAGTGCGCTACGGCGGAGAGTTCGGCGGGTTCAACGAGCGCGCCGGCCATATGGCCGAGATCGCGCAGGGTGCACTGGCCGATATTGCGGTGGGCGAGGATGAGATCTTCAGGCGCTATATCAAACGCATTCCGCACGGGGTGGTCTTTGTCGTGGCGCCCTGGAACTACCCGTACATGACTGCGATCAATACGGTGGCCCCGGCGTTGATTGCGGGCAATACCGTGGTGCTGAAACACGCGACCCAGACCTTGTTGGTGGGTGAGCGGATGGCGCAGGCTTTCCATTCGGCAGGTGTTCCTGAGGATGTGTTCCAGAATGTGTTCCTGAGTCATGATGTGACTAACGATTTGATCGCTGGAAATGCGTTTGATTTCGTGAACTTCACTGGCTCGGTCGGTGGTGGTCAGGCGATGGAACGTGCGGCGGCGGGCACATTCACCGGGGTCGGTACCGAGTTGGGCGGCAAGGATCCAGGCTATGTCATGGACGACGCCGATCTGGACGCAGCTGTTGATACGCTGATCGACGGTGCGATGTTCAACGCGGGCCAGTGCTGCTGCGGGATTGAGCGGATTTATGTGCACGAAAGCCTGTATGATGCGTTCGTTGCCAAAGCGGTTGAGATTGTTCAGGGCTATAAGCTGGGCAATCCGCTGGATGCAGAGACGACGATTGGACCGATGGCCAGTGTACGCTTTGCCGATGAGGTCCGCGCGCAGATTGCCGAGGCAGTCGCGGATGGCGCAGTTACCCATATCGACACTTTCCCCGAGGATGATGGGGGGGCATATCTGACCCCGCAAATCCTGACCAATGTCACACACGACATGCGGGTGATGCGGGATGAGAGTTTCGGCCCCGTAGTTGGTATCATGAAAGTGTCGTCGGATGACGAAGCCATCGCGCTGATGAATGACAGCGAGTTTGGCCTGACCGCCAGCCTCTGGACCCGCGACGTGGACCGGGCCGCGCAGGTCGGGGACCAGATTGAAACTGGCACCGTCTTCATGAACCGCGCCGATTATCTGGATCCGGGCCTGTGCTGGACCGGTTGCAAGAATACCGGGCGTGGCGGAGGTCTTTCTGTCATCGGCTATCACAACCTTACCCGCCCCAAATCCTACCATCTGAAGAAGGTGACACCATGAGCCTGTCTGGAAACTGGTCTTATCCGACCGCGATCAAATTCGGCGCTGGCCGCATCAAGGAACTGCCCGAAGCCTGCGCTGCCGCCGGAATGAAACGCCCTCTGCTGGTCACGGACAAGGGGCTAGCTGATCTGCCGATCACCTCGGCGACGCTGGATATTCTTGAGGCTGCGGGTCTGGGGCGTGGCCTGTTTAGCGAAGTGGACCCGAACCCTAATGAGAAGAACCTTGAGGCTGGCGTTGCGGCGTATCGGGCAGGCGATCATGACGGGGTGATCGCATTTGGCGGTGGCTCGGGGCTGGATCTGGGTAAGATGGTGGCCTTCATGGCCGGTCAGACGCGCCCGGTCTGGGATTTCGAAGATATTGGCGACTGGTGGACCCGCGCCGATGCCGATGTCATTGCTCCGATCATTGCGGTTCCGACCACCGCTGGCACCGGGTCAGAGGTGGGGCGCGCCAGCGTCATCACCAATTCGGAAACCCACGCGAAAAAGATTATCTTTCACCCTAAGGTACTGCCAACCGTGGTGATCTGTGACCCGGAACTGACCGTGGGAATGCCGAAATTCATCACCGCTGGCACTGGTCTGGACGCATTTGCGCATTGTGTCGAGGCGTTCTCCAGCCCGCATTACCACCCGATGTCACACGGCATCGCGCTCGAGGGGATGCGGCTGGTCAAGGACTACCTGCCGCGCGCCTATACCGATGGCACCGATATCGAAGCGCGGGCGCAAATGATGAGCGCGGCAGCGATGGGTGCTACGGCGTTTCAGAAAGGCCTCGGCGCGATCCACGCGATGAGCCACCCGATTGGCGCGGTGTTCAACACCCATCACGGGACGACCAACGCGGTCTGTATGCCCGCGGTGCTAGAGTTCAACGCCCCCGCCATCGCCGACCGGTTCCAGCAGGCCGCGGCCTATCTGGGCATCGATGGAGGCTTTGACGGGTTCCGCGCCTTTGTGCAGGAGTTTAATGACTCGCTGGGTATCCCCCGCAAACTCTCGGATATGAAAGTGACCGATGCGGCAATCCCCGAACTGGTCAAGGGGGCGATCATCGACCCCTCTTGCGGCGGTAACCCGATTGAACTGTCCGAGGACAACCTGACGGCGCTGTTCAAAGCGGCGCTGTAAGCCTCTTGCCGATCCGCTCCCTCATCTCTCATAGTGAAGGCAGGTGAGGGGGCGTTTCCATGACCAAAGAGATTGTTCTGATCCACGGAGCCTTTGCCGGACCGTGGTGTATGGCCGATTACGCGGGGTTCTTCCGGGCCCGGGGGTGGACGGTGCACATACCGGCGCTGCGCTATCATGGCGGGGACCCGAAGGCCGAGCCTGATCCGGGGCTGACGGACACCAGCGTGGCGGATTATGCCGACGACATCGCGGCGTTCGTGCAGGGGCTGGACAGCAAACCGGTGTTGCTGGGTCACGCCATCGCAGGCGTTGTGGCGCAGCAGGTGGCAGCGCGCGGCTTGGCCAGCGCCATCGTTCTGATCAATCCGAACGCGCCATGGGGCACGCTGCCCGAAACCGACGACGAACGCGCCGTGCCGCGCGCGTTGATGGAGGGCGGGGCGTTCTGGAAACAGCCCATGCGGGTCGATTTCGATCTGATGGCGCCCTTTGCACTCAACAAAATGCCCGAGGCGCAGCAGCGTGAGGTGTTCGACCAGCTTGGCCCGGAAAGCGGCAGGGTGATGTTCGAGATGTTCTTTTGGATGTTCGACGATCACCACGCGATGAAGGTGGAGATCGACAAGGTCGACTGCCCGGTTCTGATCGTCTCGGGCACCGAGGATCGGGCCGTGAACCCCAACACCTGCCGCGCGCTGGCGAAGCTCTACGGAGATCGCGCGACGTTTTTGCCCGTCGAAAACCACGCGCATTTTTTGTTCATGGAACAGGGGTGGGAGGGGCCTGCGGGGCAGATTGCGGAGTGGTTGGATGGGGTGTGAGTTAAGCTCCAAAACCCGTGCTCAAGTTACGATCGAAGCAACTACTTGCGCTAACCTACGAAGATAATACTTTGTAATCAGTTTTAGATTGGATGATGATTTTCATACAGAAATTAGACGAGGGAAATGCATGTTTCTGCAAGGAACCACGGGCGGTCTTAATAGTAAAAAAAAAAGATTATAAAGTTCTTAGTCATAGAAGGTTGGACTAACCAAGACATCCAGGCGCTTATTAACCTAGAACGGCCCGCCACAATCAACTTCGGAAGGATCTCTGGTGTAAAAGACGATCCGAGTATTGTTCCATGCTCAAAGGATGAATTCGACGAGTATCAAAGATTTAAAAGGTCATTCGATCTGAAAACCGGACTAAATCCATTCGTCGATGAACGGCTAATAAAGTCCAGAGAAGCTATGAAGCTCGCGGTTAGTGTTTTTAACAACCCATCATTTCAATTCAGGGCCGAGAATTTCTCGATGTTGGCCAATGTCGCTTGGACATACTTGGTACTTGAATACTCGGCGCGAAACAGCTTGCCACTTAGTCGGAAAGATGGAAAAGCAGTTTCTTTGAATGATTTCATTAAAAACAAGGGATGTCCGTTTACTGACGGCGTGAAGAAGAACCTTGGTGCTCTAATCAAGATTCGAGACGCTACTGAGCATACAGTATTGGGCCCTTACGATGAAAGTTGGATAGGCATTTTTCAGGCCAACTGTTTGAACTACGAGCGGCAAATTTCAAATTGGTTTGGGGAACGGTTATCTTTATCGAGTGAGATTTCCTTTGCCTTACAGTTTTCTGGATTGTCCATTGGTCAGGTCAGCCAGCTTGCGCAGTCAGAACGCCCTGCAAAAATTAAGTCCATCAACGCAGAGATTTTCGGTGGTTTGTCCGAACAGCAAAAAGATGACTTAGAATTTCAGTTTTCCGTGGTCTACACGACCGTTGAAAGCTCCAAATCGAATGCAGCGTTCCAGTTTGTTTCACCAAATACGTAGGAAGGCAAAGAGATTGCTAATGTTCTTGTTAAACATAAACCTTCAGCGATCTCGCACCCTTACAAACCAGATCAGGTTATCCAAAAGGTTCGAGAATTGTCTGGGAAGAACTTTAACCAGCACCAGCACACTCAGATGTGGAAGACTCATGGAGTTCGGCCTGATGGAAATTCAAACAAGCCGGAGAAAACTAACCTAGATTATTGCTATTACAATCCAACATTCAAAGCCCATACATACAACGATGCATGGGTTGGTTTAATAGCAAAAAGTCTAGAATAGCCTCAAACGTCCAACTCCTCCACAAACCGCGCGTTCTCCTGAATGTATTGGAACCGCAGTTCGGGTTTTTTGCCCATCAGACGCTCGACCAGATCGCCGGTCTCGCCGGGTTCGTCCTCGTCTATCGTGACCCGGATCAATTTGCGGGATGCCGGGTCCATCGTGGTTTCTTTCAGGTCCTTGGCGTCCATTTCACCCAGACCCTTGAAGCGGGACACGTCGATCTTGCCTTTGCCGCCCAGACCTTTCTCCATCCACTCGTCGCGCTCGGCCTCGTCCAGGCAATAGACGCGTTTGGCCCCTTGGGTCAGGCGGTACAGCGGCGGGCAGGCCAGATACAGGTGCCCCGCGTCGATCATCGGCCGCATCTGGGTAAAGAAGAACGTCATCAGCAGCGCCGCGATATGCGCGCCGTCGACATCCGCGTCGGTCATGATGATGATCTTATCATAGCGCAGGTCATCGACGTTGAAACGGGTGCCAAGCCCGACACCCAGCGCCTGGGTCAGATCGTTGATCTCGGCATTGGTGCCCAGCTTGGAACTGGCCGCGCCCAACACGTTCAGGATTTTGCCGCGAAGGGGCAGCAGCGCCTGTGTTTTGCGGTTACGGCCCATCTTGGCCGAGCCGCCCGCCGAGTCGCCCTCGACGATGAATAATTCGGTGCCGTCGCGGGTTGAACTGGAACAGTCCACCAGCTTGCCGGGGAGACGAAGTTTCTTAGTGGCGGATTTGCGTTGTGTTTCCTTCTCGGCCCGTCGGCGTAGACGTTCCTCGGACCTTAGAATGAGGAAGTCGAGGATCGCTCCGGCGGATTTGTTATCCGCGGCCAGCCAGTTGTCGAAATGGTCACGGACCGAGTTTTCGACCAGTCGCTGTGCTTCGACCGTGGCGAGGCGGTCTTTGGTCTGGCCGACGAATTCAGGCTCGCTGATAAAGCAGGACACCAGGGCGCAGCCGCCAGTAACCAGGTCGTCGCGGGTGATCTGCGCGGCCTTTTTGTTGTTGATCAGCTCGCCGTAAGCTTTGATGCCCTTGAGGACAGCGGCCCAGAACCCGGCCACATGGGTGCCGCCTTCGGGGGTGGGGACGGTGTTACAATAGGATTGGATGAACCCGTCGCGCGAGGGCGTCCAGTTGATCGCCCATTCGACCTTGCCAGCGGCATTGAATTTTTCGCGGAAATCCACGGTGCCGGCAAAGGGCTGGTCGGCATAGGTCGACGAGCCGTTCATCGTTTCCTTCAGGTAATCCGACAACCCGCCGGGAAAGTGGAACGTCGCCTCGGTGGGGGTTTCGCCGTCGTCGATGGCGGTTTTCCAGCGGATTTCGACGCCCGAGAACAGATAGGCCTTGGAGCGGATGGATTTGAACAGCCGCGCGGGTTTGAATTTGTGGTGGCCAAAGATGTCGGGATCGGCATGGAAGGTCACAGTGGTGCCGCGCCGGTTGGGCGCTGCGCCGACCTTTTCGACGGGGCCCTGAGGTACTCCACGCGAGAAGCGTTGTTCGAACAGCTGTTTGTCCCGGGCCACCTGAACAACCATGGAATCCGACAAAGCATTGACCACAGATGCACCAACCCCATGCAGACCACCCGAGGTCTGATACGCCTTACCCGAGAACTTGCCGCCCGCGTGCAATGTGCACAGGATGACCTCAAGCGCGGATTTGTCGGGGAATTTCGGGTGCGGATCGATCGGAATGCCGCGCCCATTGTCGCGCACGGTCAGGGCGTAATCTGCGTGCAGTTCGACCTCGATCCGGTTGGCATGGCCTGCCACCGCTTCGTCCATCGAGTTGTCGAGGATTTCAGCGACCATATGGTGCAGCGCACGCTCATCCGTGCCGCCGATATACATGCCGGGGCGTTTGCGAACAGGTTCAAGACCTTCGAGCACCTCAATGGATGAGGCGTCATAGGTATTGGTCGCTTCGGGCGTCAACAGATCGTCGGGCATATGGGCTGCTCTTGTTTTTGAGTTTCCCCCCATTATGGCAGGTGATGTGGTCCGGGGGAAGAGGGACGCGAGGTGTTGTGGATGGTTTGGGGCTGGTTGGCCGATTAGAGGATAATCAATATGGTTGCGGCACCAGCTATCACTAATGGAAGCGATGCGGACGAAACGGACATTGAGGTCATGTCAGGTTTTGAATAGCTTTGGGCAACTGGCAACCTAAAGGAGGACTCTGCATTGCGCGAAGCAATCTCAATCTCGCTTTTGCTCCTGTTGCTCGGTTGTGCCTCACCATCATCTGAAAACGAAGTCGTTGAAGCATTCTTCCCATTTGCCGACCGACCAACGGAACAGGTCACGTTGCAACACGATGTTCAGATAGTGAAGGGATCTGTTTTTCACTTCGAGCAAGACGGTTCTAGAGTTATTTATCATTTCGCTCCAGTCGCCACTACATTAGACAGAAATACCTATGTTGTTTCAGTATCTTCTGTTCTGGACATCGCTGACTTCATGAGCGGCGACTTCGATGCGGAAAGCGATGTTCGCGCCGTGATAGCCGCAGCGCAAGCCTATTGCGAACAAACGGGCTATATACGCCAAGGTAGTGACGCTATCATTTGGGTCGGTGAAAATTCATCATCTCTTGTTGAATTCTGTATTCCGAAAGGCATTGAGTTACCCTCCTTCTACAAAGCAGGTGATCGGGTACCAAGAGGGCAATAGGTAAAAGGCCGTTGCTTTTTGGGGCCAAAATCCAGCCATTCGGTGCGATGCTCCCAACTAGCTAAGGGCTCAGAGCAGAAGTTCGACGATTTCGTTTCGCGACCTGTTCTAAGGCCTCTTAGGCTGCGGATAACAAATCACAGCGACAGCAGGAATCTTAAAATGAGCTGGATAAAAACCATCCCCTACGATACGGCCACTGGTCGGTTGAAGAAACTCTACGACCGCATCACCGGCCCCGACAACAATGTCGACAACATCATGATGGCGCATTCCTTGCGGCCGCATTCGATGGAAGGACATATGGCGTTGTACAAGAATGTGCTGCACCATTCGGCCAATCAGATTCCCAAGTGGTTTCTCGAAACTCTGGGTGTCTGGGTCAGTTCTCTGAACCACTGCGGGTACTGTGTCGAGCATCATTTCAACGGGTTGCAAAGGCTGTTAGGCGACGAAGTGCGCGGTAATGCAATCCGTGCCGCGATCGAAGCTGGGACACCTGAAAGCGCACCATTGGAGGCTGCTCAGGTTGCGGCCATGCTGTATGCGCGCAAGCTGACGCAGGCCCCTGCAGAATTGGTGGAAGGTGACATCGCCGCCCTACGCAAGGCGGGGTGGGATGATGGAGAAATCCTCGAGATCAATCAGGTCTGCGCCTATTTCGCCTATGCTAACCGCACCGTTCTGGGGCTGGGATGTTCCACCGATGGTGACATTCTGGGGCTGTCCCCCAATAACTCGGCTGATCCTGCCGATTGGGAGCATAAATAGGCCTCAGCCGTCTGTCCACTCGATGATTGCCTGTGCCAATGCTTCGGGCTTCTGGTGGTGCAACCAGTGATCTGTGCCCGGAATATCGACTCGTGTGAGGTCGGGCGCGAAATCTTCCAGACCGTCTGTCGTCTCGGGCAGCAGCGCTTTGTCATCGGAGCCCCATAGCAAAAGATGTGGGCAAAGAACCATCAGCCGCTCGACCGGAAGCCGGGGCAGGTCTGTGCAGGGCTCGCCCGGTTTCGCCACAACCAGCGGAGATGCCCGATACCAGTTCAGCATGGCATTCAGACGACCGGGACGGGCCCATTCAGTGCGATAGTCCTCCATCCGGTCATCGGACAGCCAGTCCAAGCCCATCCCGTGGCGAAAGAAACTTTCTAAGCGGGTAAAATTGTTCGCGGCAAAGTGTGTTGCGGCATCAGGGGCCCGTAGCGCGTTAATATATTGAGAGGCCGCGGATTGTGCGCCGCCCGATGCCATAGCCCGTTGGAAGGGCACCGGGTGAACGCCGTTTGCGATAATCAGACGACCGACGAGATCTGGGCGGAACATGGCCAGGCCATAGGCGACCGCGGCGCCCCAATCATGGCCCAGAACACTGATTGGCGTATCCAGACCTTCGACAAGTGCGATCATATCCGAGACCAGCTCGGACGTGGCATATTGGCCGACACCCTCTGGTGCCCAGCTTTGGCCGTAACCGCGTTGATCAGGGGCAATGCAATGGAAATGAGATGCCAGATGTGGCGCCAGATCGACCCATGCCCCACCATATTCCGGAAAGCCGTGTAGCAACAGCAAGGGTGGCAGGTCGGATGACCCCCAACGGCGAATATGAAACCTCTGGCCATTCAGGATCTGAAATCGGGTTTCCATGTTTCTTGGCCTTTTCGCCGTATAAGTGAATTTGGTTTGACCCCAATCAAAGCGCGAAAGCTTCGGTTCTGCTAGCCGTTTTTTCGAACAGTGAAAAAAGGAGAATATGAATGGATGCAGCTGCGCAACCCGAGCAAAATCTACCACGCGTGAATGACGAAACACCTGTTGCAGGTGCTGTTTCCGAGCCAAGCCCGGAAAAGATCCGCAAGGCATTCGAAAGCGGAAGATATCCCTATCATCGCAAGATGCCCCGGCGGGTCTATGAGGCCGAGAAGGCCAAACTGCAGGCTGAGTTGCTTAAGGTTCAGCTGTGGGCGCAGGAAACCGGTCAACGGTTCGTATTGCTGTTCGAAGGGCGCGATGCGGCTGGTAAAGGCGGTACAATCAAACGGTTTATGGAACACCTAAACCCCCGTCAGGCGCGCGTGGTCGCCCTTAACAAACCCACCTGGGAAGAAAAGGGCCAATGGTACTATCAGCGCTATGTGCACGAGCTTCCCACCGTTGGTGAAATGGTGTTCTACGACCGCTCTTGGTACAACCGCGCCGGGGTCGAGAGGGTGATGGGGTTCTGTTCTCCGAACGAGTACCTAGAGTTTATGCGCCAGACGCCAGAGCTTGAACGGATGTTGGTGAGGTCGGGAATTCAGCTTTACAAATACTGGTTTTCGGTCACGCAACCCGAACAACAGCGGCGGTTTCAAAGCCGTGAGACCGATCCGTTGAAGCAATGGAAACTATCTCCGATCGACAAGGCAAGCCTTGGCAAATGGGATGACTATACCGAGGCTAAAGAGGCGATGTTCTTTTATACAGACACCGCTGATGCGCCCTGGACTATCGTGAAATCGAATGACAAAAAACGCGCTCGTCTGAACTGTATGCGCCACTTTCTGTCGACACTTGATTACCCGGACAAGGATCACGGCATTGTTGGCGAGCCCGATCCTTTGATCGTGGGTCAGGCGCATCATGTGATCCACCGATCCGAGCATATTCTGGGCAACGCGCTGCATCCTGACGCCCGCTGCTAGGCCTAAGGTTCGGGGCAGGGTACCTGTCCCGGATCCATGTCTCACTCTGAAATTTCTCTGTTCCGGTCTTGTCCCGGCCTTTCCTCGGGCCTATGGCTGGTGGAATGAATAAGGTGATGACATATCAAGGCCATTTCCGTGCCATTGCCGTCCTGGGCCTGCCATTGGTTGGCGGGCATCTGGCGCAGTTCGCAATCGGTCTGACGGACACGATCATGCTTGGCTGGTACGGGGTCGAAGCTCTGGCGGCGGTCACGTTGGCCAGCAGCTTTTACTTTGTCCTGTTCCTGTTCGGGGGCGGGTTCGGTCTGGCCGTTATGCCGATGGTGGCAACAGCCGCTGCCGAAGACGATGAAACCAGCATTCGCCGTTCGACCCGCATGGGGCTCTGGTTGTCGTTGCTATATGCAGCAGTGGTAATGCCATTGCTGTGGTGGTCATACCCGATCTTGATCGCCACAGATCAGGATCCACAGGTGGCGGAAACTGCATCGGAATACCTGCGGGTTGCAGGCTGGGGTCTGTTCCCCGCTCTGGTGGTAATGGTCTTGAAGTCCTACCTTGCGGCGTTGGAGCGAACCCAGGTTGTTTTGTGGATCACTGTTGCAGCTGCGGTGGTGAACGGTCTGACCAACTATGCTTTGATCTTTGGCAACTGGGGTGCGCCTGAACTGGGCGTGATGGGCGCCGCTATCGCTTCGGTCGTGACGCAGACCGTGTCGTTAATTGCGGTTATCATCTATGCTGTAAAAGTTCTGCCCGAGCATAGCCTGTTCCAAAGGTTTTGGCGGCCCGACTGGGAGATGCTGCTGAGCGTTCTGAAGCTAGGCATACCCATCGGGCTGACCCTGCTGGCCGAAGTGTCTCTGTTCGCGATGTCGGCCTTTATGATGGGCTGGATCGGTCAGGTGCCGCTGGCGGCGCATGGGATCGCTCTGAACCTCGCCTCGGCGACATTCATGGTGCATCTGGGCCTGTCCAACGCCGCCACGATCCGGGCGGGCAATGCGCTTGGCCGCAAGGACCGCGCGCATCTGGAAAAAGGAGCCGTCGCCGTGACAGGGATGTCCCTTGTGGTGTCTATCCTGACAATCATCCTGTTCCTGACCTGCGCCGAGCCTCTGATTTCCGTATTTGTGGAACCGCAGGATCCGAAACGCCCCGAGATTCTGGCCATAGGTACCGGATTGCTGGCCATGGCTGCGTTGTTCCAGCTGGTGGACGGTGCACAGGTGATCGCGTTGGGCCTTTTGCGCGGATTGCAGGATGCCAAGGTGCCAATGGTCATGGCGGGGCTAAGCTATTGGGTCGTCGGAATTCCGGCGTCCTACTATTTTGGGTTCATCCGCGGCATGGAGGGCGTCGGTGTCTGGTTGGGCCTTGTGCTGGGTCTTGCCTGTGCCGCCGTACTGTTGATGGCGCGCTTCTGGTTACGATCAGTGCGTATGATCGCTGAACCGGCAGCGTGAAGGCAAATTAGCCTTTGTTCAGCCGGTCGGCTTTCTTCCGAACCAATACGCTGCGCAGATCATGCATCGCCAGTAGTAGCCGGTCCGTAACGTCCTCGAGCTGTTGGTCAGTCGCTTTGGACTGGGCCCACTGTGTGGTTAGGTTCAGATAGTCCACCGCGCGGTGAATATCGTCGATATCGCGCTGCGCCAGAAGATCTTTACGTTCTGCCATCCAGCGCTCGATTTCGGCCTGATCCGCCTCAGTCAGAGCGCGCTGACCCTGCGGCTTCACCTCTCCATTGCGGATGTTGATGACCGCGATCTGGTTCATTTCAATCCGACGTTGGCGGTTTTCCGTGTCGATCCGGAAAACCGCGGCACCGTTTTCGCGTATGCGGAAATAGTACTCAGGCAATTCGGCAGTCATAAGGTCTCCGATCAGGTCAGCGAAGCACAAAACCTCTGAATGCGCGTGCAGGCTTCGGTCAGCGCTTCATCTGACGTAGCATAGCTGACGCGGAAGTTGGGGGACAACCCAAACGCAGCGCCGAAGACGACTGCAACGTCAGCCTCTTCCAAAAGCGCGGTTGCGAAGGCTTCGTCTGTGTCGATCAAAGTGCCAGCAGGCGTGGTCTTTCCGATCAACCCGGAAATGGAAGGGTAGACGTAAAACGCACCTTCCGGAGTTGGGCAGGTCACTCCTTCGATCTGGTTCAGCATGCTGATGACCAGATCACGGCGGCGTTTGAACGTTTCATTGTTCGGGGCCAGAAAGGACTGTGTACCGTTCAGCGCCTCTACCGCCGCCCATTGGCTGATCGAGCAGGGGTTCGAGGTCGATTGCGACTGAACCTTGCGCATTGCCGCAATCAATTCGGTAGGCCCTGCTGCATAGCCAATCCGCCAGCCAGTCATCGCATAAGCTTTGGATACACCATTGCAGGTCAGGGTGCGGTCATAAAGCCTGGGCTCGACTTCGGCCGGTGTGCAGAATTCAAACCCGTCATAGGCCAGATGCTCGTACATATCATCTGTCATTACCCAAACATGCGGGTGCCTGATCAGGACATCGGTCAAAGCTCTCAATTCCGCCCGGCTATACCCTGCACCGGTTGGGTTGGACGGAGAGTTGAAGATGAACCATTTGGTCTTTGGGGTAATAGTTGCCTCAAGCTGTTCAGCGGTTAGTTTGAAACTGTTCTCCAAGGTCGTTTCAACTGTCACAGGCGTTCCCCCTGCCAGAAGAACCATATCGGGATAGCTGACCCAATAGGGCGCAGGTATGACCACCTCATCGCCCGTGTTCATGGTGGCCATCAGCGCGTTATACAACGTCTGCTTGCCACCGGTTCCGATCGAGATCTGAGCAGGCGAATAGTCCAGTCCATGATCACGTTTCATCTTGGCGCAAACCGCCTGCTTCAGCTCTGGTATGCCATCGGGCGCGGTGTATTTGGTCTTTCCAGCGGCGATGGCCGCCACCGCAGCATCCTTGATGTTCTGGGGCGTGTCGAAATCTGGCTCTCCGGCGCTTAGGCCAATTACGTCTCGTCCGGCTGCCTTTAATTCGGCCGCCTTGGCTGTCATCGCGATTGTTGGAGATGGTTTTACGCGTGACAGTGTCGCAGACAGGAAACTCATGGTCGGCCTCAGTTTGTATGTTTAGCCTGACTGTCATAGGGTGCGCCCGAACGACGATCAAGCGATATAAAACAAGAGATTTGGAGACCCCAATGAACGACGAAAATGACTGGTACGGACCCGACGCGGCGACATTCGGAGACCGGCTGGCAGGGGCGCGTGAAGCAGCGGGGATGACGCAGGCACATCTGGCCCGCAGGCTGGGTGTCAAGAAGTCTACGATTGCCGCCTGGGAAAATGATCTGTCTGAGCCCCGGGCCAACCGACTGTCGATGATGGCAGGCATGATCAACGTTTCGATCATGTGGCTTCTCACCGGCGAGGGCGACGGGATGGACGCCCCTGTCGAGGCTGGAGAAAACGCACCTGACCTGGCCGGAATCGTATCCGAGCTTCGTTCAATCCGAGGCGAGATGCGCGCCAGCGCCGAGCGGGCTGCAAGGCTGGAGAAACGTGTGCGCATGATGCTGGAGGCGGAATAGTGACCGAACCGCGCAATGTCAGGATCAAACGGATGAAAATGCGTTCCATGCGACGCGGCATCAAAGAGATGGATCTGATTCTGGCTGCCTATGCAGACCGCAATCTGGACTCCATGGATCCAACAGGGCTGGATGTTTACGACGCCCTGTTGCACGAGAATGATCAGGACCTGTATCAATGGGTCACCGGCCAGGTCCTGCCACCTACCCAATTCTCGGACCTTATTTCCGAAATCGCACAAACCTTTCAAAAATAAAGATTATCCGGCTTAACTGATTTTTCGGCTTTTCGCTTCATTCTGCCTGAAACTGCGCGAATGAATCGGAGGATCGTATGAGTTTGGAAATGCAGGTCTCCGCGCCGGGGGTCAAAGGCTTCATGACCAGCTATCTTGAGGCACTTGCTCTGGTTGAGCGGCTTCATCGTTTGTTGTTGGACGTCATCAAAGATGAGTTTGAACGGGTCGGTGTTCTTGAGATCAACGCGGTTCAAGCGTTGCTTTTGTTCAATATCGGAGATCATGAGGTTACCGCTGGTGAATTGAAAAGCCGCGGCTACTATCAAGGCAGCAATGTCAGCTACAACCTCAAAAAATTGGTCGAGATGGGGTATATGCACCACCAGCGTTGCGAAATAGACCGCCGTTCGGTGCGTGTCCGGTTAACGCCACAGGGCCGGGAAATCCGCGATATCGTCTCCGAGCTGTTTTCGAGACATGCCGAAGGTCTACAATCGCGCGGCGTGCTTGGACAGGAAGGGATCGAAGACATTACCGGAGCATTGCGGCGGGTAGAACGGTATTGGACGGATCAGATCCGCTATATCTACTGATGCTTGGCCGGCCTCTGTCCCGCATCTGATAGAGTCAGGCCTTCAAGTTCGCGGATCAGTTTACGGGTCATTGCTTCTTCGTAATCGTCAAAGCCCAGGGCAACCTCGACAAAGGCGCCAGGACCAAGGATGACCCATGCTTTGAAATAGGCCAGCAGCTCTCCGACCTGAACATAGCGGGTGCTTCCGATGTCACGGTCGTCGGCACCGATGACCAGTCCATTGATCGTGATACCGTCGCCAGAGAGCTTCTGTTTCGCATTTCTTGGATGCAGGCCGATATTGTGCTTTCCGTCCCCCGACAGATCCAATGTCCGCTTCCAGCAATCGGGTTTCTGGCCCAAAAGCTCGGCACCGAACAGCATGGCGGACCCGACGGCGGTTCCTTGCGGAGCGCCGCTGCGTTTCACATGGTCGAGCAGGGTGGCTATGCGCCCCAGATCGAGGTCCGATTGTACTGCGGTCCAGCCCAGTAACAGGCGTTGGTGGCCGGGTTCGCTCCACTCATAAATCGCGATGTGTACCGGGTTTGCTGTGTTTGAAAGAAAGAGTTGCTTAATCTCGGGCCTGCGCAAAGCACCTGCCAAGCCGCCAAGCTGCAACCGGTATTCCGAGCTGTCGACTGATCCCGACACATCCAGGCCCAAAGCCAAAGCATGGCGGCATTCTGATGCCGCAGAGGTGGCCAATATGCTGACTATCGTTGCAAGCGCACGTATCATCGCTGGCCGGGGCCCGACAATGCACCGATCTGCATACCTTTTAGTTCGCGTTCAAGTTTGCGCCGCATGGCGCGTTCGAAATCCTGGAACCCGTCGGCGATTTCCAGAAACGCCCCGGGGCCGTACAGGACATTGTTTTCAAAGAAGGGAATCAGGTACAGCTCGCCTTCGAAGTCGGCGGCATTAATGACCAGGCCATTCACAATCGTATTCTCAAAGGGAAAATGCCGATAGGCGGAATCCGGGCCATATCCATCGTTGTTCGAACCGTCACCTGACAGATCAATGGTTTGAAAAAGACATGTCGGGGCCTGCTGCATCAGCGTCGCCCCAAAGGCCAGCGCATACCCCATCGCCGTGGCCGAGTCGCTGTCTGATCGGACCGATTGCTGTATCGTGGTCGCTGCCACCAGCAAATCGGTCTGCGTGTTGATCATCGTCCAGCCCAGTATGATGTGCTGAACGTCCCGGCCGCTCCATTCATAAACAGCCAGCGCGACCGGCATCGACGAGGAAAAGAAGGCCTCGGTCACCTCGGGGGCAACCAACGCTGCGGCAAGGCCCTGCCTTTGCAGCGCGTCCTCTTCTGCGCTTACCGATGTTGAAATGTCCATTGCCAGCGCAAGCGCAAGGCGACAGGGCTCGGCCCGCAGGGGGCTGGCTAAAAAGGCTAGGCCCAGTGTGATCAACCAGCGGATCACCAGTGCCCGGTGCTTTCCATGCTGGCCCAGGGTTCGGCCGGTTCCAGCGCATCACCGTTTTGTAGCAACTCGACCGAGATATTGTCGGGTGACCGCACAAACGCCATTCGGCCGTCGCGCGGTGGCCGGTTGATCACGACTCCATTGTCCTGCAGGTGCTGGCAGGTTTCATAAATATTGTCGACTCCATAGGCGAGATGGCCGAAATGGCGGCTGTCGTTGGGCAGATCGTCATCCCCATCCCAGTTATAGGTCAACTCGATTGGTCGATCCTCTTGCCCAGCGGGAGCCATGAAGATCAGGGAAAACCGCCCCTGTTCGCTGTCATAGCGGCGCGTTTCCTTAAGGCCCAGCAACTTGTAAAACGCCATGGATTTGTCCAGGTCCTTCACGCGAACCATGGTGTGGAGGTAAGTGAGCCCCATTGCGGGTTCCTTTCTGTTCCGGTGATGCCCTGCACCTTAGCGCGCGTACATCACGTGTCGAGAGGCCGCGCGGACACAATTCTGAAAATGCAAATGTGGGCGCACATATCGCGGTTCCTGTCTTTTGATTGGCGATATATAGTGGCAGGCGACTCATTGCTGGAAAGGAAATTTCATGCCGCTGTCCTCTGACCAACTGGCCGAGATCGAAGCGCAACGGGCGCAATCGCATCCAACACGCCGTGTTGTAGCTGCGGGGATGGAGGAACACCTGTACACGGCGCATCAGGTTCTGGACCACGGTTTTGTGCGCGTGATCGACTATATGGGTGATGACGCTGCGATTTGTCAGGCCGCACGCGTGTCCTATGGCAAGGGCACCAAATCAGTGCAAAATGACGAAGGGTTGATCCGCTATCTGATGCGGCACTGGCACTCGACCCCGTTTGAGATGTGCGAGATAAAGTTGCACGTCAAGTTACCGGTTTTTGTCGCGCGACAGTGGATTCGGCACCGGACAGCGAATGTGAATGAATATTCGGCGCGCTATTCGATTTTGGACCGTGAATTCTATATCCCGGCACCCGAGCACGTGTCCGCGCAGTCCGAGATCAACAATCAGGGTCGCGGCGATACGTTGCAGGGCGAAGAAGCCGCGCGCGTCCTTGAGATATTGAAAGCTGATAGCGCGCGTTGTTATGACAATTACGAGGCGATGATGGGTCAGGACGGGCAGCAAGGGCTTGCGCGTGAACTGGCGCGGATGAACCTTCCGGCGAATATCTACACGCAATGGTACTGGAAGGTTGACCTGCACAACCTGTTCCACTTCCTGCGTCTGCGCGCGGATCCTCATGCCCAATACGAAATTCGTGTTTACGCCGATGCCATGTGCAAGATCGTCGCTGATTGGGTGCCGGCCGCCTATAAGGCGTTTGAAGATTACCGCCTGGGTGCGGTCAATCTTTCCGCCCAGATGGTCGACAGCCTGCGTCGGATGTTGGCCGGAGAGACGGTCACTCAGGAAAACTCGGGCATGACCGGGCGGGAATGGCGTGAGTTCGAGGCGATCATCAAGGAAAGCTGAGTGCGCTTGCCGTTTGTCTATACGGGGCGTCATGAAATGGTTGCGATCGTTTCATGACACTTTCAGTTTTGATCAAAACCGGTTGTCTGACCCTGTTCATGCCTTGCGTGGCACAGGCCGAGTCCACCCATCGTCGATGGTGATTTGCGAACCCACGGCTACATGCACCAAAAACTTGCGCTCCAGTTCACCTCTGACCGGGCAAGAGCCGGGATTTGCGATCCTGAACAACTGATGGAAGTGTGGACTAGATAATCCGGCAACTGGACGATGGTGGTCACCTATGCGACCAGTACGTCCTGTATCGTGCCATGTGGCAAAATTGAACCACGCGCCCCGAAAGCAGCAGGGTGCGAGAATAGGCACATCACTTTCGATGGCCAACGGCCTGAAATTGGCCGTTGTCCTGATTTTCGTACCCGCAGTAACGGGATTTTACAGTGGCTTCAAATCTGAAGCCATTTGCCGGCCGTCACGTCCGTCTTCCAGTTCGTAAGCGACCTTTTGATTGTCAGCGAGTCCGGTAAGACCGGATCTTTCAACGGCCGAGATGTGAACAAATACGTCCTTGCCGCCCTCGTCAGGGGCAATAAACCCATAGCCTTTGGTGGTGTTGAACCATTTCACGGTGCCAATTGGCATTTCCCGTGTCTCCTTCTACTTGCACGTTGTCCCACAAAATTGGTGGGGGTAGGAATTGACGTCACCACAACACATCACCGTCTCGCGCTCACGACACGGCCCGAATTACGTGTTTCGTCTTTTTCAACATTGCACGGTGAAGTAAAAAATCAAGAAATACCGGAATACACTGGCGAATTTGCCGACGACCAAAATCAATACAGGAGCAGCCCGAAAATGCGCGTTTATGGACTGAAAACATGTGATACTTGTCGTAAGACATTGAAATCGCTTCCAGATGCAGAATTCATAGACGTCCGGGCGCAGGGCGTGCCAGCGGCGGTGCTGGCTCAGGCCCTGAATCACTTCGGCGAGGCTTTGCTCAATATTCGATCAACAACATGGCGGGGGTTAGATGCAGAGCAGCGCAAAAAAGAGCCGCTGGAGCTGTTGCAGGAACACCCCACCCTGATGAAGCGACCGCTTGTTGAGAAAGACGGTGCACTTTATCTGGGCTGGACGGCTGAAACGCAGGCAGCCCTTGGCGTTGGCTGAGTGGGTACTTATGTGGTTGGTCGCAAGCTAGAGGGTTCTAAATGCGTAACGCAGCGATGATTTTAGGGGTAGTTGCCGGTCTGATCGGCATGTTGGTCGGGTTTGTTGGCTATGGATATGTCGAGTTGATCGACAGGTTTGGCGAAATCGACGGGATTGCCGAGCAGGTGGACAATGCGCAGTTGATCCGAACCGCGGCGATCCTTGCGCCTTTATTGGCTATTGCGGGCGGGGCGATGGCACATGCCCGCGCTCTGATTGGTGGCGTGTTGCTGCTGATTTCTGCGGCTGGGATGTATTATGCGTTCGGGTTCAATGTGTTCACCATGTTCCCGGTCGCCTTTGCCGCCGTGGCGGGTCTCCTTGGGCTGGCCGCGGGTAAACCGGACGAGCCCAAGGCACATTTCTGAGTTACTTCAGGCGCAGGATGCGATCGATCGAGATCGGGCCTGCGCCGTTTATCGCGATGACCAGAAACAGGAAAGTCCACATCACGCGCTGATCCATCAAAGTAAGTGCGTTGTCGAACAGGCCTCCCAATTTGACGCCATGACCGGTCACGTCGACAATGGTCTGGACCCAAACAAACCCAATCATCCCAAGGGCTGCCACCCGGGTCAGCAGGCCGACCAGCAACAAGGCTGGCAGGACAAATTCGGCGACTGTTCCCAGAAAGATTACGACGCGTTGGAAAAAAGTCATCTGGGTTACGTCATAAAGTACGGCCTCTGCCGCTTTGGGGAAAATCTGCCCAAACGCCCCCGCTGACGGAGAGAAAATCGACCCGTCGATTTTCAGGGTGGCTGAGTTCCAGTAGTAGACAAGCAACACGGCAACAAAGACAAGACGCGCCAGGGTTGGTGTCAGCCAGTTGGCCGAGCTGTCGATCCGTCCCAGGACGTTGTTATGAAGAGAGATCAGGGCAGTCATGTTGCCAGCCTTTCAATAGTCACAGAAGTGATAGCGCCGCCCTGTAACAGCAGCGCCAGAGTGGCCCCAAGATCAAAATCCGGGGTGGTTTCGGTAGTGTTTTCAAATGCCTGTCCGATTGTGTTTCCGGCCTGCATCGCGGCGATCCAACCCGCCCCGCCTTGCGGCAGGGCCTGAGGAACAGGATCATATTCGCGGCGCGTGATCAGGGTATCTTCAGCACCAGCTTGGGGTTTCGGTGCGCCGTCTTCGGTATTGAACCGCCATATCGAAAAGATGGGCCAGTCCGAGCGCAAGATCTGCATCGAAGGTGCGAATTCCAATCGGGCCCGGAACAGATCTTCGGGTGGCACGGCTAACGCGTCGTCCGACGCTGGCACGCTGTCCGCCGCGTGGTAAGATCGGCGAAGGGCCAGCTCCAGTCGCGCCACATCGGGAAGGTACCCGATATGCGACAGCTGATCCATCCCGGCCAGGAAATCCGGAAACGCTTCGCCATAGAACATCATCAACGGCGAGGTTGGTGGGTGGCTGCGCAGAAAAAGCCCGGCCAACCCGTCCATGTTTTGCAAACCCAGCAACTTGGCGATAACCGGGAAGGCCTGATGCATGGCTTCGGTCAGCGAAACGGCAACATTGTTGCGATAGACACTGAAACGCCGTCCCGCCGGCTGATCCGACGCGTCCACAAGGCCCTCAGGCACCGACATGGCTGGATCCAGCAAAGCCAGGTGAAACTCTTCTTGCGACACGCTCATGCTGGAATGCGGTCCAGTGCCGCTTGGGCGCGATCGGCTTCGGCACGCAAGACAGGCCAATCAGGGACGTCGGTATCCCATTCCACAAGAACAGGTTTTGGTCCCGATTGTTCAAGCACATAGTTCAGAAGAGCCCAAACCGGATCAACCACTTCTCGCCCGTGGCTATCGATCAGCAAGGGATGCCCGTGGTCGTCTTCATCCTCATCATGCCCGCCAAGGTGGATCTCACCAACCTTGTCCAGCGGATAGGCGTCGATATAGCTCTGCGGTGAGAAGTCGAGATTTGTCGCCGATACGAAAACGTTGTTCACATCCAGCAAGAGCCCGCATCCGGTGCGGCCCGAAATTTCGCGCAGGAAGTTGGGTTCGGACCACGTGCTTTCATCAAACGCCAGATAGCTTGACGGGTTTTCAAGCAGCATCTGTCGCCCAACGACATTCTGAACTTGGTCGATATGATCGCAAATCCGTGCAAGGGTTGCGTCGGTATAGGGCAGGGGCAACAGATCATTCAGGAAGTGGCTGTCATGTGTCGACCAGGCCAGATGTTCGGAAAAGCTGGCGGGGTTGAGCCAGCCGACAAGGTGTTTCAAGCGGGCCAGGTGGTCGGTATCCAGCGGGCCTTCACCGCCGATGGACAGGCCAACGCCGTGGACGGAAATCGGGAAGTGTTCCGACAAGTGCCGCAGCTGTGCCAGCGGGCGGCCACCATCGCCCATGTAATTCTCGGCGTGGATTTCCAGCCATGTGACCGGTTGCGGGTGATCCAGAATCTGCTGGAAATGCTGAGGCTTATAGCCGACGCCTGGTGCCGTAGGCAGCCTGTTCGATCGGATTGTGCTGTCCAACATCTGGTAACCTCGCGGTCTTGAAAAAAGAGGCGGGCGATTCTTGCCCGCCCCTCAGATTTGGCAAAAACTCAGGCTTATGCCGGCAGGTCGCGCTCCAGCGGCTCGAGCGATCCCTTGCGGGCAGCGCCGTCAGCTGACTGAGGCAGGTCGATATCGGCGCAGGTGCCGGCATCTACCAGCGTCCAGGCATTGCCCTGATAATCAACAGTCGAGGTGCCCGCGCACGTGGTGCCAGGACCGGCGGCACAATCGTTCTGACCGGCCAGAGAAACGCCATAGCACTTTTCTTTGGCTTGTGCGGATGCGGTTGTGGCCATGCCTGAAACGGCTGCGGCTACGGCGCTTGCGATGACAAGGGATTTAGCGGTGTTCGACATCTCGGTTATCCTTTTGATGACTGCGTATGTCTGTGTTCGACAATGACAAAGGTAATGGGTTGCAGGTCACAGTTGAATTCACGAGCCTGTGTCTCACGAGCCCGTCAATGACTGTCATGACATCTTGCAAACTAATAGTTTGTTTTAGAAGAGATAAAACGCAAATGTTTCAATCCGACCCCTCAGAGGGGGCCGGATTTTGTGCAATTTGCCGCTGATTGTTACAGCAGGTCGGGCGGCGTAGCGGCCCGCGACAGTTCATTTGTTACAGCCTCAAGCGGCTGCACTTGTGTCTGTTTCTCACCAAGACGACGGACACTGACCGTGCGGTCCTCAACTTCACGGTGACCGACGGCCAGAATGACCGGAACTTTGCCGACCGAGTGTTCACGAACCTTATAGTTGATCTTTTCGTTGCGGATGTCCGCCTCGGCTCGGATACCTGCGCCCTTGAGTATCTCAACCACTTCCTGCACGTAACCGTCAGCCTCGGAGGTGATCGAAGCGACCACGACCTGACGCGGGGCCAGCCAGAAGGGCAATTTGCCCGCGTGTTCTTCGATCAGGATGCCGATGAACCGTTCGAACGAACCCAGCGTTGCACGATGCAGCATGAAGGGGCGGTGCTTCGATCCGTCCGCGCCAATGAAATTGGCGTCCAGCCGCTCGGGCAGGTTGGGGTCCACCTGAAGGGTGCCGCATTGCCAGGTACGGCCGATCGCGTCGGTCAGGGTGAATTCAAGCTTGGGTCCGTAGAAGGCGCCTTCGCCTTCGAGAAGCTCATAGTCGTATCCTGCGGCCTTGCAGGCGTCACCTAGGGCTTTTTCGACCAGATCCCAGCTTTCATCCGACCCGATGCGTTTTTCCGGGCGCGTCGAGAGCTTGATGGTCCAATCATGGAAACCGAGATCGGCATAGACCTTCGACAGAAACGCGATGAATTTTGCAGTTTCAGATTCGATCTGATCTTCGGCGCAGAAAATATGCCCATCGTCCTGGGTAAAGCCGCGCACCCGCATGATACCATGCAGCGCGCCAGAGGGTTCGTACCGCGCGCAAGACCCGAACTCGGCCATGCGCAGAGGCAGATCGCGATAGGATTTCAGACCCTGATTGAACACCTGCACGTGGCAGGGACAATTCATCGGCTTAAGGGCGTTCACGGCCTTTTCACGGGCATGTTCCTCGTCGACTTCGACGATGAACATGTTTTCCTGATACTTGTCCCAGTGGCCCGAGGCTTCCCACAATTTGCGGTCAACAACCTGCGGTGTGTTGACTTCGACATAGCCGTCACGCTCCTGCATGCGGCGCATATAGTCCTGCAGGGTGGTATAGATCTTCCAGCCATTCGGATGCCAGAAGATCTGGCCGGGAGCTTCTTCCTGCATGTGGAACAGGTTCATTTCGCGGCCCAGCTTGCGGTGGTCACGCTTGGCAGCCTCTTCCAGCATGTGCAGGTGCGCCTTGAGCTTTTCCTTGCCGGTAAAAGCCACGCCATAGATGCGTTGCAGCATCGCGCGGTCGCTGTCACCGCGCCAATAGGCCCCGGCGATGGACATCAGCTTGAACGCATCGCCCGGAACCTGGCCGGTATGCTGAAGGTGCGGGCCACGGCACAGGTCCTGCCAGTCGCCATGCCAGTACATGCGCAACGGCTCGTCGCCCGGGATGGCGTCGATCAATTCGACCTTATAGGGCTCGTTGTTTTCGGTGTAGAAATCAATCGCGCGCTGACGGTCCCAGACCTCGGTGGTCACGGTGTCGCGCTTGTTGATGATTTCCTTCATCTTTTTCTCAATCGCGCCGAGATCTTCGGGCGTAAATGGCTCGGCCCGGTCGAAATCGTAGTACCAGCCGTTTTCGATGACGGGGCCGATGGTGACTTTGGTATCGGGCCAGATTTCCTGCACGGCGCGGGCCATGATATGGGCGAGGTCGTGGCGGATCAGCTCGTTTGCCTGATCTTCATCTTTCATGGTGTGCAGGGCGATTTCGGCATCAGATTCAATGGGCCATTGTAGATCCCAATGCTGGCCATTCACCGTGGCTGAGATGGCCTTTTTGGCCAGTGAGGTCGAGATGTCGGCGGCCACCTGCGCAGGGGTTACACCCACGTCATAGGATCGTGCATTGCCGTCAGGAAAAGTGAGAGAGATTGACTGTGCGTCCAAGGCCATGGCTGGCTCTCCTCGTCGGTTTGGCGCCCACTGAACGCCCGGTTGCGGGTTATGTTGTGTTCGCTTCATTTGTCAGGTGGTGGTGGACCTGTCAAGGGCCGGCGCGAGGGACCAGCCCCTCGCGCTCCCCGAGGTATTTTTGGCCAGATGAAGGGGGATCTTGGAATTGCACTTGGGGGTGGGGCGTGCATGATGTCGGAAAAAGAAAAGAGGGTGTCATGGCAGCGACGAATTTTCTGGAAACGGCGCAGGGACGGCGGCTGGCCTATCACAAAAGCGAGGGCACCGGGCCAACCATCGTGTTTCTGGGCGGGCTCAAATCCGATATGGAGGGCACCAAGGCGGTGCATTTGGAGGTCTGGGCGCAGGGGCGAGGCCATTCATTTCTGCGGTTCGACTATTCAGGTCACGGTGAAAGCGGGGGCACGTTCGTAGAAGGATGCATTGGTGACTGGCATGAGGATACGCTGGCCGCGATCACGGAATTGACGGATGGGCCGCTGATTGTTGTCGGCTCGTCCATGGGGGGGTGGCAGGCGCTTCTGTTGGCCAAAGCGCTGCCAGATCGGATTCAGGGAATGGTGACCATCGCTGCTGCGCCGGATTTTACTGAGGACGGGTATTGGGCTTCATTCTCGGAAAACCAGAAACAGGCACTGGAAACTGTTGGCCATGTCGAGCTGCCTTCGGACTATATGGAGCCATACATCGTGACCAAACGGATGATCGAAGATGGTCGCCAACATTTGGTCCTGCGCAGGCCTCTGCATCTGCCTTTTCCCGTGCGGTTTTTGCAAGGTACCGAAGACACAGCAGTTTCAGCCGGAACAGCAGTGCGCCTGATTGAACATGCGTTCGGGCCCGATATGCGCCTGTCATTGATCAAGCACGCCGATCATCGCTTTTCGGATGGCCCATGCCTGGGGTTGATCGAACAAGCCGTTCTCGATGTGATGGCAGCCCAATAATGCGGATATTGGGTCGCGTTTTTCTGACATTGATCGTTGCGTTTGGCCTGATCTATTGGTTTGGCCCGCGTGAGAAGGTTGATCTGGCCCCAACATTTGACGCGCGCAAATTCGGTGAAGGGGTGCAGGTCTATTTCGAAAGTGTGGAATCTGCATTCGCCGACATCATTCCGGGGGTCGAAAAGCGAGTTATTTGGCAAGAGGGCTATAAAGAGCAGCGAACACCTGTTTCGATTCTGTATCTGCACGGGTTTTCTGCATCATCCGAAGAGATCCGACCGGTTCCCGATCTGCTCGCCGAAACGTTGGGCGCCAATCTGGTCTACACGCGGCTGCGGGGTCATGGTCGCGGCGGGGATGCAATGGGTGAGGCGACGGCCTCGGGTTGGATGCAGGATCTTGCTGAAGGGCTGGCTGCCGCACGGGCGGTTGGGGATAAGGTCGTGGTGATTTCGACATCAACCGGCGGCACGTTGGCAGCGGCAGCCGCACTGAATGAAGAGCTGAGCCAAAACGTTGCAGGGATCGTATTTGTTTCTCCGAATTTCGGCGTTAAAGCGGCCGGAGCATGGATACCCGGATTGCCTTGGGCGCGCATTTGGTTGCCCCTGATGATGGGTGAAACCCGGGGCGTCGCAGGGGTGAACCCGGAAAAGAACAAATTCTGGTCGGCGGTCTACCCTTGGCAGGCTGTGGTGCCGATGACAGTGCTGGTGGATGTGGTCTATGCGCTGGATTTTTCAGACGCAAAGGTTCCCGCGTTGTTCTGGTTCTCGAATGAAGATCAGGTCGTGCGTGCCGACCTGACCCACGAGATTGCCAAGGCATGGGGCGCCCCTGCGTCGGTTGAGCTGGTAACAATGGGGCCCGGGGACGATCCTAATTCCCATGTGATCGCCGGGCGGTTGATGTCTCCGGGGCAGACCGACGAAGTGGTGGCTGGTATCCTGAGATGGCTGAAAACCTTGGGGATCGAGTGAGGAAGAAATAATGCGCAGACCAGGCAGTATGTGGAGCCTTGAAACCCTCGGTCGTGTGCGTCTGTCCCGTCATTTTTTCATGCGCGATTTTCTGTATTCGGAAATAGGCAATTTTCACGAAAAGCAGAATTTTCCTGACGATCCCGACCTTGCCATCGAAACCGGAAAGGCGCTTTGCGAAACCCTGCTGGACCCGCTTGAGGAGACCTTTGGCCGGATTGCCGTACGATCCGGCTATCGCTCGGCATCATTGAACCATTTCGGTAATGAAAACCGGCTGAATTGCGCGCGAAATGATAACCCGCTTGAATGTCACATCTGGGATCGCGCTGTGGGTGATGATCGGATTGCCGGGGCATCGATCGTGATCCCATGGTTTGCGGATCAATATGAGGCGGGGCGGGATTGGCGGGATTTGGCGTGGTGGATGCACGACCATCTTGAATATTCCGAAATCTGGTTCTTTCCAAAACTCTGTGCTTTCAATCTGGTCTGGAGGCCTGTGCCTTATAAGCGCATCGACAGTTATATTGCACCGCGGGGCTGCCTTCTGCGCCCAGGAGGCGCGCCTGGCGATGGTGACCTTGAGCGGCAAAAACGATATGCGGACTTCCCCGCTTTTCGCAGTATCCGCTACCCCTGAACTTTAACTTGCCGAACCATACAAAACCTCTCATCCTGAAACTAATGACGACGATTTGAGTGACTTTTCCAAAGGAGGCGTTGTTTGATCGAGCCGTTGGTTCTTTTGCCCGGTTTGATGTGTGATGCGCGGGTATTTGAGCATCAGATGCGCGCCCTGTCACGTGATCGCGCCGTGACGGTCGCTTCGGTTTCGACTGCTGAACGGATTGAAGAGATCGCGCGGGGCCTATTGGTTCAGTTGCCACAACGCTTTGCATTGGCGGGCCTAAGCCTGGGCGCCGTAGTCGCTTTGGAAATTGTCCGATATGCACCCGAGAGGGTGTCGCGCTTGTGTCTGATGGCTTCGGATGCGCATTCGGAATCGCCCCAGACCGCAGCTGCGCGGGAGGAGCTGTTGGTCGCCGCCAAGATGGGTCGGTTAGAGGAAGTGATGCGTCGGCTGATTGGATCGGATTCGCTGGCCCCGGGGCCTCGACGTATTCCCATTCTTGCTGATGTCATCTCGATGGCGTTGGATTTGGGCCCGCAGGTGTTCGAGCGTCAGATTCGCGCGCTGCAGCGTCGCCCGGATCAGCAGGGCAACCTGCGCCGGATCACGGCCCCGACTTTGGTGCTATGCGGGGCGCATGACACGGTTGTTCCGGTGCGAAGGCATGCGTTCATGGCGGACCTGATCCCAAATGCAGAACTGCACGTCATCAAGGATGCAGGACATTTGCCTACGTTGGAATCGCCTGAAAATGTCACCGAGGCGCTGAAGACCTGGCTCAGCGTGAAGCCTGCGCTGGATTACGCGTAGAGCGCTTTACGCTGTTCTTTGCTTAGAATGACCGGGGTTGAGATCGTCTGGCCCGTATTCTGATCAAAGAACGGGGTGTCCCTCCAGCTGCCAGAAAACCGGGATTTTAGTACCCGCGTAACAATCCCGGCGACAGCGTAACCCAGTCGCTTGTGCTTGTGTTTTCCATCGGCCTGGGGAATGAACCCTTGGGTCGTAACCGGCCCTAAACAGTCCGGATCGGAAACTCGTTTCACATCAAAGCCCGCAAACGGAAATTTTGGAGTATTTGATGTCGTCGCCAGCGGCGCATTGCAGCAGTTGGCATACCAGCGCAGCATCCCCTTGGGGCCAAGGCGCATCGCGGCCAGGTGTTCGATGCCGCCGTCGATCCTTATTTCTTCAGGGGCCATTTGGAAAATGTCCACCGGTTCCGGCGCAGGGTCCGGTTGCCCGAAATATATCTGCGCGGCCCGGCAATCACGGCAAAAGCAGACTACATGCGTGCCGTACTGAACGCCTCTGGCTGTAATGCTGCCAAAGAGTTTTCCACAGTTGCAGGCGAAAGCCGTCTGTTTGGCGACTTTCTTTCCCATCGGCGTTAGGCCACTTTGTTGCGGTTGGCCGCTTTGCGCGAGGGTTTGCGGGCGTTGGCGTTCATAAATTCGATCACCAATGGGCGGATATTGTCGCGCCAGCTGCGGCCGGCGAAGATGCCATAGTGACCTGCGCCAGGTTCGACATGGCTGGCTTTTTTCGAATCCGGCAGCCCTGTACACAGCTCGAGCGCAGCAATGCACTGGCCAGGGGCCGAGATGTCGTCATTCGCACCTTCGACTGTTTTGACTGCAACGTTTGTAATTTTGCCGATATCCACCTTGTGCCCTGCAACAACAAACTCGTTGCGGGCGATTTCGCGGTTTTTGAAGACGCGTTCGACGGTCGAAAGGTAGAACTCGGCGGTCATGTCCATGACGGCGAGGTATTCGTCGTAGAATCTGTTATGGGCATCGTGATCCGAAGCCTCGTCCCGCATAACCCTCTGGATCTGCTCGGAAAACGCCTGAGAATGCCGGTCCGAATTCATCGACATGAACGAGGCCAGCTGCAGCAGGCCGGGATACACCATGCGCCCGACGCCCTTATACTTGAAGCCGACGCGCTGAATCATGGTTTCTTCCAGCTGCCCCATTGTCACGCGACGGCCAAAATCGGTCACGTCGGTAGGTGTGGCATCCGGGTCAACAGGTCCACCGATCAAAGTCAGCGTGCTGGGTTGGGCTTTGGGTTCGACCTCGGCCAGATAGGCTGTGGCGGCCAGAGTCAGCGGCGCCGGTTGGCAGACGGCTACAACATGGGTGTCCGGTCCCAATTCTTTCATGAAATCGACAAGGTAAAGTGTATAATCCTCTACATCAAACTTACCTTCGGACACGGGGATATCGCGCGCATTATGCCAGTCTGTGATATAAACTTCGCAATTTACCAAGAGGCTTTTTACGGTGGACCGAAGCAAAGTGGCGTAATGTCCAGACATCGGGGCGACCAACAGCACCTTGCGGGGCTGTTCGGCGCGGCCATTGACACGTATATGTATCAAATCACCAAAAGGGCGTTCGATCACCGGGACAATATCGACCAGATGATCCTTGCCGTCTTCGCAAGTGAATGTACGGATTCCCCAGTCGGGTTTTACAACCATGCGCTGGAACGTCCGCTCAGTCACCTCGCCCCAGGCGGCCATCATGCTGAACGCAGGGTTGGGCACCATCGAAAACAGCGGATAAGAAGCCATGGCACTTGCCGTAGCACCCATCCACTGATTGGTGTTGCGCATCGTTTCCATCAGATCGTAGGTCATCATGTAGCGCATGAAATGGGCCTCCTGAGTGTCAGCCTGATAATTCGGACCATTCGTCGCTTTGCCCCCCGACGCCCACGACGTTATTCTGCATAGCAGCGAGGTTAGGGTGGAATTGTTAAAATGACAACAAGTGAAGATAACGCGCCAGAGCTGTCCGAGGAACACCTTGAACGGATTAGAGAAAATATGACGAAAGTCGAAGAATTGTCGAAAAGGCTGATCGATGTGATGGCTGGCAAAGAGGCGCACACTCCCGCGTTGGACGGTCCGAATCAAGATCTTTTCGCAAGAGCAGCAACTTCGTATTTCGCCGAAGCGTGGCAGAATCCCGCCAAGCTTCTGGAACATCAGGTCGCCTTCTGGGGACAATCCGTTATGAACTTTGCTGAGGCTCAGCAGGCGCTGGCCGCCGGCGGGGTCGAGGACAGCGAACCCGGACCCAAGGATAAACGGTTCTCAAACCCTCTTTGGGACACCAATCCCTATTTCCGGTTTATTCGCCAGCAGTATCAGACAAATGCCGATGCAATCGCGCAGGCGGTTGCTTCGGTCGACGATCTGGACGGCAAGGACAAGCAGAGGCTGCATTTCTTTTCGCAACAGATCATTGACTTGATGTCTCCGACGAATTTCCTGGCCTCCAATCCCGACGCGCTGGAAAAGGCGGTCGAGACGGAAGGGCAATCGCTGATCAAAGGGCTAGAGAATCTAGTTGCGGACCTTGAAGCCAATAATGGTGAAATGGTTGTCAGACTGGCGGATGAATCCGCGTTCAAGCTTGGCGAGAATATCGCAACAACTCCGGGCGACGTGGTCTATCGCAACAGGCTTATGGAGTTGATCCAGTACAAACCCACGACCGAGACCGTACACGAAACCCCGATCGTTCTGTTTCCGCCCTGGATCAACAAATACTATATTCTGGACCTTAAGGCGCAGAACAGCCTCATCAAATGGGTGACCGAGCAGGGCTATACCCTGTTTGTTGTGAGTTGGGTTAATGCGGATGCTTCTCATACCGAGGTCGGTATGGGCGACTATGTCGAAGAGGGATTTCTGACCGCAATCGAGACCGTCAAGTCGATCTGTAAGGTCAAGCAGGTCAATGCGGTAGGATATTGCATTGCCGGCACCACGTTGAGCCTGACCCTGTCCCTGATGAAACAGCGTGGCGACAAATCCATCAAATCGGCGACCTTCTTTACAACCTTGACCGATTTCGGTGAACAGGGGGAATTCACGCCGTTCCTACAGAATGACTTTGTCGATGGCATTCAAGAACAAGTGACTAAAGACGGTATCCTAAAAGCATGGGTCATAGGTCGTACCATGTCGTTCCTGCGATCGAATGACCTGATCTACGGCCCCGCCATTCGAAGCTATATGATGGGCGAGACCCCTCCGGCGTTTGATTTGCTCTACTGGAACGGGGATGGCGCAAATCTTCCGGGCAAAATGGCAATCGAGTATTTGCGGGGGCTTTGTCAGAAAAATCAATTTGTGACCGACGGTTTCGATTTGCTTGGGCACAAACTACATATCCGCGACGTTGATGTTCCTTTGATGGCCATCAGCTGTGAAACCGACCATATCGCCGCCTGGAAAGATTGTTATCGGGGTGTGCAGCAGATGGGGTCACGTTCGAAGACGTTTGTCGTTTCGGAATCCGGTCACATAGCAGGCATCGTGAACCCGCCGAGCAAGAAGAAATACGGCCACTACACCAACCCTGATCTGAATGCGGATGCCGATACATGGATGAAAGAGGCCGATTTTCATAATGGGTCCTGGTGGCCGCAGTGGGAAGCTTGGCTGAAGAAGAGATCCGGCAAGCAGATCTCGGCGCGCCAAGTGGGCGATTCGGGATACGCTTCCCTGGCCGAGGCACCAGGAACCTATGTTTTGGTGAAGGCAACAGATTGATTTTTAACAGTTTAGAAAAATATTGCTGCAGTGCAGCAAGAAAAAACTTGCAATGCTGCGATGCAGCAACGATATTATCCTCAAGCTGATGAAGCCCGGGGTTGGCCCGGATCGGCAAGCAAAGGATTTGGACAATGGCAAAGACTCAAGACTTTACCGCGACCCTGAAAGACATGATGGGTGCATTCCCTGTTGACACCACTGCTCTGGAAGGTGCGTTCAACACCACCGCGACCCTGAACGAAAAGCTGTCGGGCGTTGCTCTGGAAGCGGCTGAGAAATCGGCTGAGATTTCGAACAAATGGACCAAGGAAACCCTGGCCAAACTGTCCGATATGTCGAAAGCGAAATCTGACCCTGCAGATTACGCAAAAGCTGCAACCGACTACGCAAGCGCGTCGGCTGAAGTTGCTGCTGAAAACCTGGCTGCTTTCGCTGAAATCGCGAAAAAAGTTCAGTCGGAAACCGTTGAGCTGCTGATGGCTGCTGGCAAAAACGCTGCAGAAGACGCAACTGCCGTTGTCAAAAAAGCAACCAACGACGTGTCCACTGCTGCGAAAAAAGCAGCTGGCGCCAAGTAAGGTAAAATAGCGAGGCGCACCCACTCCTCCCATTTGGTGCAATCGCGTTGGGCAGGTTGAAAGACCTGCCCTTTCTTTTTGTTCTGCACTCGCATAATCTCTGCTGCAATGCATCATTCCTTGGGGAGGGTAGACGGTGTCAGAACAAGAAAAACCGTTGCTAATCAAACGATATGCCAGCCGTCGGCTGTATAACACTGAAACCAGTGACTATGTCACGCTCGAAGATATTGCGGCATTCATACGTGACGGTCGCGAAGTTCAGATCATAGACCTGAAGACTGGGGATGATCTGACACGGCAATATCTGCTTCAAATCATTGCCGAGCATGAAAGCCGCGGTGAGAATGTCCTGCCGGTGAACGTGCTGAACGATCTTGTGCGCAGCTATATGTTGCCGGGCGGAGGAGTGATGCCGCAATTCCTGCAAAGCTCGTTCGAAATGCTGCGCGAAAGCCAAAGCAAAATGATGGAAAACATGTCTGCGATGAATCCGATGACCCAGATTCCGGGTTTCGACGCACTGCAAGCGCAGCAAAAGGCATTTCTGAAGGCGATGACCAGCGGCATTTCCGGCAGTTGGTCCGGTCCCGAAAAGGATAGCGAGGCCAAACCCCAGTCGAGTGAGGATCTGGACGACATCAAGAAGCAGTTGGCGGAGTTGCAGCAAAAGCTGTCTAAACTGAACTGAATTTGTCCACACAATGAAATAGGCCCGCCGCTGGCGGGCCTTTTCGTTTGAATTCAACTTGTTCAGGTTCCAAATGCGATTTTCGGGGCGGTAGTTTCCCCTACTGAAGCCAACAGAATATCAGCGATCACATCCAGTTCCGCGCGTGTCAGGCGTACAGGCAGGCGCACGTCGCAAGCTTTCATCAGCATGTTTCGCGTTTGTGGCAGTTCGATCTGTTCCGGCAGGAATTGCCAGTTCCAAAAGGCACGGGCGTTGTCTTCACTCAGGCCGAATACCTGAACTTTCACCCCGCGTGCTTCGGATGCTGCGGCAAAGGCGCGGATATCATCATCGCTTAGGTCAACCAGATTGAACTGGATCGAGTCCGGCGCCCGGCGCTCTGGCACCAGCGGGGCAGGCACGTTGATATAGGGCGATGAGTTCAGGCGCTCTGCCACATAGTCGTGGTTTTGCAACCCATCGCGGACACGGCGTGCCAATTCAGGCATCTGGGGACGGATTACTGCAGCGCTCAGGTTGCTCATCCGCAGGTTATACAGCGGCAACTGGTTCTGCCAGCGGCCAAAGGCCTCTTCGAGTTCCGATGAGTTGTCGCCACGCGGACCTTTGTGTTTCTTCCAGTTATGTTCGTAGGCGCCGGACATGATCACGGCACGCGCCACCAGATCAGCGTCGTCGGTTATCAGAATGCCACCTTCGCCCGCATTGATCATCTTGTAGGACTGAAACGAGAAACAGCCTATCTTGCCAATCGTCCCAATATTGCGGCCATGCCAAGTTGTCCCCAGCGAATGGGCTGCGTCCTCGATCACCGGAATGTCGCGCGCGCTGCACAGAGTCATGATCGCGTCCATATCCGAAGTATGTCCGCGCATATGGCTAATGATCACGGCCTGCACGTTATCCAGTTTGGCGGCAAAGTCATCCATGTCGATGCGATAATTGTCACCCACCTCACACAATACGGGGATGCAATCCGCATGTATGACCGATGAGGGCACCGCCGCAAAGGTAAAGCCCGGTATCAGCACCCGCGCGTCCCGCGGCAAACCCAGCGCCTTGAGCGACAGGAACAGTGCTGCCGAGCAGGACGATACAGCCAGCGCGTATTTCGTGCCCAGCAGTTCCGCGAATTCCGACTCGAGCAGCGCAACCGGAGCGTCCTGCGGCGCAGTGTAGCGGAACAGGTCGCCTGACTGCATCAGGGCATCAATGGCGTCGCGGGCGACCGCTGGGATGGGTTCGGCGTCATGGACGTTCGGAGGCAGCGTCATATTTGGCATTCCTGAATTCTATCTTTGGGAAAGATAAAGCTAATGAAGTGTCAATCCAAGCCCTTAATCTTCAGGGTGGCGAAATTTCACTGTTCTGTCGTAGTCAGAGAGACACAGGTTGGCTTACCCCGCGTAGCGGGAAATTCTTTTGAACTTGCAACTTTGGGGGAAGTAAGGTGGCAATGGATCTTCTTTGACGTTGCTCTCGTATGATGGGTTGGATCACTGCATTGACTATCATTCGTTTGGCCCTCTGGGGCGCGCTTTCAACTTTCGCTTCGGCGGTTCACGCAGACTATCTTCTGTCGGATGGCACTGAAGTTGCGCCGCTTGAGATGTTTCAGGAATGCGATGTTTGCCCTGAGATGATTGTCTTGCCTTTGGGTGAGTTCATGATGGGTGGACCGCCGGGAGAATCGAAACGAAACTTTCATTGGGATGAAAAAGGGCGCCGACCCGCGACACCGGAAGAGCCGTATATCGCGCATCGTGAAGGTCCGGTTCATAGCGTCAGGATAGATCTGTCCTTTGCCATGGGGCGTAACGAGGTTACCCGTGATGAGTGGATGGCCTGCGTTGAAGATGGGGGATGTAGCAAATATGTGCCGGAAGATTTTGTAATCGGCGATAGTTTTGAGCGCATAGAACTTACGGGCAATCATCCAGTGAATGATGTGTCTTATTTGGATGCTTTGGCTTACACGGATTGGCTGAACAAAAAACTCGGGATAGATGCTTACCGCTTACCAACGGAAGCCGAATGGGAATATGCCGCCCGTGCCGGAACGCAGACTCCTTTTGCGCAAGGAGAGGAAGTTACGACGGATCAGGCCAATTTCCATGCCAAACCGACAGAAGAGATGATTGGTGAAAAGCGGCAGGATTTAGTGTGGCGCGGTTACCCAGTTCGCGTTGATGAACTTGATGCCTCCAATGCTTGGGGTCTTCGGCATATGTCGGGGAATGTCGGGGAAAAAACGATGTCCTGCTGGACAGCGACGCACCCGGGTTGGTCGACTTCCAGCCAGCACTTAGAGATGGCAAGATCAGTCGATTGTCACAGGCGGGTTGTAAAAGGCGGTTCTTATCCATTTGCTATGGATTTTTCGCGCGCTGCAAGTCGCGGTGGGGCGGGCATTGATTGGCGGTCAAAATTGACGGGCTTTCGTATCCTGAGAGAGTTTAAGTGAGTTTCTCTGACAATCTCGAAATCAGAATCCCAGCCGGTCCCGCAGGGAAAACCATGTCATCGCCAGCACTAGCAACGGGCTGCGTAGGGCTGCGCCGCCTGGAAAGGGCAAGGCGGGTACGCGGGACATGGTGTCGAACCCTTCGGCTTGGCCCTGAATGGCCATCGCCATCAGTTGCCCGGCATGTGTAGCTGTGCCAACACCGTGACCCGAATAGCCAGAGGCTGACAGGATATTCGGGGCAACCCGTGTCAGGTAGGGCATTCGCCGCATGGTGATGCCCAGAGTACCGCCCCACGCATAGTCGATCTTCACATCGCGCAGATGCGGGAAAATCTCGATCATCGGTTTGCGCACCATGGAGGCGATATCTGTCGGGAAACGGTAGCCATAGCTTTCCCCGCCGCCGAATAGCAGGCGGTTGTCGGCGCTGAGGCGAAAATAGTTCACCACAAACTTGGTGTCGGCGACGGCGACATCCCGGGTCAGGACGCGGGCGGCATCGGTGCCCAAAGGCTCGGTCGCGGCGATGAAATTGTTGATCGGCATGACGCGCGACGCCACCTTGCCGTTCAGATCGCCGAGATACCCGTTGCAGGCCAATATGACGTGGTTGGCCGTCACCTTTCCCTGTGGGGTTTGCACGATGGCCGGATCGGTCTCGTCGATCCCGGTGACTTCGGTACCCTCAAAGATGCGCACGCCGGCCTTGGCTGCGGCATCAGCCAGCCCCAAGGCAAAGTTCAGCGGGTGCAGATGGGCCGCCCCCATGTCCAGATAACCTCCGCGATAGGTTGGGGATGGGCACAAGCCATGCGCCGCGCCTTCGTCCAGCAGCTCCATATGGTCATAGCCATATCGCGCCGACAGATGCGCGGCGTGATCGTGGAGGTCTTTCTGATCCCCGGCGCTGAGGCCCAGAACCGCCACGCCCGGTTTCAGATCACAGTCGATTTTGTGCTTTTCGATCAGCGATTTGACCAGATCCTTGGCATCTTCGGCCAGATCCCACAGCTTGGCGGCATCGTCATCGCCGACCAGGCGTTCAAGGTCTTCCTGATCCATCCGCTGGGCGCTGCCCAGCTGCCCGCCATTGCGGCCTGACGCTCCGAAACCAACGCGATGCGCCTCAAGCAGCACGACGTCGAACCCGGCCTCGGCCAGATGCAGCGCGGCGGACAGGCCAGTATAGCCGCCACCGACCACACAGACATCAGCTTTGGTATCCCCAGCAAGCGCTGGAAAACGGTCGAGCGTGTTGGCCGTCGCGGCATACCAGCTGGCCGGATACTCGGCCTTGCGGTCGTTGGAATAGAGGAGATTCATCGCGGCTTAAACGTTCATGAGCAGGTGCTCACGCTCCCACGGAGAGATGACCTGTAGAAATTCTTCATACTCGGCACGTTTGACAATGCCATAGACGCGGGCAAATTCCGGACCCAGCACTTCGTGCAGGGCGGTGGCCTCGTCGAACAGGTCCAGCGCATTGCCCATGACCTGCGGGATATCACCGTCACCTTCGTAGGCGTCGCCATAAAACTGACGGCGCGGGCGTTCCTGCTGGGTCAGGCCGAGATAGCCGCAGGCAAGCGACAAGGCGATGCCCAGATAAGGGTTGCAATCCATGCCTGCGATACGATTTTCAACGCGCCGCGCCTCGGGGCCGGACAGGGGAACACGGATGCCGGTCGTGCGGTTGTCACGAGCCCATTCCAGATTGATCGGCGCGGCATGGTCTTTCACATAGCGGCGGTACGAGTTCACATAAGGTGCCATGACTGCCAGGCCTGCAGGCAAGTGGTTTTGCAGCCCTGCAATGAAGTTATAGAATGCATCCGTTTCGCCGCCCTGAGGTCCGGAAAAGATATTCTGTCCGGTTTCGATCTCGGTGATCGAGTGGTGGATGTGCATGGCCGATCCGGGCTCATCCGCAATCGGTTTCGCCATGAAGGTCGCAAAGCAGTTGTGTCGCAACGCGGCTTCGCGGATCAGGCGTTTGAAATAGAACACTTCATCTGCCAACTTGACCGGATCACCATGGCGCAGGTTGATTTCAAGCTGTCCGGCGCCGCCTTCCTGGGTGATGCCGTCAATCTCGAATCCCTGATGTTCGGCAAAGTCATAGATGTCGTCGATCACCGGGCCGAATTCATCCACCGCTGTCATCGAATAGGCCTGCCGCGCGGCCGCCGGACGACCCGAACGGCCCATCATCGGTTTGATCCCCTGCGCGGGGTCGACATTGGGGGCGACCAGAAAGAACTCCATCTCTGGCGCGACAATCGGTTTCCAGCCTTTGTCGTGATACATTTTTACGACGCGCTTCAACACGTTGCGTGGGCTGAACGGGATCGGCTCTCCGTCCCGGTCATAGGCGTCGTGGATCACCTGCAGCGTCCAGTCACCCGTCCAAGGAGCAGCGGAAGCAGTCGAAAAGTCAGGCTTAAGGATCATGTCCCGTTCAATGAAGCCGTCCTCTCCGGCGGCTTCGCCCCAGTCCCCGGTGATAGTCTGGTAAAAGATACTATCGGGTAGATGGAAGTAGGACTGGCGTGCAAATTTGGTGGCCGGAACCGCTTTCCCGCGCGCGATGCCGGGCAGGTCAGAGATGATGCACTCGACCTCATCCAATCGGTGACCTTCAAAATAGGTACGGGCTGCCTGTGGCAGTTGTTCTGTCCAATCGGCCATCAGGCCCTCTCTTTCTTCAAAAACTCTGCCATGAACTGTCCGATCTTCGGACTGTCGTCGCGGGTGGGCAGGCGGTCGGCGGCGGCCTGCATCAGATTGTCTGGAACGACACCTTTGCCGCGAGTGTCCATCAGCCTTTCGATGAAGCTGTCGCCATACTCCGGGTGGGCCTGAACGGTCCAGATCGTGTCGCCATAGGCCAGCATGGCATTCTGGCAAAAGGCGTTCGAACCGGTTACTTGTGCACCGGCGGGCAGCTCTACCACCTGGTCCTGATGCCAGGCATTCAAAGTGACGGTCTGTCCGTCCAAATCGTAGTCCGTCCGCCCCACGGCCCAGCCCTGTTTGAACTTTTCAACTTTCCCGCCAAGGGCTTGCGCAATGACTTGATGACCAAAGCATATGCCGATCAGTGGTTTGCCGCTTTGATGGATGTCGCGGATCAGCGCTTCGAGCTTGCGAATCCAGGCATGGTCCTCATAGGCGCCATAGCGCGAGCCGGTGATGATCCATCCATCAGCATCGTCAAAACTTTGCGGAAAGTGATCGTCGACAACCGCATAGGTCACAAACTCAAAGCCGTTGCCATCCAGCAGCGCGCGAAACATGCCGTCATACTCACCGAACTGATCGTGCAATTCGTCAGGGGGGTGGCCGGTTACAAGGATACCGATTTTCATGGGTCACCAAATTTGATCAAATTTATTCTAGCTGAGCAGAACGAAGCGGGCAAGGGGGCTCAAACCGCCTCGAGATAACTTAGCCAATGCTCCTCGGGTGGGCGTTCGTCAAAGCGCAGGATCTCTTGTCGCTTTGTCATGGCAAGATTGCTGATCAGCGGGGCGGGAAAGATGCGCGCAACTTGCGGATCGGTTTCAAGGGCGGTGATGGCTGAAGCCCAGTCGCCAGCGAGTTGCGGCAGGCCGTCGATCTCATATGCGTTGCCCGTGATCGGAGCTGGCGGTTCAGTTCCGTCCTCGATGCCGTTCAGCGCCGCACCGAGCACGGCGCTCAGCATGAGGTAGGGATTGATGTCACCACCAGCAACGCGATGTTCGATCCTGCGGGCAGAGGGCGCGCCGCCGGGAACGCGCAGCGCGGCAGTGCGATTTTCATAAGCCCAGCATGCCTCAGTTGGGGCATGGGCGCCGGGGACAAGCCGGGTGTAGGAGTTCCCGTGCGGTGCAAAAATCAGAGTTGAACCAGGCATTGCAGACAGACATCCGGCTATGGCCGAGCGCAAATGATCAGTGCCTTCAGGCCCGCCATTGTCAAAGATATTTTGCCCATCCTGGTCGACGACCGAAAAATGGACATGCATCCCATTGCCCGCATCCTGGGCATAGGGTTTGGCCATGAAAGTTGCGGTAAACCCATGTTTGCGTGCAAGGCCACGAGTCAACACCTTGAAAAGCAACGTATCATCTGCGCAGCGCATGGCGTCCTGATGGTTCAGGTTGATTTCAAACTGGCCAATCCCGCTTTCGGAAATGGCGGTTTGAGCCGGGATGCTCATTGCCTCGCATCCGTCATAGAGGTCTGTGAAAAAGGCGTCGAACGCATCCATTTCCGCCATGGACAGGACTGCCTCGTCGACCAGCCGTCGCCCCGTCAAAGGATTGATCGGAGGCACCGGTCGTGCACCTGATGAGTCCAATAGCGTGAATTCCAGCTCGGTCGCCGCAACAACAGACCAGCCACGCTCGGCATAGCGTTGCAGCACCGAGGTCAGAGCATGGCGAGGGTCGCCGGCAAAGGGCGCGCCCTGATCGTCATACAGGGACATCAATACCAGCGCTGTTTCGGTTTCAAGCCAAGGAACAGGGACGGGGCCACGCTCGGTTGGCAGTAATATGCCGTCCGCGTCGCCTGATTCAAACACAAGCGGACTATCCTCGATATCCGCGCCCCACAGATCAACATTCAATGCCGAAAAGGGCATCCGCACCACACCTTTACTCAGCTTGTCAGCATAAGAAGGAGGCACGCGTTTGCCGCGCAGCTGACCGTTAAGGTCGCAGGCCGCTACGCGAAAACTGTGTAGGGCGTTCAGGTCCATCGGCGTCTCCATCACTCTGGTACCCCGAGGTTTAATCGACACAAAGCGCCTTGTCACGAAATTTGATCAAATTATCCCCGCGCCGTATTTTTTCGGCGCGGGGTCGGGACCTTATGCAAAGCTTATGCCGTTCTCGGCCATCGGCAGATCGGCAATCAAGGTCCCGGACATTGCCTTGATTGCGTTCGCGAGCGCGGGGGCCGAGGGAGGCGTGCCGGGTTCGCCCACGCCCGTAGGGGCCTCGGCCGAGGGCAGGATGTGGACGTCGATTGTTGCTATATCGCCGATCCGAAGGGGCTCGTAATCCGGGAAGTTGTATTGATCCACGGAACCGCCGGTCAGTGTGATCTGATCGCGCATCACATGCCCGATGCCATAGCCAATCCCACCTTCCATCTGGGCACGCACCACGTCGGGGTTCACCGCGATACCGCAATCGACAGCACAGGTAACCTTTTCGATCTTGATGCCGTCATCCGGATCGCCCGAGATTTCGACCACCTCAGCCACATAAGAACCAAAGGATTTGTGCACCGCAATACCTTGCGCGCGACCGGCAGGGACGTTGCCCCAATCTGCTTTCTCGGCCGCAAGTTTCAGAACTGAGGCCTTGCGCTGTTGGTCTGCATTACCCGCATCCGCCAGATGTGCGAGACGGAACTCAACCGGGTCACGGCCCGCGGCGGTGGCGGCCAAATCCATCATTGTTTCCATCGTATAGGCAGTGTGGGTATGTCCTACCGACCGCCACCATAGAACTGACGTGGCCTTGGGTGTGTCGGTCAGTCCAAGCGCCATCCCCGGAATATCATAGGGGCTGTCTGCGATGCCCTCGATCGAGCTGTGGTCGACGCCGTCATGCACTGCAACCGCTTCGAACGGGGTGCCCTTCATGATCGATTGCCCAGCGACCTGATGCTGCCATCCGACGATATTCCCCTCCGCATTCAACCCGACACGAACTTTGTGGCCGAAGGCCGGGCGGTAATACCCGCTGCGAATGTCGTCTTCCCGCGTCCAGACCAGTTTGACCGGGCGCGAGCGGTCGGTGACAACAAAGGCCAACGCGGCCTCAACCTGATAGTCCGCATCCGGTGTTGCGCGACGCCCGAAAGACCCGCCGGCCAGCATCGTTCTGATGTGGATTTTCTCGGGTGGCAGCTGAAAGATTTGCCGATACGCCATGTGCGGGCCGGTTGGCATCTGAGCGCCATCATGCAGAACGATGTCACCCTCTGCTGTCTGTTCGATTGTGCAGTTCAGTGGCTCCATCGGAGCATGGGCGAGAAGCGGGTAGTAAAAAGTTTTTTCTACGACCGTATCCGCCGCGTCGATCGCCGCCGAAACCGTGGCAACATCTGCCTTGTTCACGTTATAGGTCGGCTGGGCATTCAGCGCGTCCATGATCTCGGCCTTGATCTGATCCGAGTCGCGCGTTTCAGCGCCAGACATGTCCCATTCGACCTCAAGCGCGTCACGCGCCTGAATCGCCGCCCATGTATCTTCGGCATAGACCGCGACACCGGCCTGATTGGGCAGTGCGGCGGCGCTGATATATCCTTTGATCTCTTTCGAGGCGCTGTCGTCAAAGCTGATGACAACGCCACCGCGCGACTCCGGACGTTTGATCATCGCAACCATCTGGTTGGGCAGGTGGACATCCATGGCATACATGGCTTGCCCGTTACCCTTGATGGCCGAGTCCGTGCGACGCACGGCCTCGTTCCCGATCAGGCGGAATTCCGAGGGGTCTTTCAGGCGTGGCTCGTTCGGCGCTTCCATCTGTGAAGCGGCCGCCACAAAATCGGCAATCGGGGCGGATTTGTCGCCTGCTTTGACGATGCCCTCCTCAATGGTGATGCCGGACGCATCCACACCCCAGCTTTGGGCGGCGGCATTGATCAGCATCTCGCGGGCGGCAGCGCCAGCCTGACGGTATTGCAGCCAGGAATTCGCCATCGCGGTCGAGCCGCCGGTGCCCTGGAACGGGCCGAACAGCAGGTTGTTATAGACTTGGGGGTTCGACGGCGCGAATTCGTAGTCTATCTGGTCCATTGTGACGCCGATTTCCTCGGCGATAAGCGTCGGCAGGCCGGTCGCCGGCCCCTGACCCTTTTCGAAGTGTTTGACGATGGCAGTCACAGTGCCGTCCGCGTCAATCTTCACAAATGGGTTGAGCTGCGTCATCTCGGACGAGGCCGCAGCCAGAACGCCATCGGGGCGGGCGCCAATCAGCAAGACGGCACCGGTAGCAGCAGCGCCTTTCAGAAAACTACGGCGAGAGGTGTTGATGGTCATGGATCAGGCCTCCAGAATTTCGGATGCGCGCTGGATACCGGCGCGGATGCGTTGATAGGTGGCACAGCGACAGGCGTTGCCGGACATGTAATCGTCGATTTCTTCAACGCTGGGCTTTGGATTCTCGGACAGCAATCCGACCGCCGACATCACCTGACCCGACTGGCAATAGCCGCATTGAACCACGTCCAGCTCGACCCAAGCCTGCTGGACAGCAGCGCCGATATCATTTTCGCCCACCGCTTCGATCGTGGTGATTTCGGCACCTTCGACATCCTCGATATATGTCTGGCACGAGCGCACCGGCTCTCCGTCCAGATGCACGGTACAGGCCCCGCACGAGGCGACACCGCAGCCGAATTTGGTTCCTGTCATCTTCAGTTCGTCCCGGATTACCCACAGCAGGGGCGTGCCGGGCTCGGCCTCAACCGTGTGGGTCTGGCCGTTCAGTTTCAATGTCAAAGCCATTGGGGGGATCTCCTGTTGGGCTGGCTACCTGAATCGGTAAACTCGCGGGTTTACCTTAGGCAGGGGGCAGGGCGTTGTAAACCCGAGAGTTTACCTAGCGTTTGACCGGCTCATATCAAAGGGTCTATAGCTTTGGAGCATGAATGACCTCAGCGCACCGAAAGCATCAAAGCATGCCCAGATCATCGAGGCTGCCGTAGCTGAATTCCAGGAAAAGGGGTTCTCGGCGGCCAGTATGGATCGCATCTCGGCACGGGCCGAGGTCTCCAAGCGCACACTGTACAAGTATTTCGAAAGTAAGGAAAACCTGTTCCGCTCGATCGTGGTTGAGCTGTCGAACCGCTTCTCTGAGGTTCAGGATATCAGATATGAAAAGGGCAGAGATATCCGCGCGCAACTGACAGATTTGGCTTGGGCCGAGGGTCGCATTCTGATGTCACCCGAGGTGATGGCGATGTCGCGTATGGTGATCAGCGAAACCTTGCGCAATCCCGACCTTGCGGTCGCCGCGCAGGGTAAGCTGGACAAAACCGCTATTTTCTCAGTCATGCTGAAAGAAGCAGCGGAAGATGGTCAGCTGCGCATCGACAACCCTGAGGTCGCAGGCCGTGAATTCATCGGATTGATCAAGAGCAGGGCATTCTGGCCTATGGTTTTTTGCGGGTCCGTACTTAGTCAGGAAGAAATGTCTGATACCATTCAGCGCAGCGTCGAAATGATGATTTGCCGGTACGGTGTCGACAATCGGTGACGCGGTTGGCAGGCACAGGGACGACCCCTTTCGAATATGCTAAACCCCAGGCTGCCCGATTCGAGGGGCAGGAATTTGCGGTTTCGATCCGTCTGATTGGATACCGGGTGCGACGAGGGCTCAGCATTGAATGACAAGGTAAGACAAGCCGCACGCCTGAGCGTCGCCCCTATGATGGATTGGACGGACAGGCATTGTCGCTATCTGCATCGGTTGCTGAGCACCGAGGCGCTGCTGTACACTGAAATGGTCACAGCGCCTGCGTTAGTTCGGGGTGGCGCGCTGCATTTGCTGGACCACAACCCGCAGGAGCATCCCGTGGCCCTGCAACTGGGCGGGTCGGACCCTCAGGAATTGGCACAAGCGGCCCGGTTGGGGGCGGATGCTGGTTATGATGAGATCAATCTGAATTGTGGCTGCCCGTCTGATCGAGTACAATCTGGCACTTTTGGTGCGGTGCTGATGAAATCCCCTGACCGCGTTGCGGATTGTGTTGCCGCAATGCGCGAAGCCGTGGACGTAGATGTCACGGTCAAATGCCGCATTGGAGTCGACGACCAACAGCCCGAAGACATTTTGCCTGAGTTTCTGAGCCAGATCAGGCAAGCGGGATGCACACGGGTCACGATCCACGCGCGCAAAGCCTGGCTGCAAGGGCTCAGCCCCAAAGAAAACCGGGATATTCCACCCCTGGATTATGATCTCGTGCATCGGATGAAGGCGGAATTCCCGGATATGCACATCTCGATAAATGGTGGCATTGCTGATCTGGAACAGGCGCGCGGGCATCTGGACGCAGGGTTGGATGGTGTCATGATCGGGCGGGCTGCGTATCATCAGCCGTCAGATGTTCTGTCCACAGCGGATCCTGTGATTTTTGGGGTCGGTCAGGCCGCCGACCCGTTTGCTGTTGTCCGGAAAATGGTGCCTTATATCGAATGCCATCTTGCTGGCGGGGGGCGCTTGCACCAGATTACGCGACATATGCTGGGCCTGTTCGCAGGGCGGCCGGGTGCGCGGGCTTGGCGGCGGACCCTGTCTGAAGGTGCAGTGCATGACGGGGCGGGCCCCGAGGTTATGTTGCAGGCACTGGATCATGTCGCGCCTCTGACCGAGGCCTGAATGGTGGCAATACGGCAAAAGGTCGGTTGGGGGGAATGATGCCCGAAGTAATGTTGCTTGCTCAGATGCTGGTTCTTCTGCTGGTGATCGGAGCGCTGGCGGGCGTTTTGGCGGGTCTGTTGGGTGTCGGCGGAGGCATCGTGCTGGTCCCTGCTTTTTTCTATGCGTTTCAGACCCTTGGGTATGGCGGTCCGCAGTTGATGCAGCTGTGCCTCGCCACCTCACTGGCAACGATTATCGTAACCTCACTGCGGTCGGTTCTGGCACATAACAAAAAGGGTGCCGTTGATTGGGATATCCTGCGCAGTTGGGGTCCGGGCATCGCCATCGGTGCGGTGTTGGGCGTGATGGTGGCATCCGCTCTTCGGACCGAGGCATTGCAAGCCCTGTTCGGTGTATTGGGTATGGTGATTGGCGCCTATCTTGGTCTGGGTAAATCCGAATGGCGGCTTGGAGACGCCATGCCCAAGGGCCTGAAACGCGCTCTCCTGTCGCCCTCGGTCGGCTTCCTATCCGTTCTGATGGGTATCGGCGGCGGCAGCTTTGGCGTACCGCTAATGAGCTTGTTCAACACGCCAATTCACCGGGCTGTGGCCACGGCTGCCGGGTTTGGCGTGATCATCGCTGTGCCCTCGGTCATGGGGTTCCTGTTTCTCGAAATTGCCCCTGAACACCGCCCGCCCTTTACCATCGGCGCCGTCAATCTGATTGCCTTTGGGATTGTGGTCGCCATGACCATGATCACTGCGCCTTGGGGCGTAAAGTTGGCCCATGCGATGGATCCAAAGCCGCTCAAGCGGATATTCGCGGTCTTCCTGACTCTGGTCGCCCTGAATATGTTACGCAAGGCGTTGGGTTTTTGAGTTCTTTCGAGGAAAAGGGCTGGGTGAAATTTCCCCACGACCGGGCTATTCTGGACTGGGTATCTTATGCGCTGCCCGCAGCACGCGCTGCTGCGGCGGATCCGGAATTCGCGCATTGGCTGGACTGTGAAGGGACCTGGTTCATTGGGGTCGACGCGCTGAACAACGACACCGAGGGCAGGGTCCAGGGGTCCCCGGTTCTGACCGGGGCCGTCATGGATTTCATAGTGTCGCGTTATGGGTCGTTGCCATTGCACAAAGCCCAGGTCTCGGTCATTTACCCCGGCTACCCGTTGCCCCGACGCGGAGAGGGCGAGGCTGCTGCCCAGTATCGAGCAAAGCGGGATGCGGCCCATGTGGATGGTTTACGCCCGTCCGGCCCGGATAGGCGCCGCAGGGTCGAGGAACCGCATGCGTGGATTCTGGGCATTCCATTGACTGATGCCAGCGAGAATGCGTCCCCGATGGTTCTTTGGGAAGGTAGCCACAAGATCATGCAGGCTGCATTTGCGGATGCACTTGAAGACAAGCGCCCGGAAACTCTGGATCAGGTGGACATAACAGATGTTTATCAGGCTGCCCGTCGTGAGGTCTTTGATACTTGCCGTCGCATCGTATTGCCCGCACGTCCGGGCGAGGCCTATCTGCTGCACCGCCACTGCCTGCACGGGGTAGCGCCATGGGGCAGCGGGGCTGAGGCTGGGTCGGATGGCCGGATGATCGCCTATTTTCGGCCTGAATGCGCTGGCGGTGTGGCCGAATGGATCAAATCCTCCTAACGTTCTGTCATTATACAGATTTGGAGGATTTTTTGATGATTGCTGTCCACAAAAACTCTGACGGAGCATTGATTGAAATCGAGCTTTCCGGCGAAGTGACAGGTACGGACTATTCCACAACATTGATCCCGGCGATTGAGGCCGCACTGGCCGAACACGATACGGTGCGGTTGTTGGCGATCGTGCAGCCAGAGTTCAAAGGGTACGATCTGAATGCGGTTTGGTCGGATACAAAATTGGGCCTCAGCCACTGGCGCGGCTTTGACCGAATTGGAGTGGTGGCGGATCAGGGTTGGGTTCAGACCAGTATCCGGCTTGCGGCTCCGCTTTTCCCTTGCCCTGTGCAGGTATTCGATCACGCGAATATTGAAGAAGCGCGCCGATGGTTGCGCGAATCTCTGGGCTCTATTCACGTTATGGATCTGGGCGGCCCCTGCGTGCAGGTCAGCCTGATGGGAAAACTCGACCCTGGCGAATTCAAAAAGGCCGAAACCGATCTGGACTACATTTTGCAGGAGAAACAGGGGTTTCGCCTGCTGATTGATCTGTCCAAGTTTGACGGATGGCAAGGCCTTACGGCGCTTGCCTCGCATTTTCGGCTGGCCCGGGGGCATATTGGTAATCTGGATCGGGCAGCGGTTGTTGGCGACAAAGCCTGGCAACATCTGGCCCAACGGGTGGCCAGCCACATCCTCGGCACACGAACTCAGTTCTTTCCCGCCGAGGAAATTCAGAACGCCAAAACATGGCTTGCGTCTGGGTAGAAACGCAGCGGCTTGAGCCTGCTGTGACATTTACGTCAGGGCACAGAAATATCAGCGAGGATTTTTCTTGATCGATTGGTCAAAAAAGACGTACACAGATCGAACTCCTCTGCCGAGCCACTGCAGAGGATCGATTGTTGAAACGCGCCGCTGTGGGTTGCCACTCACTCACCAGCTGTCAACGAACTTGACCCCCTCGTAGTTCAGACCAGCCCGCAGCGGTGCAGATTCAGCAATCACATCCTTTTGTGGAAATCTCAGGCCTTGTTGAGCCGCCCCGCCCGGCCGCCGCGCCGTTTGGCAAGCAGCGGTTTGCGAGACGGTAGGTCTGCCATGATATCGGCGCGCTCAGAGCTGTCCATTTTCGACCAGCGAGAGATTTCGTCGATCGTGCGGTAGCAACCGGTACAAATACGCTCGGTCGGGTGCACAACGCAGATCTGGATGCACGGGCTTTCGACCTCGTTCCTTTTCCAAACCATGTTCGACATCAGCGTTTTCCGATCCTTAAAGAAAGCGCATTCTGTCCAGCGCGCCTTGCAGAATATAGCCTGCCGCGACGTGGTCGATAACCTGTCCGCGACGCTTTCGTGTCGTATCCGCCTCAAGCAGTGCCTTTTCTGCCGCAACCGTGCTGAGCCGTTCGTCCCAGAACCCGATCGGAACTTCGGTCAAACGGGACAGGTTTCGGGCAAAGGCACGGGTGGACTGGCAGCGCGGCCCTTCGCTGCCATCCATGTTTTTCGGCAGACCCAGTAGGATGCCCCCGATCTCACGGTCGGCGATGATTTCCAGCAGACGGGCAGAATCCAGAGTGAATTTCTTGCGCCTTACGGTCTCCAGCGGGCTTGCAACACCGCGCATCCGGTCCGAGACTGCAACCCCGATAGTCTTTTCTCCCAGATCGAGACCGATCAACGCGCTCATAGGCGCAAGCGCGCCTGCAAATTCCTCAAAAATGTCATGGATCATTGGGTCACCCCAGCCTGAGCTGCTGCCGCACCAAGGATAGCCAGTGCGTTGTCATTGTCCGAGAATACGGATTGGGCTTCGGCGTAGATCGCGGTGGCCCGGTCGATGTCGCCAACCACCCCAAGGGCACCGATCAGTCGGGCCCATTCTTCGGGGGAGCCGCCTTCGGTTGCAAGCCTGTCTGACAGTTGCTCGACCATGCCAAGGATCATCTCTTGTCGCTCTTGTGCGGTCAGAGATGCAGCGGCCTCGATGTCATCCTCACCGGGGCCTGGGTTCCCTGCTGGTATAGGGGCGGCATTGAACACACCCGCACGAAAGGCCAGATCGTCCATCTGTGCGCGAATGGCCGTTGCCCAGGGGGCATTTGTCGGCGCGCTTCCAAGTGCTTCCACCCAGATCCTGTAACCGATATCAGGTCGTCCGACCTGTACCATCATCTGTCCCAGGTAATACAAGGCCGGACCATGGCGTGGATCACGCTGCAATGACTGTTTCAATGCGTCTTCAGCTTCGGGCGAGATATATCCGTTGGTAGCAAGGATCATCATCTCGGCAAGATGCGAATAGGCATCTGCGGGTGCAGTATTCCCGGACAGTTCGATTACACGTTGCTGCGCTTTGTAGGCGGCATGGAAGTTACCTGCGTTCGCCTCGTGCTGGGCAAGAAGGATATGTCCTTGTAGGTCATCAGGACGACCGGAAACGGTTTCGCGTAGTTGCCCGAGAAGAGAGGCATAGCTTTCGTCAAGCTGTGGCAGTGGTGCGGGTGGCGTGGCGGCCTCTGCCTCGGCCTGACTGGGGCGCTCCGTGCGCAGGGCATCGGCCATTTCTAGCCGCAATGACAGGGGCTGATCGGGGAGCCCGGCTGCACCAAGCTTCAGATACATCCAGGATCCTCCGCCAACTAGGATGGCCGCGACAAATACGGATGCCACAACCGAGATCCATTTGGACGGCCCTTGCGGTTCAGACAAAGATTGCATCTGCGCATCAGCCGCAAGAATGCGGCGTGAAATTTCCGTGCGAACTCGCTCGGCATCTGCGTCAGCGATGACACCACGGGCCAGGTCTCGATCTACGCTGGCCAACTGTTCACGATAGACCTGCAAGTCATACGCTGTGGATGGTTCGCGCGTATCTCGCCTACGCAGTATCGAAATCCCAAGAAAAACCGCTATCAGAACAGCGGTGGTTATGATGAGGGCCCAGAAGGTCATGATAACTCCAAGATGGCTGTCCTGACTTAGACCTGTGGCGGGGCGGAAAAAAGGGACAAATGGCCGCGAGGGGGCTTCATGTCGCAAAAATAAGGGCGATGTCGCAATAGTGCGATATTATGGCGTTGCACGGCAGGGGCCAAAGGCGGTTACACGGCATACCTGCGCCAATCACCGAACCGGATGGATTCGCTTATGAAACACTATTCAGCCTTTGCTGTGGCGCGCGAAGCGCTGCGCTATCATACCGGATGGGAACGCGCCTGGCGTTCGCCCGAGCCCAAGAAACGCTATGACGCCATCATTGTGGGGGCGGGTGGCCATGGTCTGGCAACCGCCTATTACCTGGGTAAGAACTATGGCATCCAGAATGTCGCTGTGATCGAAAAAGGCTGGCTGGGCGGTGGTAATACCGGCCGGAACACAACCATCATCCGCTCGAACTATCTGCAGGATCCGTCTGCCGCGATCTATGAAAAGGCGCGTAGCCTTTATGAGGATCTGAGCCAGGACCTGAATTATAACGTCATGTTCAGCCCGCGCGGCGTGATGATGCTGGCGCAGACCCAGCATGAAATCCGCGGCTATCAGCGCACGGCTCATGCGAATGCGCTGCAGGGTGTAAAGACTGAATGGATCACACCTGAACGGGTCAAGGAACTGGTGCCAATCATCAATCTCGAAGGCCCGCGCTATCCGGTTCTGGGTGCGCTGTGGCAGGAACGCGGTGGCACCGCCCGTCACGATGCGGTGGCTTGGGGCTATGCGCGCGCTTGTTCCGCCATGGGCATGGATATCATCCAGCAATGCGAAGTGACCGGGGTTCGGTCACAGGATGGTCGTGTTGTCGGTGTCGACACCACCAAAGGTGCGATCGACTGTGACAAGCTGGGCATCGTGGTTGCGGGCCATTCCGGTCAACTGGCCGAAATGGCGGGCTTCCGTCTGCCGCTTGAGGCGATTGCTCTGCAGGCGCTGGTGTCTGAGCCGATCAAACCCTGCATGGACGTGGTCGTGATGGCCAACACGGTGCATGGCTACATGTCGCAATCCGACAAGGGAGAGATGGTGATCGGTGGCGGCACCGACGGGTTCAACAACTACACCCAACGCGGCAGCTTCCACCATATCGAAGAAACTGTGCGCGCGCTGGTCGAGACCTTCCCGATGATCTCACGCCTGAAAATGCTGCGGCAATGGGGCGGGATCGTGGATATGACCGGCGATCGCTCGCCCATCCTGTCAAAAACACCCCTGGGGAACTGTTTCATCAACGGTGGCTGGGGCACCGGTGGCTTCAAGGCCATTCCGGGGTCCGGCTGGGGCATGGCACAGCTGATGGCCACGGGTCATTCACCGCTGACCGAGGCGTTCTCGTTGGATCGTTTCAAAGAAGGCCGCTTCATCGACGAAAGCGTCGCGGCCGGGGTGGCGCACTGATGCAGATTTTTCGGCGAAAAATCTCGCGCGCCCGTTACTCAGATTTCGCATGCAGCATGGTCTCGCCTGCTGCCGAGAGGATGAACATATGCTGATCCTAAATTGCCCCTACTGCGGCGTCGATGCCGAAGAAACCGAACTGGCCGCCGGTGGCGAGGCGCATCTGAAGCGTTTCGGTCCGGGCTCGTCGGATGGTGACTTCCACGATTACCTGTTCATGCGTGAAAACCCTAAAGGCGTTCATTTCGAACGCTGGCGTCATGCGAACGGATGCGGCAAGTGGTTCCACGCGGCGCGCTGCACGCAAACGCTCGAAGTTTTCGGCACCTACTCTGCCCAGGTGTTTGAGCCGCCCAAAGAAATTCGCGAGGCGATCACCGCCAAGCGCCCTGGCTGGACGTGGAGAGAATACAAATGATCCGCGCCACCACCCGTAATTCCGCCTGCGAAAGGTCCGCATCATGAGCACCCGTCTCGCAAATCAAGGCCGGCTGATTGACCGGTCGAAACAGGTCACATTCTCCTTCAACGGCACTTCGATGCAGGGCTACGAAGGCGACACGCTTGCCTCGGCCTTGCTGGCTAATGATCAGATGATGATGGGCCGTTCGTTCAAGTATCACCGCCCGCGTGGTGTTGTCGCCAGTGGTGCGGAAGAACCCAACGCTCTGGTCGGTCTGGGGCAGGGCAATCGGTTCGAGCCGAACCAGCGCGCCACCACGACCGAGCTGTTCAACGGTCTGACCTCGATCTCGCAGAACCACTGGCCGAACCTGGAATTTGATATCGGTGCGATCAATACGCACCTGTCGCGGTTCCTGCCGGCTGGCTTCTATTACAAGATGTTCATTCATCCCAAGCCGTTCTGGAAACATGTCTACGAGCCGTTCATCCGCCAATCTGCCGGTCTGGGCAAAGCCCCCGACAAGGACAGCCGTGATGCGGATACCTATGAACATTTCTACAACTTCGTCGATGTGTTGGTGATCGGTGGCGGTGTGGCCGGTTTGCAGGCTGCCAAAGTGGCCGCTCAGTCCGGTGCAAAGGTCATGTTGATTGAGCAGACCGCGCATTGGGGTGGCCGTGCCCCAGTTGATGGCGGCACAATCAATGATGAGCCTGTGGATAATTTCGTGGAACAAATTGTTTCCGAACTTGAAACAATGGACAACGTCATCTTGCGCAATCGCTGCATGGGTGCAGGGGTCTATGACCATGGCTATGTGCTGGGCTATGAACGCCTGACAGACCACAAGCCTGGTGCACAGGGCCCGCGCCATCGTCTGTGGCGTATTCGGGCGAAACAGGTCGTGACTGCTACCGGTGCGATTGAGCGTCCGTTGTCCTTTGCGGGCAATGATGTGCCAGGTGTCATGCTGGCCTCGGCCATGCGGGACTATGTCGTGAACTGGGGTGTGACACCCGGTGAAAAGGTGATTGTGGCCACCAATAATGACGACGCCTACCGGACTGCGATCACCCTGAAACAGGCCGGTGTGGATATCTTGCGTGTGGTTGACGCAAGGGCTACCTCGGGCCCTCTGGCTGAAGAGGCGCGCCAACTGGGTATCCGCGTCGATGTGGGCAAGGCCATTGCCAAAGTCAAAGGCGGCAAACGCGTCAAGAAAGTTGCCATCTGCAATCAGGACGGCATCGGTGGCGCCCGTGAAGAGGTGGAATGCGATGCGGTTGCGATGTCGGGCGGTTGGTCTCCGGTCGTGCATATGTGGTCGCATTGCGGCGGCAAGCTGATCTGGGACGATGCCAATGCGCATTTCCGGCCGGATCCTGCACGACCCCCGCTTGGGGCCGATGGCGAAGGGTTCGTCGTAGCCGCCGGGGCATCGAATGGCCCGATGGCGCTGGTCGATGTGCTGGCCGATGCCGATGCAGCTGGTAAGGCCGCAGCCAAAGCGGCTGGATTCAAAATCAAACGCACCAAAGCGCCTGTCGGGGAAACTACGTCCGAGGCACCTATGGCTGCGGTCTGGTTGATGCCTGCGAACGCGGATATTCAACTGCGGATGAAGTCCTGGCTGGACTTCCAAAACGACGTCAAAGTTTCGGACGTGCAACTTGCCGCGCGTGAGGGGTATGAGAGCGTTGAACATACCAAGCGTTACACCACTCTGGGCATGGCAACGGATCAGGGTAAACTGAGTAACATCAACGGATTGGCGATCCTAGCTGATGCGTTGGACTCCGAAATCCCGAAGGTTGGAACAACAACGTTCCGCCCGCCTTACACCCCAATTTCAATGGCATCTATCGGCGGTGAGGCACGTGGTGAGGTGTTCCAGCCAATCCGCCAGACTCCGATGCATAACTGGCACGACAAGAACGGCGCCGATTGGGAGCCGGTCGGCCACTGGCGCCGGACTTATGCCTATGTTCGTCCGGGTGAATCCGTGCATGACGCCGTGAACCGTGAGGTGAAAAACACCCGCGAGAACCTCGGTCTGCTGGATGCCTCGACCCTGGGCAAGCTGATCGTAAAAGGGCCGGACGCAGGCAAGTTCCTGGACATGATGTACACCAACATGATGTCTACGCTGAAGATCGGCAAATGCCGCTATGGCCTGATGTGTTCCGAAAATGGCTTTCTGATCGATGACGGTGTTGTTGCCAGGATCGACGAAGACACATGGTTGTGCCACACCACCACCGGCGGGGCCGAACGTATCCACGGTCACATGGAAGAATGGCTGCAAACCGAATGGTGGGACTGGAAAGTCTATGTTGCCAACGTGACCGAGCAATATGCGCAGGTCGCCGTTGTTGGCCCCAACGCCCGCAAGGTGCTTGAAAAGCTCGGCGGCATGGATGTGTCGAAAGAGGCGCTGCCCTTCATGGAGTGGCGCGATGGCAAGATCGGCGACTTTGATTGCCGGGCTTATCGCATCTCGTTCTCGGGTGAGCTGTCGTACGAGATCGCCGTCCCTGCATCACAAGGGCAGGCCTTCTGGAATGCGCTGATGGATGCAGGCAAGGAATTCGGCGTGATGCCCTATGGCACTGAATGTCTGCACATTCTGCGTGCCGAGAAAGGCTTTATCATGATCGGCGATGAGACCGACGGCACCGTGATCCCGCAGGATCTGGGGTTGCATTGGGCGCTGTCGAAAAAGAAAGAGGATTACCTCGGCAAGCGCGCTCATTCCCGCAGCCATATGGCCGATCCAGAGCGCTGGAAACTGGTGGGTCTTGAGACTGTGGATGGTTCTGTCATCCCGGATGGGGCTTACGCAGTGGGCGAGGGCGTCAACGCCAATGGTCAGCGCAACATGATCGGTCGTGTGACCTCAACCTATTATTCGGCCAATCTGGGCAAAGGCATCGCCATGGGCTTGATCAAGCATGGTCCTGACCGCATGGGCGAGATTGTCGAGTTCCCGGGCACCGATGGCAAATCCTACAAAGCAAAGATCGTGGATCCGATCTTCTTCGACAAGGACGGGGAGAAGCAGAATGTCTGAACCCATCAGCGCACTGAACCACGCCAGCTATGAGGGCATCGCCAAGGTTGAAGAATGCGGCCTGCAGGGCATGATCACCCTGCGCGGCGACCTGTCCGACAAGGTTCTGGCCAAGGCCGTCAAAGACGCCACCGGCAAGAAAGTACCCGGCCAGCGCGAGGCATTTGTCGACGGAGACTGCGGTGTTTGCTGGATGTCCACCGACGAATTGCTTGTGCTTGTCCCATATGCCGAGGTCGAGGCCAAACTGGCCGCGATGACCAACGCGCTGAGCGGTGTGCATGCCCTGGCGGTCAACGTCTCGGATGCCCGCGCGGTGTTCAGCATCTCGGGCGCGAACGCTCGCGAAGTTCTGGGCAAACTGGCCCCGGTAGATCTGTCGGCTGACGCCTTCCAACCCGGCCAAATCCGCCGTTCGCGCTTGGCGCAGGTTGCCGGTGCGTTCTGGATGGATGACGCCGAAACTCTCCGCGTCGTCTGCTTCCGGTCAACCGCAGACTACGTGTTCAAACTGCTTAAAGTTGCGGCGCAGCCCGGCAGCGGCGTCGGGATTTACTGAACCGAAGTGAACTAAAAAGCCCCGGTCACACCGGGGCTTTCTTTACCCGGTGAATACGCTGCAGACTCCGGATCCATATGGCTTGTTGGCAGCGCTTATATGAGCAAAACTGGCGCGAACTTTGACAGTGTTTTTTGCTGAATTAAGATTTGCCTGATATTTCATGCGCAGATTTTGTCCTTCGCTTGACCGGAGGGTGACGTTCCAAAGCAAGCGATATTCGCCACTTTTTTTCACTTTAAGTTGGGCGCTGGTCCAATCGTGATGGCCGCTGACAACTTTGGCCTCACGCGTGTCAGTATCTACTTGAAAAAAATATTCGGGCGCGATCCAGCCGTGGCCGTCCGGCTTCGTGATTTCACATTTGTATTCGACAGTACCAGCTAAAACTGAATGCGCGGAAACGATCATCGCAGCAATCGCCGAAAGCGAAGCTTTCATTTTTGTTATCCTTCAAACTATTCCGTGGGTGCACTTCAACCAGCTCACGCTTGGGTTGCAAGTGGGGAAACACCTACTTCGACAGGGCTAATGGCCGCATTCTAGCCAGTAAACAAAACCGTACGGTACCGTGTCATTTCCGTTGGGCTGAGCGCTTTCTGAACATCCAGCGGGCGTCCGGTTTCGTCAGTAATTTTAGAATAAAAGGAGAGGCTGTTCAGCAGGTCGGATGTCCGCTGATGTCTGTCCTCTTCAGCCAAAAGCGGTGAGTGGAGTGAGAGGTACAGAGTGGGTCGCGTCCGTTTCAACCAGGGCAGGATCGTCGGCAGTACAAAAAACTCAGCCCCCTCAATATCCATTTTGACCAGAGATACACCCGATAGGTCATTTACGGCCTCGAACTGATCCCACTCGATGGTCAATGCATCTATCCCATGCACCCCGTCATGCAACAGTGAACTGGTGGAATCCCCGGGTTCACCGCGAATGGATGCCATACGGGCCACGCCGAATTGATCCGACAATGCGACGCCAAATGCCGAAACATTGCGAATGTCGTTCAGGTCCAGATTCCACGCCAGATGCCGAAACGCGGTAGGGTCCGGTTCGAAACACCATACGTGGCGGGCTTTGCGGGCACCGTACAGCACCGTTGGGCCGATCCATGCCCCGATGTCCAGATAGTCGCTGTCCGGCGTTAGATATCTATCCAGCACGGCAAAAGTCTCGGGCTCCCAGGCGCCGGCCGAGGCCTTGCGCCAGAACTTCGAGTGGTAGGGATCCAGCCGGAAAGGCTCGCCATTCAGGCTGCCCGCATAGTATCCGCGGGCGCGGTAAAACATCTTGCGCGCCTGAGTTAGCATCGCGGACCTCCGGGTTTTATGATCTCTGCCCTTGACCTGCGGCACTTGCCAAAGCATTTAACCTTTGGAAACCGCAACATTCATTTTCAACAGGGGGCCGAGATGGCTTTTGAACTTCCTGATCTTCCTTATGCACACGACGCGCTGGCAGCCAAGGGCATGTCCGCCGAAACATTGGAATTTCACCACGACCTGCACCACAAGGCCTATGTCGACAACGGCAACAAGCTGATCGCCGGTACCGAGTGGGACGGCAAGTCGCTGGAAGAGATCATCACCGGCACCTACGACGCAAATGCCGTCGCGCAAAACGGCATCTTCAACAACATCAGTCAGCTTTGGAACCACAACCAGTTCTGGGAGATGATGGGCCCCGGCGACAACGCCATGCCTGGCGAGCTGGAAAAGGCGCTGGTCGAATGCTTTGGCTCGGTTGACGAGTTCAAGTCGCAGTTCAGCGCAGCTGGTGCCGGTCAGTTCGGCTCGGGCTGGGCGTGGCTGGTCAAGAATGCGGACGGTTCGTTGGCAGTGACCAAGACCGAAAACGGCGTGAACCCGCTGTGCTTTGGTCAGACTGCTCTGTTGGGTTGCGACGTGTGGGAGCATTCCTATTACATCGACTTCCGCAACAAGCGTCCGGTGTACCTGTCGAACTTCCTCGACAATCTGGTGAACTGGGAAAACGTCGCTTCGCGGATGTGATCCAGTGACCCGTAGAGGGTTCATAAAGGGCCTGCTGGCAGTGATGCTGGCAGGCCTTTTTGCTGCCACGTATGGTTTTTTCATCGAACCCGCGCTGCGCCTGCGTGTTCGTAAGTGGCGGATCCGGCGCGCGGACTGGACCGCACCGCCGCTGCGGATCGCGGTGCTGGCTGATCTGCATGTGGGTGAGCCCTATGTGGGGTTGAAAAGAGTCCAGCAGATCGTTCGGCGCACAAACGCTCTATCACCTGACCTTATCCTGCTGTTGGGTGACTATGCCGCCGGGCACAGGATAAATATACAACCGGTTAAAATTGCCGATCTGGCGCCGGTGTTGTCCGGGTTGCAGGCAAAGCACGGTGTCTATGCGGTTCTGGGAAATCACGATTGGTGGGATGACCGGTCAGCCCAAAAGCGCAGGGGCGGGCCGAATCTGTATGGTGAAGCGCTGAGGCGGAATGGTATCCGGGTGCTTTCAAACGAGGCCTTCAAACTGGATGGTGCCGGGATTTGGCTTGCAGGCCTCGAAGATCAGTTGGCGATTTATACTGGCAATGGTCGATACCAAGGGCTGGATGACCTGCCTGCGACGCTTGGGCAGATCACGGATGATGCACCGGTGGTGATGATGGCGCATGAACCGGATATCTTCCCCAAAGTTCCTGATCGCGTGGCCCTGACCCTGTCAGGTCATACTCATGGAGGGCAGGTACGGCTGTTTGGCTGGTCGCCAGTGGTGCCCTCGAAATTCGGCAATCGCTATGCCTATGGTCACGTGCGCGAAGGCAATCGTGATCTGGTCGTGTCCGGGGGTATCGGATGTTCGATCCTGCCCGTGCGTTTTGGTGTAACGCCCGAAATTACGGTAATCGAACTGTTCTCCTAACCGGTGAAAATCCGCCTATCGTCGCAGTTTCGCGGTCCGGCCGGATTGTAAGACGGCGCGCAGTGCTTACTTTAAGTGTGGCGGAGGAGAGAGCCGCAAATCACTTGAAAAAAATTCCAGGCGGCGCAGCGAAAAACAAAGTTGCGCAGATGGTTAGCCGTGCCTGAAAGATGAGGGATGGTCTCAGAAAAACCAAATCAGGAGATCGCAATGGTCGCATTAACGCAGGGAACATGGATTGTCATCGCCGACGGGGAAAAGGCGCTGTTCATGGAGAATATCACAGATGCCGAAGACCCCAATCTGGTGGTTGTCTCGGTCGAAGAAAGCGATGTCCCAAACGCTAGGCCCTCTGATCGGGCGGGGCGGCGCTCGGACAATGGCCCAAATCAGAAATCAGCCGTTGAGGAACCCAAGTGGAAATCGCAGGCCAAGTCTCTGTTCGTGCAGGATGTGGCAAATCTGTTGAATCGCAAAGGCCTGAAGGGGGCATATAAGCGCCTGGTACTGGTCGCCAGCCCTCATGTTCTGGGGCTTCTGCGCCGCCGCCTGCACAGCGAAGTCCTAAGGAAAGTGGTGGCCGAGGTTGATAAGACCCTGACCAACCACCCGCTGAACAAAGTGGAACAGGTTCTGATCAGCCGTCTAAAACCCGCCACCTAGGTCTGCGGCAATCTGCGGGCGGGTCACACCGCCCGACTAGCCCTTATGCGGGACCAACATCGCTCTCAGGGTCGACATCGCCGTTTCCGGGCTGTCGACCCACGTTATGAAATCGGCCAGAGATGTGTCCGCAAATCCCTGGCCGATGACCTGCTGCACAAGATCATGCAGGGCATCCCAATATCCATCAACATTCATGACCAGAATGGGCTTGTCGTGCAGACCCAACTGTCGCCATGTCAGGGCTTCGAACAATTCGTCCAGTGAACCCGGACCACCTGGCAGGACGACCACGGCATCGGCGTTCATGATCATGACCTTTTTCCGCTCGTGCATCGTTTCGGTAATCACGAAACGGGTCAGGTCGGTCTTGCCGACCTCGCGCTTTAACAGGTGAACGGGAATTACGCCGAATGTGTCGCCTCCGGCGGATTGCGCTGCGCGCGCAACTTCGCCCATCAGGCCCACATCGCCAGCACCATAGACCAGTCGCCAGCCCTCCTGCGCCAGAAGCTGGCCAAAGGTCCGGGCGGCGTCGGAATAGCTGGTTTGGGCGCCATTGCGTGACCCGCAATACACACAGACGGATTTCTGAGACATCGAGAGGCTTCTCCGGGGTTGTATCTGGGGTTTTGACCCGTGATAGCGGTATTGATAGATTGGCTCAACCGTCAGGCAGAATGCGTTGTAGATAAGGCATTTGCGCTGCGGAGTGAAAGGAAGAGTATGGATTCCAATTCGGGTAGCGAAGGCTCCGGATCTTTCACCTGGGGGGTGATCGCCGGTTTGCTGGTTCTGTTAGGCGCAGGCGGCGCGTATTTTTCCGGCGCGTTTGATCGCACACCTCTGGACCCAGCGCCGCAAGCAGATGTGGCGGAGGATGCGTCAGAGAACGCCTCTGTTGCCTCCGACACAGGGGATGCCCCGCAGACTGCCGATACGGACACGGATACGGTAGAAGCCGGGGCGTCGACAGAAGGGGTGGACGAAACTTCTGAACCGGTTGCGGATGTTGCCGAAGTTGCACCTCCGGCCCTTGACCAGATCTTCGTCGAGCCTGATGGGAATGCGGTTCTGTCCGGTAACGCAGAGCCTGGCGTTAAGGTGCGAGTGTTGCTGGATGGCGAAACACTGCACAGCTTTACCGTCGATGACAGCGGCCAGTTTGCAGAATTCGTGTCCATTCCCTTTTCCACCGCCGCACGCGGTCTGACGCTGGAAACCGATGGGGGCGATCAACCTGTACGCTCTGATGACTATCTGATTGCGGCATTGCCCGAACCTGAACCAGAGGTCGCATCGGTCGATACTGCAGAAACCATCCCAGCCGACGAATCCGCAGGCGGCGATGAAACCGAGGCGGGGCAGGTCGCTCAAACCGGCGACACATCTTCTGAAGAAACGACAGATTCCACGCAAGGGCAACAGGTTGCGATCCTGCGATCGGGGGAAGACGGGGTCGAGCTTGTCCAACCTGCGACGCCTCAGAGCACCGAACCTGATCAGGTCGCGTTGGATACGATCGGGTATTCAGACACGGGTGAGGTCGAGCTGACCGGCCGCGTGGCTGATGGTTCCGCGGTACGCGTGTACCTGGACAACCAACTGGTCGCCGATATGCAGCCCACAGATGATGGAAAATGGCGCAGCGAGATCGAAGGCATTGATCCCGGTGTGTATACGTTGCGTGTGGATGAGGTTGCCTCGGACGGCACGGTTAAAAGCCGTCTGGAAACCCCGTTCAAGCGTGAGCCTCTAGAAGTTCTGAGCGTGGCCGAAGTGGACGATGGGCCAGCACCCTCTCAGGAAACACCGGCCATCCGTTCGGTTACAGTACAAAAGGGTGATACGCTTTGGGCTATCTCTCGGGAACGATTTGGCGATGGTGTCTTGTATGTCAAACTGTTCGAGGCCAACCGAGGCGCGATCCGCGACCCGGATCTGATCTATCCGGGGCAGGTATTCACCATTCCGGAATAATCCTGTACCTCTGACCTTCCGGGGTCAGGGGCACTCTCTGACCGCAGTTCCGGTACGTGAAGAGACGAGTAGCCCCGATGAATTCCGACAATATCCCAAAATTGGACGCGCGCAGCTCTGGCTGGCGTACAATCCGGAAAGTTGCGCCTTATCTCTGGCCCGAGGATGAACCCTGGGTAAAGCGCCGCGTTCTGATTGCAATGGGCATGTTGGTTCTGGCCAAGTTGATCGCGGTCTACACCCCGATTTTGTACAAAGGCGCGGTTGATAGCCTGGCGGGCGAGGGCGTTCCCCCCGTTGCGTTGGGTGCTGTTGGGTTGACGGTGGCATATGGTGTCGCGCGCATGATGACTGTTGGTTTGCAGCAGTTGCGGGATGCGGCCTTTGCTCCTGTCGGGCAGCGAGCATTGCGCGCACTGGCATTGGAGACTTTCCAGCATATCCACCAGTTGTCGATGCGCTATCACGTGACGCGGCGCACGGGCGGTCTGAGCCGTATTATCGAGCGCGGCGTAAAGGGGGTCGAGTTCCTCTTGCGTTTCCTGCTGTTTTCCATCGGGCCTTTGATCCTTGAACTGCTGCTTGTTGCGATCATTCTGATGTGGCTGTTTGATGTCTGGTATCTGGTGGTCGTCGCGGCAACGATCGCGCTGTATATCTGGTTCACATTTGCGGTGACCGAGTGGCGCGTGAAACTGCGCCGCGAGATGAATGATCAGGATACCGAGGCGAACCAGCGCGCCATTGACAGCCTGCTGAATTTTGAAACCGTCAAGTATTTCAATGCTGAAACGCGTGAAGCTGAACGGTATGATGTGTCAATGAAAGCCTATGCGGGGGCGGCTCTCAAGACGGCGTATTCTCTGGCGTTTCTAAATTTCGGGCAGTCCTTTCTGATCACCTGCGGATTGATCGGTGTAATGGTCTTGGCAGCCATCGGGGTGCAGGCCGGGACGCTGACCGTGGGCGATTTCGTTATGGTCAACGCCTATATGATCCAGATTACCGTACCGCTGAACTTTTTGGGTACGGTGTATCGGGAAATCCGCCAATCTCTGGTCGATATGGGCCAGATGTTTGACCTGTTGGAACAACCCGCCGAAGTGGTCGACAAGACCGATGCACTGGATCTGGATGTAACAGGAGGTGAGGTTACCTTGCATGATGTACAATTCGGATATGATGCTGAGCGGGAAATTCTCAAAGGTGTTTCCCTAACCATTCCTGCGGGCCAAACCGTAGCGATTGTGGGTGCGACGGGGTCGGGTAAATCCACCATCGGTCGGTTGCTGTTCCGGTTCTACGATGTCACCGGGGGCGCGCTGAAAATTGATGGGCAGGATGTGCGCGACGTCACGCAGACCAGCCTGCACGCGGCAATCGGAGTGGTGCCACAGGATACCGTGCTGTTTAACGATACCATTCGCTATAACATTGCCTATGGACGCGACGGAGCCACGCAGGAAGATGTCGAAGCCGCCGCCCGGGCTGCCCAGATCCACGATTTCATAGTTACGTTGCCCGAAGGCTATGACACCACAGTCGGTGAGCGCGGGCTAAAGCTGTCGGGTGGGGAAAAGCAGCGGGTCGGTATTGCCAGAACGCTGCTGAAAAACCCGCCGATCCTTTTGCTGGACGAGGCGACATCGGCGCTGGACACAGATACCGAACAAGACATCAAGGATGCTTTGGCCCATGCGGGCGAGGGGCGTACGGTTCTGACGATTGCCCATCGCCTGAGCACAATCGCCGAGGCAGACAGTATTGTAGTGCTAGAGCGTGGCAAAATCCTGGAGCAAGGCACGCATGATGAGTTGCTGAAACGTGAGGGGCGTTATGCCCAGCTTTGGAATCGCCAGCAATCGGATATGCAGGCGGCCTGATAGGCGGCCCAAACTATGTTACACTACAGATCACTCATCTGAGGTTTTGTTATGCATAAATATTTCCGCAAGTTCATTGTGCCAGCCATAGCGGCAGTTGCCACACTTACACCGGTCTATGCGCTTGGAGACCCCATCATCGGAATTTGGAAGACCGAGCCGGACCGGAAGAACCTCGTCTCTGACATCAAAATTACAGCCTGCGGTGACAAGTTCTGTGGTCAGATTTTATCTGCATATGACGCCAGCGGAAAAGCAGTACAGACGCCGAATATCGGAAAGAAACTGTTCTGGGATGTCGGCAGCCAAGGCGGTGGTAAATATGGCGGGGGTGAATTCTGGGTACCGTTAGTGGATGTTGATGCAGTTCCGCAAATGACGCTGAAGGGTGACACTCTGATGGTCAAAGGGTGTGAACATCACATTTGTGCGCATCAAACCTGGACGCGCGAGTAAAACAGGGCTGGATTGCCCAACCCTGTTGCTCTTTATTCGGCTGCTTTCAGCGGTGAACCGGTCGGTTCTTTCCCGGAACTGTCAGCGCTCGGATCGTCGGTACGCAGCTCATCATCCCAGACCATTTCGGTTGCCTGAGCATTCATCGCGGCTTTACCGATGGCCATATCCAGCGCCACCTGGCTGGATTTTCCCGCTGTGGCGCGAGCCAAAATCTTACCCAACCAGATGGCATAGGTTGTCACCCAGACCCGCATAGCCAAAAGCGAAGGCGTCACGATCAGCGTCAGTACCGTCGCGATACCAAGGCCAAAGACAACTGCGGTTGCCAGCTGTTTCCACCACAGCGCTGTGGGGCTGTTGATCGAATACCCGCCGTTGATAAAGTCCAGCGACAGCCCGAACATCATCGGGGTAAGGCCAGCCATCGTGGTGAGTGTGGTCAACAGAACCGGACGAATGCGTGCCTCGGCAGTGCGTATGATCGCCTCGATCCTTGGCATGTACTGGCTATATTCCTGATAGGTGTCGATCAGAACAATGTTGTTGTTCACCACGATCCCAGCCAGAGCCACAATACCCGTTCCTGTCATGATGATCGAGAAGGGCTGTTGCATCACCATCATACCGATCAGAACACCTGTTGTGGACAGTACCACGGCCAGCAGAACCAGGATCGAATTGTAGAACGAGTTGAACTGCGCGAGCAGAATAACGAACATCAGCCCCAACGCGCCCATAAAGGCATTCACAAGAAACGCCCCGGATTCGGCCTGATCCTCCTGATCACCTGTCCATGTCCAGCTGACGGAACTGCCAAAAGGATCGGTTTCCAGCCATTCAGTCAACACAACAATCCGTTCGTTCGGGTTAATCAGACTGGTGCGCGCGTCACCGGATTCGATCAGTGTGCGCAAAGCATCGGTGCTTTCTGCCTCGGTCAGCATGATCAGTTCGAACTGAGTGCCATCGGGAAATGCCAATGCGCTAGCTGTGGGGCTTTCATCCTCTGCGAGTTCGCGCACCACTGCCAATCTTTGATCGGCGCCATCCGGTCCTGTGACCACAACATTGCTCAGGCCGGGCTCAACATCCGCCTTCACGTCAAAATAACGTTCCTGATCGACACGGTTGATTTCGGCCAGTTTGGCGACTGGTTTGCGCGAGACAAAGTTGGACAGTGGCACCAAACCATCGACCGTGCGGACCTTGAGCGTGTCAAGCGTTGACAAGACACGATCCTGATCAGGCAGGCGAACACGGATTTCGATTTCATCATCCACGTTGTCCGGGCGCATTTCGCCCAGCAAAAGGCCACGCGTAACAAGCTGTACCATCGCACCGACGGTGGCTACGTCTGCGCCAAACCGGCCTGCTTTGGCGACATCAACGTCAATCTGCCAATCGATACCGGGCAGGGGCAGCGTGTCCTCGATCTTAATAAGGCCCGGGGTGGCGTCGAATGCCTCACGTGCGGCCAAAGTGGCTGATGTCAGCTCTTGCCAGCCATCGGCCTTGATCCGCAGATGGACAGGTTTGGAAGAGCCTGGCCCTTGCTCAAGCGGCAAGGTCTCAACGATGATCCCCGGTAGCTGCGCAAGCTCCCTGTTCAACTCTTCCAGAACATAGTCGCCGTCATAGTCTGGCGCCACTGTGTGCCGGTCCAACAATCCTCCGAAAATCGGTTCCGAGACGTTCGGTCTGTCTTCCCAAGGGATGATTTCGAACTGAACCTGACCAACGGTATCCGCCGGGGATTGGCCACCAGGTCCACCGGTGTCCAAACCACCTTCACCAGCGAATGCAAAGACGTTGATAACAGCCGGGTGCGCACTGATAATCTCTTCTGCGGCGAGTACCATCTGGTCCTTTTCGGCCAAAGAGATATTGCCGCGCGCTCGGACATAGGCCGTGGCCTGCTCTGGTTCGCTTTCAACGAAGAATTCAACTCCGCGGTTGTTTTCCCCAAATGCCGTCATGACCAGATACACGGCGAAGCCAATCACAAGGATTGACACAAGCGGCATGACCGGGTTGCCCACAAGGAACTTCACCACATGCCCAAAGCGTGTGTGTTCGCGGCTGGTCTGCACATGCTCAACCGGGGCGCGTTCGATTTTTGCCGCGCTCAGGGTGACCGACCCGGCAAACGCACCTAGCATGAACAGGATCATTCCAAGAACCGAACTACCTGAATCGACCAGGTAATTAGGGTTCAGTGTCTGCATCGCCCCCAGGAAGATCAGGTATAACGACGGGGGAACCATCGCTGCCCGAACCCACCAGGCTGTTCGCGCCCTCAGCCAGTTCGACGACCGGTCAAACACGCGGCTGAGGCGGCCGGAAACGCCGCCCATCACGGGCAGGTAGATCAGTGCAACGATTAACGATGCCGACAGAACAAATATCAGCGTAACTGGCAGCATCCCCATGAATTCGCCCGGAACGCCCGGCCAAAAGAGCATAGGCAAGAAGGCGCATAATGTCGTAGCTGTCGAGGATACGATCGGCCAGAACATCCGTTGTGCGGCTTCGACATAGGCATGCATGGGACCCACGCCCTCGTTGATCCGCTTGTCGGCATATTCAACCACCACGATGGCCCCGTCGACCAGCATTCCGACCGCAAGAATCAAACCGAACATGACGATGTTCGAAATGCTGACCCCCATCACCGCAAGGAATGCAAAGCACAGCAGGAATGAGGTTGGAATCGCAAAACCCACCAGCAGGGCGGCACGGGTCCCAAGCGAGGCCAGAATGACAATCATAACCAGCGCAATAGCGGTAAGAACCGAACCCTCAAGCTGGCTGACCATCGACCCTACGATCCGGCTCTGGTCGTTCGAGGTGCCCAGTTTGATCGCCGCCTGCATCTCGGCTGGCCATTTGGATTGGGCCGCTGCGATAGAGGCTTTGACCTCGTCGACCGTGTCGATCAGGTTATAGCCTTTGCGTTTGACGACCTGCAGTGCCACGGTGGCCTCGCCGTTGAAGCGGGCGGTGCCTTCGCGATCTTCGAAAGTATAGTTGATTTGCGCCAGCTCGCCCATGGTCACGACGCGGTCGCCATTGACCTTGACGGGTAGGTCATACACGTCCTGGGCGGTCTTGAAAGACGAAGGGATCTTGACCGAGAAGGTGCCTTGATCGGTTTCCACCTCACCAGCGGCGATCAGCTGGTTGTTGTTCTGAACAACATTGATCAGCTCGGCGGCGGTAACGTTATACGCTTCCAGCCGCAGCGGGTCGATGATCACCTCTAGCAATTCGTCTCGATTGCCGGCTATCCCTGCCTCAAGCACGGAATCCAATGCTTCCAGATCATCCTGCAAGTCTTTGGCGACACGGGCCATTGTTCTTTCAGGAACAGCCCCGGTCAGATTGACAATCACAATAGGGAATTCAGAAAAGTTGATCTCGGTCAGGGTATATTGCTCAGCCCCTTCAGGAAAATCGGCCTGGGCGCTGTTCATGGCGTCGCGGACATCGGCCATGATCGCCGTCTTGTCCCATCCAAAATCGAACTCCAGCGCGACACCGGCATAGCCTTCGGCAGCCGTCGACGTCATTTCTTTGAGACCGTCCAGATCAGCCAGCTCGGTTTCCATCGGCTTGACCAGCAGGTTTTCCGAGTCTTCAGCGGAAATGCCGGGGAACTGAACCGAGACGAAAAGCGCAGGGATTTCGATATCCGGCTCACCTTCTTTCGGCAGGCCAACATAGGCGTATCCACCTACGATCAAGGAAATCGCGATAAATGCCAGAACCATTCGGGCTCGGCCAGCGGCCCAGCTTACTATTCCGGTCATTGCGCTGCATCCCGATAAGTTGGCTCAACCATCACGCCGCGAGTCACGAATTCTTGCCCGACGATGATGATGTCCGCCGTTTCCGGCAACCCGTCGACCCAGACACCTTCGGAAGTGTCGCGCAACAAAGTGACCGGCAGGAAATCCACAATGTTCCCATTTCCAACGGTCCGTACACCAACTTTGCCATCGTTATTCAGCGTCAGTGCGGACTGAGGCAACAGATGTGCCTTGGTCCCTTCAGCCGAGATTCGGATGTCCGCAGTCTGACCGTCCCGAATTGTCAGGTCGGGGTTAGGAACGGTAATCTCGACCTCAAAGGTCCGGGTGGTCTCATCGGCCGACCGGCTAAGGAAGGTGACCCGCCCAGAGACCTGAAGCCCCGAGATCAGCTGGGCCGAAGCCTCGGACCCTACGATGATCCGGTTCACATCTGCCTCGGGAACAAACCCGACCAACTTGATTGGGTCCAACTGGATCACAGTCGCACACAGCGACCCTGGTTGCATAAGGCTTCCAAGCTCAGCTGTGTCACTTTCTAACAGACCCTTGAATGGAGCTTCGATCGTCTGGCGTTCGATTTCACGTTCGGCGGCCTCGACTTCGGCTGATGCCGCTTCGATACCGGCGCGTGTTGCTTCCAGCCCGGCTTCGGCGCTTTTGATACCAGCCTGGGCTGTACTCATTTCTGCCTCGCTGGAAATCCTGCGGGTTTCCGACCCAAAACCGGTCTCTGATAGCTTTCGTGCGGCTTTCAAGTTGATTTCGGCTTCGGCTACGCGTGCATGTGCCTCCAGCAGACGCGCTTCGGCTTCGGGCACCCGGCTTTTGGCTTCAAGCTTGGCGGCTGCTGCTTCGGCCAGGCTTGCCGGACGGGTGCCTGGATCCAGCTCACATAACAAATCACCGGCTTCGACAAAACTGCCCTTGCGCTTGGGTTCTGATACGACAGTTGACGTCGTTTCGGCCAGAACTTCGACCTCGCGGTTTGCTCTGGTTTGTCCACGCAGAGTCACTGCGCTGTCTACTTCGCGGGCGACAGAGCGCTGTGCAACTACACGGATTACGTGCCGATCCTCTGCGGGAATTTCAGAAGATTCTGCCTCGGACGTAGTGCCCGGGTTTGAATCATCGCGGCCGGCGAATGCTAATAATGCATCCCTTTCGAATACCAAATAGAATAAGGCAACAATCACCAAAAAGGCGTTTACGAATGAAATCAAACGCATACAGGGTCTCTCCCAGAATTCTTTGCCGACTGTCCCTCGGCGCGCATGCTTAGAAATGGGGGCGGGGCCTCATCTTTTCCACACTAAACTGAATAGTTCGGTTCACTTTTTTCTGCAAGGGTATCCGCAGGTGGGGGAATTGTATGAAATCGGACCCTTGGCTTGGCAATGGCAGCGGGGTATGACATTGCCCAATATCAAAGAACACAAGCCCGGGGAGCAGGGATGAGCGACGTCGACAGTTTCATTGATGAGGTGACCGAAGAGGTGCGCCGCGACCGTCTGTTCTTGCTTTTGCGCCGTTGGGGTTGGGTTGGCGTAGTGGCGGTTGTTCTGATCGTTGGTGGTGCCGCGTTCAACGAACTGCGCAAAGCGCGCGCAACCAGTCAGGCACAGGATCTGGGAGATGCGATTCTGGCCGCTATGGCACAGAATGAGTCCGCCGATCGTGCCGATGATCTTGCCTTGGTACCTGCACCAACACCCGGTGGAGATGCGATTGTAAAGATGCTGCTTTCTGCCTCGCAGACCGAAATCGAGTCCGGGCAGGGCGCTGTTGAGAGTCTGAACGCCATTGCGGTTCAGGGTGATCTGCCTGAAATTTACCGGGCCATCGCGACCTTCAAGGCTTTGCTGCTGCAAAGCGAGACAATGCCGGTAGCAGACCGGCGTCAGCAATTCGAAGCGCTGGCCGTGCCGGGAGCCCCATTGCGGTTGCTGGCAGAGGAGCAACTGGCACTGATCGAAGTGTCCGAAGGTCAAGTCGATGCCGCCATTTCCCGTTTGCAGGCAATGCGGCAGGACGCTGAAATCGGCGTAGATCTGCAGCAACGCGCAACACAGTTGATTGTTGCGTTGGGTGGTGAACCGGAACCGCTGGTCGCACGGCAAAGCTGAACCGGTAGAAAATAAATGACAGGCAAGTTCGGAGTATCATGTTGATTAGTCTCTTCCCCCGTATTGGGTTGCCGGTCGCGGTTGTTTCCCTGACATTGCTGGCGGCTTGTCAGGAACCCGAGGTCATCCTGCCCGGAGCTCGTGAGGACATCCGACCCACATCCGACAATGAAACGGTTGAGACCCAGGGGGCCAAGCCGATCAGCCTTCCTGCCCAGACGGCCAATGCCAACTGGTCACAAAGCCCGGGAACCGCGGCGTATCGGACGACAAATGCCTCTTTGCGTAATACTCCACAGAAACTGTGGTCAACGTCGATCGGTGATGGAGATTCGCGCAAGCAGCGCATCACGGCCGAGCCGGTCGTTGCAGGTGGTTTGGTCTACACGCTGGATTCCGGAGCGACCGTTTCAGCGGTCTCACCGCAGGGGCAGGTTGCCTGGAGTACAGATCTAATCCCTGGCACCGACGGGGATTCAGATGCAACCGGCGGTGGATTGGCCTATGCCAATGGCGTTCTTTATGTGTCTTCTGGTTTTGGTCGCCTGACCGCTCTGGATGGCAAAACCGGTGCCATTCGTTGGCAAAAGCGCCTGAATGCTACGGGCAGCGGCTCACCTCTGATCAATGATGGCCTGCTGTATCTTGTCGCCGGAGATGAAATCGGATGGACGATTGATACAAAAGATGGGCGCATCCTCTGGCAGGTTCAGGGCACCCCAAGCGTTGGCAATGTGTTGGGCGCGCCTGCGCCGGTGATTGCCTCGGATTTCTCGGTGTTTGCATTTGGCTCGGGCGATATAGCTGCAACGTTCCGCAGAGGTGGTATTCGCCGCTGGAACGCGTCGGTTGCTGGTGGGCGTCGCGGGCGCGCCGCAGCGCAGATCGTTGACGTAACAGGCGGCCCGATGGTGGTCGGCGATACCATCTATATCGGCAACCATTCGGGCCGCACCGTGGCATTCGATTCCACTTCGGGTGAGCGGAGATGGACCGCGGATGAAGGTGCCGTTGATACGGTTTGGCCGGCTGGAAACAGCATCTTCCTGATTAGTGACCGCAGTCAGTTGGTGCGTCTGGATGCCTCGGATGGCTCGATTGTGTGGGCGCAGGACTTGCCTGGATTCGTCAAGGACAAGCCCGGTCGGCGTGGCGCAATCTATGCGCATTACGGGCCGATCATGGCTGGTGGGCGTATCGTTGTCGCATCGAACGATGGTTATCTAAGGTTCTATAACCCGCTCGACGGCACGCTGGTTCACCGCGTCGAGGTTCCCGGCGGTGCCACTACGGCGCCAGTTGTTGCCGGGCAAACCTTGTACGTCGTTTCGACCAAAGGTGAACTGCACGCTTTCCGTTGACGACAAGATGCGCTAAAGGGCGCGTCTGAGTCTTGAAAGTTGAGTAACATGTCCCTGACCCTCGCTATCGTGGGGCGCCCCAATGTGGGCAAATCCACTTTGTTCAACCGCCTCGTCGGCAAACGACTGGCATTGGTCGACGACCAGCCAGGTGTTACGCGCGATTTGCGCGAAGGCGAAGCGCGTCTGGGCGATCTGCGCTTTACCGTTATTGATACGGCGGGTCTTGAGGATGCGACAGACGACAGCCTTGAAGGACGGATGCGACGCCTGACCGAGCGCGCCGTGGACATGGCTGATGTGTGCCTGTTCATGATCGACGCGCGTGTGGGGTTGACGCCCACAGATGAGATGTTTGCCGAGATTCTGCGCAAACGATCGAAACACGTGATCCTTGCGGCCAACAAAGCCGAAGGTTCGGCGGCTGATGCCGGTGTGCTCGAAGCTTATAACCTGGGTCTGGGCGAGCCGGTCCGCCTGTCGGGTGAACATGGCGAGGGGATGACCGATCTTTACGCACATCTGATGCCTCTGGCGGATGCTGCTGCGGAAAAAGCGATCGAAGAAGCGCCCGTAACTGATATCGAGCTTGATGAAGACGGCGAAGCCGTAACCCCGTTGATCACTGACGCCAAGCCGTTGCAAGTTGCCGTTGTTGGTCGCCCGAATGCCGGAAAATCCACCCTGATCAACAAGATCGTTGGCGAAGATCGCTTATTGACCGGACCCGAGGCCGGGATCACACGCGATGCAATCAGCCTGCGGATCGACTGGGCCGACCCCGAGGGTGAAAGCACGCCGATGCGGATCTTCGATACGGCGGGGATGCGCAAAAAAGCCAAGGTACAGGAAAAACTTGAGAAGCTTTCTGTATCGGATGGTTTGCGTGCAGTAAAATTTGCCGAGGTTGTGGTGGTGTTGCTGGATGCGGCGATTCCGTTTGAACAGCAGGATCTGCGCATCGCGGATCTGGCCGAACGCGAGGGCCGAGCCGTCGTTGTCGCCATTAACAAATGGGATATCGAAGAGGACAAGCAGGAAAAACTGCGCGATCTGAAAGAATCGTTCGAACGTCTTCTGCCGCAGTTGCGCGGCGCGCCACTGGTCACGGTTTCGGCCAAAACAGGGCGGGGGCTTGAGCGCCTGCGAGCTGCTATCCTACGCGCCCATGATATCTGGAACCGACGTGTGCCGACTGCTGCTTTGAACCGTTGGTTGATCGCAATGCTGGAACAGCACCCGCCGCCAGCGCCGCAGGGTCGCCGGATCAAGCTGCGGTATATGACTCAGGCCAAAACCCGCCCCCCTGGATTCGTGGTTATGTGTTCGCACCCCGACAAGATGCCTGAAAGCTATAACCGTTATCTGGTCAACGGCCTGCGTGAGAGTTTCGATATGCCCGGGACCCCCATCCGACTGACCTTGCGCGGACAGGGAGACAAGAACCCTTATAAGGGACGGCGTAAGAAAAACGCAGGTGCCTTGGCCAAACATTTGAAGGGACGCGCGTAACTGCGCCAATCTGTTGCATTTTTCATCTCGGGGCGTGACAGCCCTTTGATGGCGCGCTAGCATTCGCTGGCGCGCTTTTGTTTCCAAGCGTGTCGCTTGTTTGCGGGAAGACCGCACCCATTTTTAGAATCACATTGCAACGGGCCATTGTGGGGAGCCGACGGAATGGATTTGAGAGAATACACACGTCAATACGCGGTTCAGGATAATGGATTGGCCGCGATCAGCTACTTTGGGACTTTCGCGGTTTATTTCTCATCGTTGGCATTAGCCATCATCTATGTGGACCGCTGGTATGTCATGATGCCGGCCGGGGTGGTTTTCGCGTTTTCCGCTGTTCGCCTTTACGTGCTGCAGCACGATTGCGGGCATCATTCGCTATTTGAAACGCGTGCACAGAATGAATGGGCAGGGCATGGGCTGTCCCCGTTCACTTTCGCTCCATTCGAAGTGATGAAGCAAAACCACAACCTGCATCACTCCGGCATCGGCAATCTGGAACATCGTGAGACCGGCGAAATTCATACCATGACCGTGAGGGAATGGAATGCGGCGAACTGGTGGTCGCGGCTGTATTATCGCCTATACCGCAACCCTTTTGTGCTGGTACCGGTCGGAGCATTGTTTACTTATTTCATTCGCTACCGCTGGCCCAAGAATACGGTGCGGTTCGGCGTCAAAGGCGTGCTGCTGCACAACCTGTCGATCCTGATTTTCCTGGGCCTGCTGTATCTGATCGCCGGTGCGACCGGTATTTTGGTTTGGGTGGCCTTTTCCTTCCTTGGCGGGATGCTGGGAGTTTTCCTAGTCTATCTTCAGCATAATTTCGAAGACACATACTGGGACCGTCGCCCAGATCTGGATCCGAAATTGGCCGCGCTGCAGGGGTCGTCGGCGCTGGATTTCGGCTGGTGGTTTGATAATGCGGTGGCCTGCATCACATTGCACGATATACACCACTTCAACGCGCGCATCCCCTCTTACCGGCTGCGGGAATGCCACTATAACCTCCCGTCCGAGTATACGCCGCGCCGGATCAAATTCCCCGAGGCGGTAGCGGCTTTGAATCTGAAACTTTGGGATGAGGACAACAAACGGCTTGTGCCTTTCCCTCCTAAGGATCAATCCCGGGGGCTGGCCCATAGCAGCTAGCCGGTATTCCGGCCCGATGTGAGAAGGAAAGGAACTCTGATGACCGCAGTGACCGATGTAAAGGGTGTAGGCGAGGTGCTTGGGCAAGCGTTGATTGCCAATGGCTTCAAGACCGCAGAAGACCTTGCGAGCGCGAAACCCGCAGAGCTCGTCAAAGTTCCCCGCATTGGTGTGGCACGGGCACCGGTTCTTATAGCGGCGGCGAAAGCAGCTGTTTCAGCCAAAACCACGACTGCGCGCGCGGCAACCAAGCGCCCAGCTGCTCGGAAGGGCGTTACTGCCGCCGCCCGGAAGCGGGCTGAGGAAACCGCCCAGAAGGCTGCTGAAGAGAAAGCCGCTGCTGAAGCCAAAGCGCGAAAAAAGGCCAAGGCAAAAGCCAAGGCTGAGAAAGCTGCCAAAAAGCTTCTGGAAATGGAGGCCGCATTCTCAAAGGCAAAGGACAAGGTGAAAGCCAAAGCCAAAAAGGATAAAAAGTCCAAAAAGGACGACAAGAAAAAAGATCAAAAGAAACAGGACGCCAAAGAGAAAGTCGGCAAGAAGAAGAGTAAGAAAAAAGATAAGAAAAAGGCGAAGAAGTAGACCTCCTCCACCTTTTGATTTTCTCAGGACCGGCGCAGTTGGTTAGCGCCGGTTTTCTTATGCCAGCGTGCCGTCCCGCTGTAAGGTCAGTTTGCCGCCAAGATAGGGGGACAGAACCTTGGGCAAGGTCACGGTGCCATCGCGGTTCTGACCATTTTCCAGTACGGCGATCAGACAACGACCGACAGCCAGACCGGAGCCGTTCAGTGTATGGACGTATTCCGGTTTGCCACCCTCTTCGGGGCGGAACCGCGCGTTCATGCGGCGGGCCTGAAAATCACCACAAGTCGAGACCGAGCTGATCTCGCGATAGGTATCCTGTCCGGGCAACCATGCCTCGATGTCATAGGTACGGCGCGCGCCAAAGCCCATGTCGCCCGTACACAGGATCACGGTGCGATAGGGTATGCCCAATTTTTCCAGAATACCTTCGGCGCAGCGTAACATGCGCTTTTGTTCCTTATCCGATTTATCCGGATGGGTGACCGAGACCATCTCGACCTTTTCGAACTGGTGCTGGCGCAGCATCCCACGGGTGTCTCTGCCAGCGCTGCCAGCCTCGGACCGGAAGCACAGGGAATGCGCGGTATAGCGGCGGGGCAGATAGCTTTCTTCGATCAGCGTTTCATTGACGATATTGGTCAGCGACACTTCGGAGGTTGGGATCAGCCACCAGCCTTCACGGGTCTGATAGCTGTCCTCGCCAAACTTCGGCAGTTGCCCGGTGCCCTGCATCATTTCGGACAGAACCAGAACCGGGCCGTTGACCTCGGTTAGTTCGTTTTCGTTGATATGTGTGTCCAGCATGAACTGCGCCAATGCGCGGTGAATGCGGGCTATACCACCGGACAGCAGCACAAAACGCGAGCCGGACAGTTTCGCGGCAGTCTCAAAATCCATACCGGTCTGGACGGCTTCGATCTCAAAATGCTCTTTGGCCGCAAAATCCAGCGTGGGCGGAGTGCCCCAGCGGTTGACTTCGACATTGTCGTTTTCATCCGCGCCTTCGGGCACATCTTCGGCGGGCAGGTTGGCGATGCGGATCAGTTGATCGGTCAGAAGGGCGTCCAGATCCTTGGCCTCGGTCTGCATCTGGGCAATCTCGGCCTTTTTCTCGGCGACCAGCGCGCGCAGGCGCTCGAACTCGACCTCATCGCCACGACCCTTGGCCGCACCCACCTCTTTGGAGGCTTTGTTCTGCTCGGCCTGAGCGGTTTCGGCGGCCAGAATCTTGGCACGGCGGCTTTCATCCAGGCGCAACAGGTCCGACGACACCGGCGCGTCCCCACGGCGCGCTAGGGCGGCGTCGAAAGCGGCTGGGTTTTCGCGTATGGCGCGGATGTCGTGCATGGTTCAGGTCCTTAAATGCGTGAATCACTGAACCTGCTTATGCACCATATGAAAGGCAGGGTGTAGCACCGGTTACGACTTATCCGTTCCCTCGTGTGCTTCATGTGCCAGATGGCCATCCCAGCCTTCAGTGGGGATTTTCGGCTCGGGTGGATCGGCGATGTAAGACGGGGTCATGATCTGCACATTGTTCTCGTTGAACACGGCCACGATATTGCGATGCAGGTCTGACCGGATTTTCGGGATGATGCTGCCCCGTGTGGTATAGCCGTTGATCTGATAGTTGATCGCATAATCGGCCAGGGCGGTCCACAAAACGAATGGTTCTGGCTTTGCCTTGATTGCCTTTGTCCGGCGTGCGGCTTCGATCAGCATCGCTTCGACCTTCTCCGTAGGTTCCTCATAGCCGATACCAACAGTCGTATGCAGCAACAGCCCGCTACCATCTGTTTTCTTTGAAAAATTGATCACATCCGAATTCATCAACTGCGCATTTGGGATCGAGATCAACTCGTTCTTGATAGACTTCAGGTGGGTCTCCATCAGTTTGATCCGTACAACGTCGCCGATGTGGTCGCCAATCTGGATGCGATCGCCAATCGAGGTTGAGCGGCGGTAGATCACAAACAGCCCAGCCAGCATGTTGGAGACCACCGAATTCGCACCAAGCGATAGCATCGCACCCACCAGAATAGTCAGCCCCTGAAACGCTGCGGAATCCGAGCCTGGGATATAGGGTACTGCAAACACCAATGCGATCAGGATGACCAAAACGCGGGCAATGTTGAATGTCGGGTTTACCCAATGGCTTTCAAAATCGCCCAGCTCGAATGTGCCGGCCTCGACCGCGTCAAAGAACACGCGCATCCCTTTGATGATATACATCGCCAACCAGGCGATCAGCGCCAGCATGATAAGGTTGGGGATATAGCTGACCACTCCTTTGAAGATCAGCAGAACCGGTTCGGTCAGATAGGTCAGCAACAGCTGAGCGAAATACCGGGTTTCGGCAAAGGAAAGCAGAACAAAAGACAGGTAGTAGTAAAAGCCCAGAAAGAAGACGACCAGCAATATGAAGTTCAGACCGTAACTGACGAGGGCTGCAATGGCTTCGGCTTGAACGCTTTTGGCTGTTGCCGTTTCCACGTCCTTCAGATGGCGCGATACGAATTTCAGGGTACGCCGTCTGATGCGCCGGTGCAGCCACAGAATAAAGGCGATGAATACGGCAAACCCCAACGTCCAGCCCAAAGCCTCAAACGCGCCGGATACACGCGCCTGTTCGGTTCGGTTTGCGCGGTAGGCGACAATCGCATCATGGATGGCCGAGCCATGGAGATAGGTGATGACGTCCAGCTCCATCTGGTCCATTTCGGCATCGGCGACGGTGACCGTCGATACCGGCACGCCATCAACTAAAATACGCGTGCCCAGTTCCGTATCCTCATAAGTAACGGTAACCTCAGGATTTTCCGAGGATAGGGCCACTTGGATAATGTTGTTCTGAACGGTCTCGGCCCGTTCGGGCGCGGGCAGGGCGCTGGATCCGCGCAGGAAAAACAGGCTTTCGCCGTCGATGATGACCGGTGCTTTGAAATTCTCTGATTGTTCAGAGGTTTCAGGCGTTTCGATTGGCGCATCCTGTGCTAGCGCCATCGCTGTGCTGAACATAATCCAGACAAGCGTGAACCAGATGCGCGAAAGCGTGCCAAGCGTTTGGATTAATTGAATCATCGGTCCTCCTGCCGGCCAACTATATCCCAGCCGAGCCCGGATCAAAGGACCGATCTGCGACCCCGGCGTATTTCTTTGATCATTATGAGCCAATCATTGTAAAAACCTGTGCTGCCATTCCTTGCAAACAGGTGGTTCAGAGAATAGGTTCTCGCAAAATTTGCGGAGCATTTTCGCAGTACCAAACCAAAAGGAATATCCCATGGAAGGTGGCGCAATCGCCCAGTTTCTCCCGCTGATCCTGATTTTTGCGATCATGTATTTCCTGCTGATCCGTCCACAGCAGAAGAAAATGAAGGAACATCAAGCCATGGTCGAGGCCGTGCGCCGGGGCGATCAGGTCGTTACCCAGGGTGGGCTGATTGGTAAAGTGGCCAAGGTCAAAGAAGGCGATAACGAGATCGAAGTCGAAATCGCCGAGGGAGTCAAAGTCCGCGTGGTTAAATCGACCATTTCGCAGGTTCTGAACAAGACTGAGCCGGCGAAGTAACTTCGCGATATAATCCCTTGAAAAGGCAGGGTAATGCTGCAAATTGATACCTGGAAGCGGGTTCTGATCTGGCTGGTCTGCGTGACTGGCTTGCTGATGGCCCTGCCGAATGCGTTTTATACGCGCGTTGAACAATCCAATGACGCCAAGGCGGCGATTGAGCTTGGCGTCGACACTCCTGAAATGCAGGCCGAGGCGGCGCAATGGCCGAACTGGCTGCCGTCGTCGCTGGTCAATCTAGGGCTGGATCTGCGTGGTGGCGCGCATCTTTTGGCCGAAGTTCGGGTGGGTGACGTCTACGAATCCCGCATGGACGCCATGTGGCCCGAAATTCGGGATGCGCTGCGGGACGAACGTGCCACCGTGGGCACCATCCGTCGCCAGGACTCGGCGCCTGCTGAGATTCGCCTTCGCATCAGTCAGCCCGAGGGCATGTCCCGCGCGCTGGAGGTTGTCCGCGGTCTGGCCCGTCAGGTGCAGACCCTCAGCGGTGTAGGGGCCACGGATATCGAGGCTCGCGCCGAAGGTGATACGATCATTGTGCAACTTTCTGAGGCCGAGAAGCTGGCCTCAGACGACCGCACCGTGCGTCAATCGCTGGAAATCATTCGCCGCCGGATTGACGAGGTGGGCACCCGCGAGCCGACCATCCAAAGGCAAGGCACCGACCGTATCCTGATCCAGGTGCCAGGTATCGGCAGCGCAGGAGAGTTGAAAGAGATCATCGGCACGACCGCGCAACTGACCTTTAACCCCGTCGTTGGGCGCGGAACCGACCCCGATGCGATAGCGGGCGTTGGCGAAGAGGTGGTGCCGTCGATTGACGAAAATGGCGTCTATTACACGTTGGATGCCGCGCCTGTTGTAACGGGCGAGGAACTGGTCGATGCGCAGCCCGCGTTTGACCAGAATGGCCGCCCGGCGGTGAGTTTCCGCTTTAACACCTCAGGCGCGCGCAAATTTGGTGATTACACGCTGGAAAACATCGGGGCACCCTTTGCCATCGTTCTGGATGACGAAGTGATCTCAGCCCCGGTGATCCAAAGTCATATCCCCGGTGGGTCTGGTATCATCACCGGTAATTTCACCGTTGAGGAAAGTACAAATCTGGCTGTCCTGTTGCGCGCAGGGGCACTGCCCGCCGGGCTGGAGTTTCTGGAAGAAAGAACCATCGGTCCCGAGCTGGGCCAGGACAGTATCGACGCGGGTAAGGTGGCAACCATCGTGGCCTTTGTCGCGGTGCTGACATTCATGGCGCTCAGCTATGGCCTGTTTGGTATCTTCGCCAATATTGCGCTGATCATCAACGTTGGCCTGTTGTTCGGTCTGCTTTCCCTGATTGGGGCGACGTTGACCCTGCCTGGGATCGCGGGGATCGTTCTGACGGTAGGTATGGCGGTGGATGCCAACGTACTGATCTTCGAGCGTATCCGAGAGGAACTGAAATCTGCCAAAGGTCCTGCCCGCGCGATTGAGCTGGGTTATGAAAAAGCGCTGTCGGCCATTCTGGACGCCAACGTGACCACCTTCATTACCGCTGTAATCCTGTTTGCTATGGGCAGCGGGCCAGTGCGCGGGTTCGCAATCACTTTGGGTCTGGGTATTCTGACCTCGGTCTTCACCGCGATCTTCGTGACGCGCCTGATGATCGTGATTTGGTTCGAACGCCGCCGTCCGAAAACGATCGAGGTTTGACATGAGACTGAAACTCGTACCCCAGAATACCTCGTTCGATTTCTTCAGTCGCTGGAAGATCTGGCTGGGTATCTCGGCCTTGATGATGATTGTCGCGTTTACGTCCTTCATGCTGCAGGGCCTGAACTTCGGCATTGATTTCCGTGGAGGGACCACCATTCGGACCCAAAGCGCGCAGGAAATCGATGTCGGCACATATCGTGACGCTATTGCGCCGCTTGGACTTGGCGACGTGACGATCACCGAGATTTTCGATCCGAGCTTCGGGCCAGATCAACATGTCGCGATGATCCGCATTCAGGCGCAGGATGATGCTGAGGCTGTCAATGCGGCCACGATTAAACAAATTGGTGAAGCTCTTGCCGCAGCGGACCCTGGGTTGAAACTGCCCTTCGAAAGCGTCGAATCTGTTGGACCCAAAGTCTCGGGAGAGCTTATCCAGACCGCCGTGATCGCGGTGGTGCTCGCCATTGGGGCGGTGCTTGTCTACATCTGGCTGCGGTTTGAATGGCAGTTTGCGCTGGGGGCTGTCGCTGCGCTGGTGCATGACGTCATCCTGACTATCGGCATCTTTTCCGAACTGCAGATCCGCTTTGATTTGGCGATCATCGCTGCGCTGCTGACCATCGTGGGCTATTCGTTGAATGATACGGTGGTCGTGTTCGACCGGGTGCGCGAGAACTTGCGGAAATACAAGAAAAAGGACCTAAAGGAGGTTCTGAACCTTTCGATCAACGAAACGCTCAGCCGGACAGTCATGACCTCTGTCACCACCTTGCTGGCGTTGATTTCGCTCTATGTTCTGGGCGGGGATGTGATCCGCGGGTTTGTCTTTGCTATGATCTGGGGTGTGATCGTAGGTACCTATTCGTCCGTCTTTGTGGCATCAACCATCCTTTTGTGGCTGGGCGTCAAGCGCGACTGGTCCAAGCCATCAAACACCTCTGGCAACCAGTTTGCCAACATCGATGCCTGAGTATTTTGGCCAGTCCCCCACAGGGCTGGCCATCATAGTATTTGCTGCCTTTCTTGGCGGTGTTGTGCGCGGCTTTTCCGGATTTGGGACCGCCCTGATTTTCCTGCCTATCGCAACCCCATTCCTTGATCCTTTCAAGGCGCTGACCTGCCTGACAATCATGGATATTCTGGGCCCGCTGCCCAACCTTCGCCGGGCCTGGCGCGAGGTCGACAGGGGTGATCTGGTCCGTCTGGTGGGAGGGTGCGCACTCGCTCTGCCATTGGGGCTGTGGTTGCTGACCACGGTCGATCCACACGTATTTCGCTATACCGTTAGCCTGTTGGCGTTTCTTATGCTGGCTATTCTGGTGTTCGGTCTGCGCTATCACGGTCATGTCAGCCGCAAAATGGTTTTGGGAATAGGAGGCGCTGGTGGGTTTTTGGGCGGTGTCGCGGGCCTGCCGGGACCGGCCGTTATCTTGTTCTATATGTCTCGACCTCTGCCCGTGGCCGTGATCCGTGCGACGATCCTGTTATACCTGTTCGCCTTTGATTTTCTGCTGCTCGGGTACCTGACTGGCATGGACCGTATTACGCTGCCTGCTGTGATATTGGGTCTGGCTCTGGCGGTCCCCAATCTGGCTGGTAATTGGCTGGGTGGTTGGATGTTCCGGCCCGAGCGGGAAAAGCTGTATCGTGCCGCTGCGTATCTGGCGATAGCGCTTGCAGCCTTGTCGGGCCTACCGCTTTGGGGCTAGATGCCCCCTATGCGTATGAATGAAATCTCTTATGACAATGCGGCCCCTGTTGACGGATATGGTCCTGGATTTTTCCGCATCGGTGGTCAGGTCTATGACGGGTCGGTGCTGACCGGCCCTGCAGGATCAGCGAAATGGGGCGGGTACGACGACAGGGATGGTCTGTTGAAATTGGCGGGTCAGGTCGATGTGCTGTTTATTGGAACCGGCGCTGAGCTGGCCCATATTCCTTCTGATCTGCGCGCCGCCTTGGAAGATTCGGGGATCGGGGTTGAGATCATGAACTCTCCGTCCGCGTGCCGCACATACAATATCCTGTTATCCGAAGGGCGCCGTATTGCACTGGCGCTGCTACCGGTCTGATCGGATTCTTTTCCTCTGGCCTTGCGCTTAGATGCCACCCAAATACGTTGCTGTCGGTATGCTGCGGCAAATCCCGCCTTTTGCCTCTGACGGCAATAGGATAAGCGGGATTCATGACATTGACCGTGACCGACCTGTCGATCGCCCGAGGGGGCGTTCCTGTGCTGGAAAATCTCAGCTTTTCGCTGGAGCCCGGAAAGGCGCTTATCCTGCGCGGGCCGAACGGGATCGGTAAAACAACGCTGCTGCGAACGCTGGCAGGCCTGCAGCCTCCGCTTGAGGGGCAGATCGACGGGGCTGAGGACCGGATCGCCTATGCCTCACATTCCGACGGACTCAAGCCGACTCTGACCGTGGTGGAAAACCTGTCGTTCTGGGCGCAGGTCTTCGGCAGTCACAGCATTCAACCGGCCCTGGACGCGTTTGCTTTGACTGAGCTGTCGGATCGCCATGCAGGCAATCTGTCGGCAGGCCAGAAACGTCGATTGGGGTTGGCGCGGATGTTGGTCACCGAACGACCGATCTGGATGTTGGATGAACCCACTGTGTCGCTGGATAAGAATGCAGTGCAGATGTTTGCTGACGCGGTGCGCGCGCATCTGGGGCAGGGTGGGTCTGCCCTGATTGCCACCCATATCGACCTTGGTCTGGACGGAGAGGTCCTGGATGTGGGGCCCTACAAGGCTAAACCGAAACCTGTCGATGATCTCGACGGAGGTTTCCTGTGATCGCCCTGCTATTACGTGATTTGAAACTGGCCTTCCGTGCGGGCGGAGGGTTTGGCCTTGGCCTGGCGTTTTTTCTTATCGTCACCGTGCTGGTGCCTTTTTCAGTTGGCCCGCAATCCGCATTGTTGTCCACGATTGCACCTGGCGTGCTGTGGCTGGGGGCACTTTTGGCCTGCCTTCTGTCACTTGACCGGCTGCTTGCGCTGGATTGGGAGGACGGCTCGCTCGACCTATTGGCGACGGCGCCCCTGCCGTTAGAAGCGGTCGTAACGATCAAGTCTTTGGCGCATTGGCTGACTACGGGCTTGCCACTGGTTCTGGCCGCGCCCTTCCTGGGCGTTCTGCTTAATTTGCCTTTGCCCGGCTTTTTCTGGCTTGTCGTCTCACTTTTGATTGGCACGCCCGCGATGAGCGTCATCGGAACCTTTGGTGCTGCTCTTACGGTCGGCTTGAAACGCGGCGGATTGCTGCTGTCGCTTCTTGTGCTGCCTCTTTATGTACCGACATTGATCTTCGGGGCCGAAGTCGCGCGCCGCGGCGCAACCGGAATGGAAACGCAGACACCCTTGTTGATGCTGGCTGGGATCACTGCGGCGACGATTGCCCTGTTACCTTTTGCCAGCGCCGCTGTGTTGCGCATTAACCTACGGTGACACAGTGTAACTTTGACGGATGTCAATTGAGAATGAACCCGACTCGGACTAGATAAGGCCCATGTCTATCGCAGCCAAAGCCAATACCCTCTGGGAATATGCCAATCCGCGCAAGTTTCTTGCCACCAGTGAACGGGTGATGCCGTTCTTCTGGGGCGCGGCTTTGGTTTGCATCGTCATTGGTCTGGTGTGGGGATTTTTCTTCACACCCGATGATTACAAGCAGGGATCGACCGTCAAGATCATTTACCTGCATGTACCCGCCGCGCTGATGGCGATTAACTGCTGGCTTATGATGCTGGCGACCTCTCTGGTTTGGCTGGTTCGCCGTCATCATGTCAGTGCGCTGGCTGCGCGCGCGGCCGCACCTGTGGGCATCGTGATGACATTGATTGCGTTGGCAACCGGGGCGATTTGGGGGCAGCCCATGTGGGGCACCTGGTGGGCCTGGGATCCACGTCTGACCTCATTCCTGATCCTGTTCCTCTTCTATTTGGGCTATGTCGCCTTGTGGGAGGCGATCGAAGACCCTGATACGGCTGCCGATCTGACCTCGATCCTGTGTCTGGTGGGGTCGGTCTTTGCTATCCTCAGCCGTTATGCGGTGAATTTCTGGAATCAGGGGCTGCATCAGGGCGCTTCTGTCCTGCGGGCTGGTGCTGTGACTGGAGCGGATACTGAAGAGAAGGTCAGCAATATCTATTTCTATCCTCTGCTGCTCTGCATTGTCGGGTTCGTGTTGTTGTTCATCGCCTTGGTACTTTACCGCACGGGTACTGAAATTCGCACGCGTCGGACCAAGACTCTGCTGGCGCGGGAAAGGGCAAACGGATGATCCCTGATCTTGGAAAATATGCCGATACGGTGCTCTGGTCCTATGTGGTTTCCATCGGGCTTTTGCTGGCACTGGTTCTGGTCAGCGTGATGCGGGGCCGCAAGAGCCAGGCTGAACTGGAAAAAGTTGAACAGAGGATAAAGCGCAATGGCTAAGATCTCGCCCCTGATGATTGCGCCTCCGTTGATATTTGGTGCCTTTGCTGTACTTGCCGGTATTGGCATGTTCCGTGATGATCCAAACGCTTTGCCCTCGGCCCGTGAGGGCCAAACCGCGCCACCGGTTGTATTAACAGATTTTGCAGGCAAGCCACAATTTGACGACGCAACGCTGCGCGATGGACAGATCAAGCTTGTGAATTATTGGGCCAGTTGGTGCGCGCCCTGCCGGGTAGAACACCCGAACCTGCAGGCTCTGTCGGATGAAGGCATTCCTGTCTACGGTATCAATTATAAGGACAAGCTGGAAAATGCCGAGGCATTCCTGAACGAACTTGGTGATCCCTATACGGGTATCGGCCGGGATGAACAGGGACGCATGGCGCTGGACTGGGGCGTTTACGGCGTACCGGAAACCTATGTAGTCGACGGCGACGGAACCATTATCCTGCGCTTTGCTGGGCCGATTACCCAGCGCGTCATCGAAGGAACTATTCGGCCCGCTTTGGAAAAGGCTAAGGCCGATTAACGCGGCAGGGTGAGGGAAGAAACACCAGTCTTCTGAATGATCTGGTCACAATCATCCATCTTGGTGCGGTCACCGTAGCCCCTCTGGTTGGGCAGAACCAAGTGGGAGGTCGGTGAAAAAGCCAGGCACAGCATCCTGGCGCAAATGGAACGTAAAAAGGGCGCCCGACCGGGCGCCCTTTTTAGTTTGCTCAGAGATCTTAGTCGGCCTTGGCCAGGTTCCGCAGCACGTAATGCAGCACGCCACCGTTTTCGATATATTCGATTTCGGGCGCGGTATCGATGCGGCACTTAAGGGTTATGGTTTTCTCAGAACCGTCACCGTAGGTGATGGTGCAGGGCACCTCTTGCAGCGGCTGGATCGTATCCAGACCGTGGATCGAGACGGTTTCATCACCCTTCAAGCCCAGCGTCTTGCGCGAGTCGCCACCGGTGAATTCGAACGGTACAACGCCCATGCCAACCAGGTTCGAGCGGTGGATACGCTCAAAGCTTTCGGCGATCACCGCTTTGACACCCAGCAGAGCCGTGCCTTTGGCCGCCCAGTCGCGCGACGATCCCGCACCGTACTGCTCACCACCGAAGACAACCAGCGGCGTGCCCTGTTCCTGATAGGCCATCGACGCGTCATAGATTGAAGTCTGCTCGCCATCGGGGCCTTTGGTGTAACCACCTTCGACGCTGTCCAGCATCTCGTTCTTGATGCGGATATTGGCAAAGGTGCCGCGCATCATGACCTCGTGGTTGCCACGGCGCGACCCGTAAGAGTTGAACTCGCGCGGTTGCACCTGACGGTCGGTCAGATACTTGCCAGCCGGTGTTGTCGTGGCAAACGAGCCTGCAGGCGAGATATGGTCAGTGGTGACCATATCGCCCAGAATGGCCAGAACCTTAGCGTCTTCGATGTTCGAAATTGTGCCCGGCTCGGTCCCCATGCCCTGGAAGTAGGGCGGGTTCTGGATATAGGTCGAGGTCGGTGGCCAGTCATAGGTTTCGGCATCGGTGGTATCGACCGCTTGCCATTTCTCGTCGCCTTTGAAGACGTCTGCATATTTCGACAGGAACGCCTCACGGGTGACCGTCTGTTCGACCAATTCCGCCACTTCTTGCTGGGTTGGCCAGATGTCTTTCATGAAGACATCGTTGCCGTCCTTGTCCTGGCCAATCGGCTCGGACGTCAGGTCGATATCCATCGTACCGGCCAGCGCATAGACCACGACCAGCGGCGGTGAGGCCAGATAGTTGGCGCGGACGTCCGGGCTGATACGGCCTTCGAAGTTGCGGTTCCCCGACAAGACCGACGTGGCTACCAAATCGCCCTCGGCAATCGCCTCAGAGAGCTCTTTCTGGATTGGACCCGAGTTGCCGATACAGGTGGTGCAGCCGTAGCCGACAAGGTTGAAGCCGATCTTGTCCAGATCTTCCTGCAGGCCAGCGGCCTCAAGATAAGCAGATACAACCTGCGATCCCGGTGCCAGTGAAGTTTTGACCCAAGGCTGACGGTTCAGACCCAAGGCTGCGGCCTTGCGGGCCACAAGACCAGCGCCGATCATGACATACGGGTTCGAGGTGTTGGTGCAGGAGGTGATCGAGGCGATCACAACTTTACCGGATTCTAGGGTGTAGTCTTCGCCTTTGACGGCGACTTCCTTGCCCATGGGTCGCTTGAACGTCTCGGCCATTTCCCTGGTGAACGCCGCCTTGGCACCGGTCAGAGCAACATAATCCTGGGGGCGCTTAGGGCCCGAGATCGCGGGAACGATGGTGCGCATGTCGAGCGACAGGGTGTCGGTGTAGATCGGCGCGTAATCTGCGTCGCGCCAGAAGCCGTTTTCCTTGGCATAGGCTTCGACCAGCGCGATGCGATCTTCGTCACGGCCGGTGTTACGCAGATAGCGCAGCGTTTCACCGTCAATCGGGAAGAAACCACATGTCGCGCCATATTCCGGGGCCATGTTGGCGATGGTTGCCCGGTCGGCCAGCGGCAGACGGTCCAGACCTTCGCCGAAAAATTCGACGAATTTGCCTACAACACCCTTTGCGCGCAGCATTTCGACGACCTTCAGAACCAGATCGGTGCCGGTGGTGCCTTCAACCAGATCTCCGGTCAGCTCAAAGCCGACAACCTCGGGGATCAGCATCGAGATCGGCTGACCCAGCATAGCGGCTTCGGCCTCGATCCCACCAACGCCCCAGCCCAGAACGGCCATGCCGTTGACCATGGTGGTGTGGCTGTCAGTGCCGACCAGCGTGTCGGGATAGGCAACCTCGTTGCCATCCTGATCCGTGTCGGTCCAAACGGTCTGCGCCAGATATTCCAGGTTCACCTGGTGACAGATGCCGGTTCCGGGGGGCACAACGCGGAAGTTGTTGAAGGCACCCTGACCCCATTTCAGGAACTGATACCGCTCCATGTTGCGTTCGTATTCGCGGTCAACATTCATCTGGAACGCGCGCGGGTTGCCAAACTCGTCAATCATGACCGAGTGGTCGATGACCAGATCAACCGGGTTCAGCGGGTTGATCTTCTGAGCGTCGCCGCCCAGAGCCTTGATCCCGTCGCGCATAGCGGCCAGATCGACCACCGCCGGAACGCCGGTGAAATCCTGCATCAGCACGCGGGCAGGGCGATAGGCGATCTCACGCGGGTTCTTGCCACCTTTGGCACCCCATTCGGCGAAGGCCTTGATGTCGTCGACCGAGACGGAGAACCCGTCATCTTCGAACCGCAACATGTTTTCCAATACCACCTTCAGGGCGGCGGGCAGTTTCGAGAAATCACCCAGGCCGGCCTCTTGCGCGGCGGGGATCGAGTAATACGAGATGGACTTGCCATTCACGCTCAGGCTGCGGCGTGTCTTGGCGGTATCCTGTCCGACTTTGATGGGCATCTGTGGCCTCCCTCTCAAATGACGTGGAATATGGGATTCGCTGAGGGCTATCTGCATCACCCAAGCGCGCGGTTCAAGGTCCAACAGACCAGGTGCGGCAATTTTTGTATACCATTGCACACATTTTTGCGAAAACCTTGTGTCACCGGTCTCAAGAAACCTTGATTGGTGCTTGATCAGCGTTCCGTCTAAACCAGTAATGCACCCCATGAAACCCGAGAGCAAACATGTTCAAATCTGCAACCGCAACCGCGTTGGCGTCCCTGTTCCTGGCTACTTCGGCCATTGCAGAAAGCGGACCCGTAGTGGTGGAGCTGTTCACCTCGCAGGGATGTTCGTCCTGCCCCCCGGCTGACCGGATCATGCACGATCTGGCCAATCGGGATGACGTCATCGGGTTGGCGCTGCATGTGGATTATTGGGACTATATCGGATGGGAGGATGAATATGCCGACCCCACCCATACTGAGCGTCAGCGCAGCTATGCCGGAAACTCCGGGCGTACGGTGATCTATACGCCTCAGATGGTAGTGAATGGTCAGCAGGATATTGTAGGGGCAGATACGGCAAAGCTGGATTACCTGATCGGCGACCATTCCAAGGCCGCTCCGCTGGCGTCGGTTTCGGCCTCACGTACAGGAGATAACGTAACTGTCGACGTTTCCTCGATCAGTTTGCCACCGGATCAGGTCTATGACATCCGGGTGGTGCAATACACGCCAATGCGCCATGCTTCGATCCGGCGCGGAGAGTTGGCCGGACAAGAACTGGATTATGCCAATGTGGTCGAGGCCTGGACAGTAGCCGGGCAATGGGACGGGACAGCGCCTAAGACCTATAAGGTATCTTTGACGTCAGGTTTACCGGCCGTTGTGTTGGTGCAAGGGGTTGGCCATGGGCCGATTATTGCGGCAGCACGCGTTCGCTGATCAAGGCATGTCTTTGGCTTGGACGCCTAGCCCGTTCCAGGTTTTCCAGCGACGATGAATCCAGAACCACTGACCCATATGCTGTCGGACAACTGCCTCGAGGTCATCATTGGTGAACTGGGTCATCGTCTTTGGATCCGTATGTGGGACCGGTTCGTGCAGGATGATTTCGAAATCAACCCCATTGGGCTGACGCACTGCATAGCACGGAATCAGGACGGCTTTGTATTTCATGGCCAGTTCCGCATTCAAAACCGACGTCACAGCCGGTTTGCCGAAAAAAGTCAGCTCTTCCCCGCCATGTGCGTGCAGGTCTGACACAATAGCGATGATCCCGCCTTTTTTGAGTGTCCGCACCATTTCGACCATCCCGCGACGGCCTTGTTCGAACATCGGGGCGCCGGTTTTGTAGAACGCATCGACATACATGTCGTTGAAGTAGGGGTTCGCCATTCGACGGTAGAGGCAGCCAATAGGCTGACCGCTGCGTTCTTGAAGGGCAATACGCGCGGCCAGGTAATGGCCGAAATGCGCAGTGATCATCATCACAGGGCGCCCCTCTGCCAAGGCGAAATCAAAGGCGGCAAGACCCGTACCCGTGACTTTGGCAAAGCGTTGGCGTTCTGTGAAATCCTCGGGCGAGAAGTGCTCCATGATCGCGCGCCCGGCGTTGTCAGGAACGGCCTTGCAGATGCGTTTCACTTCGGATTCAGTCAGGTCCGGGCAGGTGAGTTTCAGATTGCTGCGTACTCTTTTCGAGAACCCGACCAACGGCGCAAGGTTTCTCGCTATGGCGCCCATTGTGGCAATGCGTGTCTCATAGGGCAGCAACCGTAACGCCTTGATAACGCCTTTCAGGAACATGCCGGATACATAGTATTTGCCAAGCTCGGACCTGCTTAGTTCAGACTTTTCAACGGGCATTAGAAGGTCTCGGCGTCTGTTGTGAATTGCCGGGTCAGACATACAAGCCGATCGCGGTAACCACAAGCTTTCTGCTCGGCCAGAGATTTAGGCGCGCTTACTCTCTTTATTCGTCGCCGTCATCATCCCGGAGCGTGATGGTTCCCTCATCGACAAGTATCCGGATGGCGCCAATGATCTGGGTCATCGCCTCCTCTGCATCGGGTTGTTTGATTTTTCCGACCTCATCCATTTCTTCGCGCAGGTTTTCGGCCATACGCGAAGACATGTTGGACAACAGGTAGTCAACCGATGCCCTGTCTCCTTCCGTTTCTGCACCGGCGAGCGCTGTAACCAGGACAGGTTGTTCCACACCGCGTAGAATGGCCGGGACATCACGGGGCAGAATGCGGGACGGGATATGGGCGAAGGTGAAAATGGATTGGCGAACTATGGTGGCAAAATCGGCGTCTTCTTCTTCTAATGCACTCAGCAGGCCGTCCCGGGTCGAGGCAGCGGACTGATTCAGTATCGCGCCAACGCGGGCACCCGGTCCGTCGGCAAACGCTGTGGCAGGGCGCTGATCCATCTGAGCCGCCAGCGACCACCCGATCCGCTCGACGGCCTCTGGGCTGACATTTGCAGTTTTCGAAACCGCATAGGTAATACGCCGAGCAACTGGGCCGGGAAGGTGCCCTAGCAGTTGCGCAGCTTTGGCGGTTTCAAGTTTCGATAGCATCACGGCCGCAATCTCGGTGCTTTCGGCCTGCGCCATTTCGGCCAGATCTTCTGTAGGGATCTCTCGCAATCGCTGCCAAGGATCGCCGATCTGGCGTATCCCGGCCACTTTACGCAAACGCGCCGCAGTTGCCGGGGCGATTTTGCCGTTCACCACATCCAAAGCGCCCGCCAGACCATGTGGAAAGGACAGGCCAACACTGTCCAGCGCATCTGCAAATTCACCGGCAACAGCGTCCAAGGTAACCCGGTCGACAAGGCCCATTTTGCCCAGTTGGTGGGTTAGCGTTTCCTGTAAATCGTCGGGGAGCTCTTCCAGCGGAATGTCCGCCCCATCATTCAGCAAGAGACGCACAACCACCGCCGCCTTTTGTCGGCTGCTGAGGCTGCGGGCCACCAAGCGAAGGTCGTCATCGTTTTCTTTAGCCAGCTGGGCAGAAGCCCCCGGGGCCACCTGTACCAATGTGTTTGTGTTCTGCATCTGCCTGCGGTGCCAAAGTTCCTGTTCCACAGGCAGATTACAGAGAGTCGGGTAAAGAAAGGCTGAAGTTTAGTAGTTGTAGGTCAGTCCGGTGCGGATCGCCTCGCGCAGGGAAACCTCTGCCCACGTTCCTTCGCCGCCACGTGCTTTGATTTCACGCCACTGCGCAATCGCCAGATCAGTTTTGCCCTCGGCGACAAAGCCTTGCGCCATATAGGAACGTGCCAGGATATTGTTGGGATTTGCGTTAATTGCACCTTCATAAAACAGGTTCGCCAGTTCCGGCTTGCCCATCTTCCGATAGGTAAATCCCCAATAGGTCATGACGCGATCGTCATTCTGGTCCATCACGCGCAGCACGCCTTGGGCGTTTTTGAACTGCCCGTCATAGGCCAGTTCACGCACGGCGTGGTACAGCTGATCCTGAGTGAAATTGGTGTTGCTGGGCTTTACGCATTTGCCCGCGGCCTCATCATAGACCCGTCCGAACAGACATTTCTTGGTGGTGTTTGTTGTTTTTGGCGGCGTCGATCCCCCGCCGCCACCTGCGGCATGAACCATGGGGGCAAATGTAAGGGCCTGAATTGCAATAACCGAAGCTAGGATGAGGCGCATATTTGGTCTCCGTTCGTAGGGCTGCTCAGAATAAGCATAGCGCGTTCTATACAAAAGCTAACAACTGATCGCGCGAATTTATTCACAAGTTAGAAAGCGGGAATGATCCTGCCGTGATCAAGCAAAGAAAAACCCGCACAAAAATTTTGTGCGGGTCAGTATTGCAGAGTCTTTACGAAATTTTACTCGCCAAACACCCGGGCAAAGATCGTATCGACATGTTTGGTGTGATAGCCGAGATCGAATTTCTCTTCGATCTCCTCCTTGCTCAACGCGGCGGTCACGTCAGTATCCGCCAGAAGTTCTTCTTTGAAGTCTGTGCGGTGTTCCCAGACCTTCAACGCGTTGCGTTGAACCATAGCATAAGCCTCTTCCCGGCTGACCCCTGCCTGCGTCAGCGCCAGCAGAACCCGCTGGCTCATCACTAGACCGGGGAACTTGTTCATGTTCTCCATCATGTTCTCGGGGAAGATCAGCATTTTGTCGATCACGCCCGTCAGTCGAGCCAGAGCAAAATCCAGTGTGATCGTGGCGTCCGGCCCAATCATGCGTTCCACCGAGGAGTGTGAGATGTCGCGTTCGTGCCAGAGCGCCACATTCTCCATCGCCGGGATCACCGCCGCGCGCACCATGCGCGCCAGCCCGGTCAGGTTCTCGGTCAGTACAGGGTTCTTCTTGTGCGGCATCGCCGACGACCCTTTCTGCCCCATCGAGAAGAACTCGGCCCCCTCAAGAACCTCGGTCCGCTGCATGTGACGGATTTCAATTGCGACGTTTTCTATGCTGCTGGCGATCACGCCCAACGTGGCAAAGAACGCGGCATGGCGGTCGCGAGGGATGACCTGCGTACTGATCGGTTCGGGCACCAGTCCCAGCTTGTCGCAGACATGCTCTTCGACCTGAGGGTCGATATTGGCAAAGGTGCCGACCGCGCCGCTGATCGCACCTGTTGCAATCTCGGCCCGTGCGTCGCGTATGCGGGACAGGTTGCGATCCATCTCGGCATAGAAGCGCGCGAATGTCAGGCCCATTGTGGTGGGCTCGGCGTGGATGCCGTGGCTGCGGCCGATGCGGACAGTGTCCTTATGTTCGATCGCGCGGCGTTTCAGAGCGGCCAGCAAACCTTCGAGGTCGGCGATCAGGATGTCGGCAGCACGGGTCAGCTGAACGTTGAAACAGGTATCCAGCACGTCCGAGCTGGTCATGCCCTGATGCACGAAACGCGCCTCATCACTGCCGACATGCTCGGCCAAATGGGTCAGAAAAGCGATGACATCGTGTTTGGTGACGGCCTCAATCTCATCAATGCGGGCCACATCGAATTCCACATCCTTGGCCTTCCACACGGCCTCGGCGTTTTCACGCGGGATCACGCCCAGATCGGCCATGGCGTCACAGGCATGGGCCTCGATCTCGTACCAGATGCGGAACTTCGTCTCGGGCGACCAGATGGCGACCATGTCGGGGCGGGAATAACGTGGAATCATTGGCAGCGGCACCTTTTTATGATTTGGCAGAGGTCGTTGCGGCGCGGTTTAAACCCAGCCGCCCTACGGAACAAGGCGCGAGTGCGGTGATGAGACGGTTTGCCCTGATTTTATCCCTTTGGCCTGGTGTTGCGGCAGCGACAGAGTTCTGGCCGCTGACGGGTGATGAAATTGCCGAAGCCTTGTCGGGCAAAAAACTAACTTATGGCGACGGCATCTGGCAAACATTCGACCAAAGCGGGGTGACCCATTATTTTTCGGGTCGTCCCAGCACCGGAAAGTGGGCCGTGCAGGGCGATCAGTATTGCTCGGTTTGGCCGCCTTCGGATATCTGGGCGTGTTATGATGTTCTGCAAAGCGGTGTCATCATTCGATTTATTGACGGCGCAGGCGAGATCACAGACGGGTATTATCCCGAATGACCTTTCCAAACGAACTGACCGACTTCGAAGGGGACTGGAGCCTGTCACGCACCATTCGGGATGCGCGGGCCGGGCAGGTGGTTTTGGCCGATGGCTCTGCGCGATTCACCAGGTCCAAAGACGGTCTGATCTATGACGAGACGGTAACTCTGCGCATTCCGGGCCAGCCCGAGATGATGGGAACGCGCCGATACCTGTGGCACGACAAGGGCGAAAGCGTTGCGGTGTATTTAGATGACGGGCGTTATTTCCACGCTCTCAAGCTGGGCCAGGCGCAGGCTGCGGATCACCATAATTGCCCGCCGGACAGCTATGACGCAGTCTATGATTTCTCGGGCTGGCCCTGCTGGAGGGTCCGTTGGACCGTGTCCGGCCCCCGGAAATCATACGAAATGAATACGGAATACATGCTGCGGTAGCGTAATCATCTTGCAGATGCGGCGCTGACAGGGCATTCCTGTTGCAGAATCTCGGTCCGTTTAGGGAGAAACAACATGAATGCGAACGTATTGGCCAATGCATTTGGCCCTCGTGAAGGGACGGCGCTGCGCGTCAAACAGGTGGTTTTGGTTGCTTTGGGCATCGTTGCCTTGGCAGTCGCCGCCAAGATTAAAGTGCCGATGTGGCCAGTTCCAATCACCATGGGTACATTTGCGGTTCTGACCATCGGCACCGCCTATGGCGCAAGGCTGGGTCTGGTAACCATGATGGGCTATCTGCTGATCGGAGCGCTGGGCTTTGACGTATTCGCGGGCTCTTCGGCTGAAAAATTCGGCCTGACTTACATGATGGGTGGCACTGGCGGCTACCTGGTCGGATATGTGCTGGCAACCCTGATGCTGGGTACGCTGGCCGCGCGCGGCTGGGACCGTTCGGTCGTGAAAATGGCGCTGGCGCTGGTACTGGCCAACGTTCTGATCTATGTCCCCGGCCTGCTGTGGCTGGGCCAGCTCTATGGCTGGGACCAGCCGATCCTGGCATGGGGCCTGACACCATTCCTGGTGGGTGATGCGATCAAGCTCGCGCTGGCCGCGCTGCTGATCCCCGGCCTGTGGAAGCTGGTGGGCGACGCCCGCACCTAAACCACAGTCAACCTAGTTGACATGAACCGCGCCCGGAGCGATCCCGGCGCGGTTTTTTGTTGCGCCAACAAGAGGCTGGACAAAACCGGTCGACACAGTTCAAGCTGTAGCAATAGAAACAACAGGTTATTCAGATATGCCTAATCTATTGAGGGCTGTAACCCTTTCCTGCGCGGTTGTTTGCGCCGGGGCAGGGAGTGCAAAAGCCGAAACACCGATCACCTATACTGATGAAGGGCGCGCCTTGTTCAGCTTTGCGGTACCAGATTTTTGGTCGGTTCGTACTGGCGGCCCGCGTGAGGTCGATGACACCGAGCTGAACGATCCCCGCGCGGTTGCCCGGGTCATGGGGATCAAACCGGTAACGGATGACAGCGTATGGATTGGATTTGTCTCGCCATCTGGTGTGTCATCCATCGACGGTGGCCTGCGATACCTTCAGGATATCGACAAGTTTCTGGTCAAAGATCCGATCGTTTCGGAAACAGTCGCAACCCAGATCGGAGGTCTGCCAGCGCGGGTTATCCGCGGTACCGGCACCCGTGATCGGCGGGGGATAAATTTCACGGCCACAGTGATTGACTTGCCGCGTGATCGCGTGGCTGTCGCAGTGGCCGTATTAAGAGACGGCGCCGATCCTGGCTATGTGGACGACCTGAATGCCGTATTCGCGTCATTCCGGTCGCTTCAGTGAGGAGGTTTGGATGACTCGTAAGCTGATGAAACGGTCGATCGCCGCGCTGGTATTCGGTTTGACCAGTATCACCTTGTCTGCCTGCGACGGCGTGACGGTTGGTGTGGGATACGGATATGATCCGTTCTATGACTCGATGCTTTGGAACGACTACTATCACGACGTTGATGTGGACATTGATGTAAATCGTCCACCGCAGGGTAAGCCTCCGGTCAAACCCAAACCTCCGGTCGCCAAGCCCCCGGCGCGCCCACGCCCCCCTGTCGCCAAGCCCCCGGCACGTCCACCGGTTGCCCGGCCGCCAGTTGCCCGGCCGCCTATTCACCGCCCGTCACCGCGGCGGCGCTGATGCGGATCACGACAGCAATTCCGTCGTGATTTTCGCTGTTCCTTCAAGTGTTCTGTGAACAGGGCACTTGTCGGCGATTTCAAGCAGACGTGCGCGCTGATCCTGATCCAAGGGGCCCTCGAGCCGGATTTTGCGGCGGAACAGATCGACCTTGTTGTCAGTGATCAGACCCGCATCCTGTGCGTGGACCTTGTTATGGCAAACATCGACAGTGATGCCTGTTAGTGGCCAGCCCTTGCGCCGCGCATACATCCGGATTGTCATCGAAGTACAGGCTCCAAGACCCGATGACACAAAGCCATAGGGCGACATACCGCGGTCGGTGCCTCCATATGAGGCCGGTTCGTCTGCTACAACATGATGCTTGGGGCCGGACTGAATGTCTTGCTGGAATCCGTTGGGATCGGCCTCAGTCACCCGCACTACGCCTTCGGGAGCACCCGGTGGTGGGGCAGGCGGGCGCAGCACCACATAGCGCGTAACCCAAGCCGCTATTACATCTGCAGCATATTCCGCATCCGCCGCGCGTGTAATCAGGTGATCAGCGTCGTCCAGCGTCACGAAGCTTTTGGGATGTTTGGCTGCCAGAAAGATCGCGCTTGCATTGTCGATACTAACCGTTTCGTCGCGTGGCGCATGAAGTATCAGCAGCGCGGCCTTCAAATCCGCAATCGCAGGGGTTAGCGCGGATTGGGCGATATCTTCGACGAACGCTTTGCCAATACGGAACGGGCGACCACCCAAAGTGACCTCGGCCGATCCCTCTTGTTGGATTTCCGACAGTGCGGCGTCGAAATGGTGCGAGACATGCCCTGGATCGGCAGGCGCGCCCAGCGTCACAACGGCCTTAACACTCGAAATACCAGCTCGGGCGCGCAGAACCGCTGCCCCTCCGAGAGAATGCCCGATCAGCAGAGACGGGGACATGTTCCGTCCAGCCAGATACCGTGAGGCGGCGATCAGATCCTCAACATTCGAGGTGAAGGTGGTGTTTGCAAATTCGCCGTCTGAATGACCCAAGCCTGTGAAATCAAACCGTAACACCGCGATACCCATCGCTGCCAGACGGGCTGCGATCCTGCGCGCGGCCGGGATATCTTTTGAACAGGTAAAGCAATGGGCAAACAATGCCGTAGCAAGGACAGGCCCGTCCGGCAGGTCGAGGCGTGCAGCCAGTTGGTGGCCGTCGTGACCGGCAAAGGTGATGCGTTCGGTGGGCATGGCAGTTCCTTACGTCATGAGGTGCCTCAATATTGTGGCCGCCAGCGAGGGGTCTCAACCCCTATGTAAGAAGCGTCACGGGAAGGTGAGACTGGGTCAGGGGCCGGCGGAGTTCTGGTGCGATAGATTGCATCAACTTTTGTGATGCATTCCCAATCAAACATTCACTTTAATAAAGCGAACGCCACCCTCATCTTGAGCCTGTCGAACACAACCAGCCACGGAGGCAACAATGGTACATCTCACTTCTCAGCCACATGGCACAAATCTTCGCGTAGATTTACTGATCGCTATCGCCGTAACTGCGGTCATCAGTTTTGCCGCGGGTCAGAACTGGACACAGCCGACATCTTTTGCCAGCACCGAAATCGAGGACTGGCATGGGAACGTCAAACGATCAAACTGGCCGAACTGACGGATCAGGCGAAACCCATAAGCCGTGGATCAAAGGGATAGGTGGACAGGTTTTCATACCCATCCTCAGTGATCAGAACCTGATCTTCGAGTTTGATTGAGAAATCTCCACCTACCTCGCCAACCGCAGCTTCGACGCATAGAACCATGCCCGGTTCCAGCGGATAATCATAAGCGCCGGCGACGGCCTTGTCCGGATAGGCGACCAGAGGCCACTCGTCACACAGGCCAACGCCGTGCATCAGGCAGCCGTATTTCTGGTCCTGAAACTTGCTATCCAACCTATGGCTGTTGGCGGTCAGTTCAGGGATCATAACGCCGGGTTTCAGCATCTCCATATTTGTCATGATATGCTCATGCGCGTGCTGCATGGCATAGACCATATCCGGGCGGGGTTTCTCGTCCCCGATCCACCAAGTGCGCGAGATATCGATGCAGATGCCGTAAGACCCGATCAAATCGGTATCGAAGGCGATGATTTCATTCTTTTGCGTGATCCGGGGACCACATTCCTGAAACCACGGGTTGGTGCGTTGGCCCGAGGCCAGCAGGCGGGTTTCGATCCATTCCCCGCCGCGCCGGATGTTTTCGGCATGCAGAATGGCCCAGATGTCGTCTTCCGAGGTTCTTCCGTCTCCGACATTAGCGCGGGCAAATGCCTCCATCTCGGCCACCGCGGTCTCGCAGGCGTGGTTGGCACATCGCATCGCCAGAATTTCGTCCGGGCCTTTCACGGCGCGGGACTTTTCAGTGACTTCCTCGCCTTCCATGATCTCGAACCCCTGGGCCTCAAGGGCGCGCAAACCGTGCAGCATGATCTTGTCCACAGCCAGCCGCTTGTTACCGCCGCCATGCGCATCAATCAGCGCCCGCACTTCGTTCGAGAGTACATCCGCGGCAACATCGACCTTGTCGCCGCGATCGAAATAGAACAGGTCGGCGCCCGACCGCTGTTCCTTCACTAATGGGTTGAATTGGCTTAGAAAAGGTGAGTTTTTATAGTCCCAGATCACCATATACCCGTCGGCACATAACAGCACTGCGCGGAAGGGGTTATGCGTGTTCCAGAGCTGCATGTTGGTGCTGTCTGTGGCGTATCGAATGTTCAGAGGATCAAACATCAACAAGCCACCATAGCCACGATCAACGATGGCCTTGGTCAGACGTTTCCACCGATACTCACGCATCCTCTCAAGGTTCGGCAAGGACAGGCCGGCGGCTTCCCATTCGGCGAAGGCCAGCTGTGTGGGGCCGATCTCGATCCGGTCCAAATCATTGGGAGTGCCGTCCCCAAGCGCTGTGCCTTTGGTGGGGTCGATCTTGCGGATATCTCTATGGTGACGGTTCAAAGTAGCCCTCCCTGCCTGTCTATCGAGCGTGAAGAAGCATTCTTTCAGCGTCTTGATAATTTGCGACCGCCATCCGTCGCTTTTTGACCGACAAGTCGAAGTGTCGATGTTAGGTCGGGCTCATGACGACCATTTTGCAGACCTCTACTCCCTATGATCCTTTGAAACCCCGCCCGCTGCCGGGTATTCAGCCCGCCAGTATGGAAACTTGGTTGCATCAGGACGAAGCGTTCGCGGCCCAGATGGAATATCGGGAAGCGTTGCTGAAAGAGCGTCACGCTGATGTTCTTGCGCTGGCGCCCGAAGCCGAACCAGCCGCACAAGAAGTCTTGGACCTGGTGTTGCAATATGCGTACCCCGGATGCTCAGACCTCGTCACGAGAGCCGATGGGCAGAAGGTCCAGATTGATCGGCAGGCCCCAATGGAAACCCTTTGCAGACTGGTGCAGGAGGATATCTGTATCTTGCAAAAGCAAGGGGACGAACATGTTTTGACTGGCGCGGTTTTGTGTTTTCCAGCCAGTTGGCGACTGTCAGAAAAATTCATGCGCCCCCTGATCGACATCCATGTACCGGTCAACAGCTACGACGAAAGCATCGCGCGCCGTGTCCAGCGGTTGTTTGATGGAATTCAGCCCGATAAGCCGCTCTGGCGGTTTAATGCGCTGTGGTATGAGGATGCCGATCTGCATCAGCCTCGAAGCGCTACAGAACCGCGCGAGGTCAGTTCACCCCGAGCCGCGTGCTATTTGCGCAGCGAGAGGCAAACATTGTTGCGGCTGCCGAAAACGCGGGCTGTGGTTTTTTCGATCCACACCTATGTTCTTGAGGCTGGAAGCCTTCGCCAAAAAGAAAACCCCACCTGACGGCGGGGCTTCCTAGGAGGGTCTTATTGGAATTGGTCTACATGCCTAAAGCAGTTGCCACACCCGCAAAGGCACCGCTGGTGCTGAGCGCTGATATTGCAACCGAATAGGCTAGTACCTGAGTATTCAGGCGGAAATCTTCACCTCGGATCAGGTTGACGGCAGCCATCGAGGCCGCGATCGGGACCGACACGCTGGCCACGGCACCCGTAAGTCCCCAACTGGTAAGTCGCAGGATATCACTGGGTTTCTCGTGGTCGAGGGGGGGAGTGTCGGTCCGATCATCCGGTTTCTGCTCGATCGGTTCTGTCCGAAAAGCAATGCTAAGCAACTGCTCGTCTGACAGCTGGATTGGCCGCGCATGTGAGGTCTGCGTTTTGTTTCTTAGCTCATCCAGATCTTCTGTCTCCGTTAATTCAAGACCTGCAAACGGCCCGGAAACGGATTCGAAAATTTGTTTTCTGTCCCGCTGTTTAACGGGCGCCAGAGTGTCAAAAGCACTCATGAATTGTTCCATGGTCAGGACTGTATTCGGAGACAGCCATTCCACGCGCTGAGTCGCACAGATATCAACCATGCGATACAGGATCACAACAAGCATAAGCTCCGAGATCTCGCTGTCGTCCAGCAAGGCGGATACAGGGGTAATTGTGACCGTCAACCGGTTTTCGGGCAGGGTCACCCGGGGTTTCGAGACGGTTCTCAGACCGGCCGCACGGTCCCGCCGTTCAAACCGGTCTTCTGTTTCAGCCAGTTGGGTATCCAGCGTAAGGCGCACAAGGTACTGACTTGAGACGATGCTAGCCTCGGTCGTGTTCAGGATCGTTTTGCGCTCAACAAGATGGCCGTAATCTTCCAGGGTCGCCGCCACGATGGCACCAAACCGCTCGATCGCGCCATTGGTCTTGCCTGTGAACTGCAGGCCGCCGTGATAGCTGTGCTTCGGAGTCACTGCGCATTCCTTTGTGCATTCCGTCAGATGACTCAAATTATCAACAGATAAGGGAAAGAATTGGGCGGAAATGGAAAAAAATGAGAAATCGGCAAGATTGATTACGCATTGGAAACCTAGGCATTTTAAGGGCTATTTAGCGTCTGTGGCGACAATGTGTCTGAATTGCGGTCGCCCTACATGACAGACCGACACAATCATCCGTCGATTCGAGCAGCCATGATTGCGATGGATTCTTGGTACACCGTCGCGGCATTCCACTGTTGAATGACCGCAAAATTCGGTTGGCCCGGTTGATATCCGCGTCCGGGCTTCCAGCCCTTTTTACGCAGGAAATTAGCGGTCGAGGCCAGCGCATCGGTCATATTGTAGAAATCGACCTGACCGTCACCCGTGGCATCCACACCGTATTCCAGGGCATTGCCCGGCAGAAACTGTGTATGTCCCAGCTCACCATGCTTGGCACCAACAGTGTTGGTCGTAATGCTGCCTTGATCGACCAGCTTCAGTGCTCCGATAGCGTGGGGGATGAAGAACTCGGATCGGCGACAATCATAGGCCAAAGTGGTTATTGCTGAAACAACCTGGCTGTCACCCATGAAATTTCCAAATCCTGTTTCCATTCCGTGAATAGCGATCAGAACGCCCGCTGGCACCCCATACTGGCGCTCGAGCGTCGCATAGAACTGAGGGTTCCTGGCTTTGCGCTTACGGCCCTGCGCTACGATGGTATCCGCGCCGCGGATCTGCATGAATTTGTCCAGCGAGTATTTAAAACTCTTTTGGTTTCGGTCCGCGGCAATGGTTCGGGTGGCGTATTGGCTTTGGCTCAGCGCCTGCAATCCCTTCTTTTTTACTCCCGCGCGCTGGGCCTGCTTCGCGAAATCCCGCTTCCAGGTCTCAAATCCATTTCCGGTGTTGCCACAGGGGGCCGCTGCCGCAAAGCCAGGTAGAGAAATTGCCAAAATAAGAGCAAGCCGAAGCATCTTGTAATCCGATCCAATGAAATGACAGGGGCAGCCTAGGCAGGGAAGCCGCACACGAAAAGGGGTTAATAAAGGTCGAGTTCCCCGGTGCCCTTCAGGCTATCAAACCATTCATCCGGCGTTTTGTCGATTTTGGCGTGCTTGACCATCATGACGTTCATATTGGGAAGCCCTGATGAATCTGGCCAGTTTTCAGGTTGCCACAGATCCGACCGGATGACGCATTTAGGGCAATGTGCAAAAGCGGTCTCGATATGAATCATAAGGGCTAGCTTAGGCGCGCGATTATTCACTGCCATACTGTTCAGCAAGTCCGGGTCAATACATATGCGCGCGGTTCCTCGGATGCGCAAAGTCTCCAACTTGCCAGGCACTAGGAAGATCACACTGACACGCGGGTCCTGTATTATATTGTGAAACGTGTCAGTCCGCTTGTTGCCTGGGCGGTCGGGAATGGCGATCAGAGTGTCTGAGATCACCCGAACAAACCCTTCGGGATCCCCACGAGGAGAGATATCCAGATAACCACCCGGATTGGCCGAAGCTATCAGGCAGAAGGTCGACTTGGCGATAAAGTCGCGGCACATGCCGTCCAGCGCGGCTTGTTCCTTGGCGATGATCTGGGGAAGGGGCGCGCCGGTGATGCGCTCCAGTCCCTCTTTCGAAGCGACGAAATCCGAGAACGGGGCGAATGCGGTTTCGGCTGACATGCGATCTCTCCTAACCGGGGTAATGGCAAGTGTGAAAGATCGGGCCAAACGAAACAAGGGGCGCCCGATGGACGCCCCTATAGAGTTATCGTCGAAAATGCTGGATTAGCAGCTGTAATACATGCCGTATTCAACCGGATGCGGCGTGTGTTCGTAGGTTTCGACTTCGTCCATCTTCAGTGCGATGTAGCCGTCGATCTGGTCTTTAGTGAACACGTCGCCCTGCAGCAGGAAGTCGTGATCCGATGCCAGGGCTTCCAGAGCTTCACGCAGTGAACCGCAAACCGTCGGGATGTCGGCCAGCTCTTCGGCCGGCAGATCGTACAGGTTCTTGTCCATGGCTTCGCCCGGATCGATCTTGTTCTTGATGCCGTCCAGACCAGCCATCAGCAGCGCGGCAAACGCCAGGTAGGGGTTTGCGGCCGGATCAGGGAAGCGGGCTTCGACGCGCTTGGCTTTCGGGCTTTCGGTCCATGGAATACGGACACAACCCGAACGGTTACGAGCCGAGTAAGCACGCAGGACGGGGGCTTCAAATCCGGGGATCAGACGCTTGTAGCTGTTGGTCGCCGGGTTGGTGAAGGCATTCAGTGTCTTGGCGTGCTTCAGGATACCACCGATGAAGAACAGTGCCTCGTCCGACAGATCAGCATACTTGTCGCCAGCAAACAGAGGCTTGCCGTCCTTCCAGATCGACATGTTCACATGCATGCCGGTACCGTTGTCGCCTGCGATTGGCTTCGGCATGAAGGTCGCCGATTTGCCGTATGCATGCGCCACGTTGTGGATGATGTATTTGAACTTCTGCAGCTCATCTGCCTGTTTGGTCAGGCTGTCAAAGATCAGGCCAAGCTCGTGCTGGCACGACGCAACCTCGTGGTGATGCTTGTCGACCTTCATGCCCAGACGCTTCATGGTCGACAGCATTTCCGAACGCAGATCCTGGGCTTCGTCGATCGGGTTGACCGGGAAGTAACCGCCCTTAACCCCCGGGCGGTGGCCCATGTTGCCCATTTCGTATTCGGTGTCGGTGTTCCAGGATGCATCAGTTGCATCAACTTCGTAGGATACTTTGTTGATGCTGTTGGAAAAACGAACGTCGTCGAACAGGAAGAACTCGGCTTCAGGACCCATATAGGCCACGTCGCCGATACCGGTTGCTTTCAAGTAGGCTTCAGCTTTCTGGGCGGTGCCGCGCGGGTCACGCTCATAAGCTTCGCCGGTGTCGGGCTCGACAACTGAGCAATGCACGCAGATGGTTTTCTCTGCGTAGAACGGATCGACATAGGCGCTGTTGGTATCGACCATCAGTTTCATGTCCGAGGCTTCGATGGACTTCCAGCCAGCGATGGAAGAGCCATCGAACATGAAGCCTTCTTCAAGGAAGTCTTCATCTACCTGATCGGCCACCAGGGTGACGTGCTGCAGTTTGCCGCGCGGGTCAGTGAAGCGGACGTCGACATATTCGGCGCCTTCGTCCTTGATTAGCTGAAGAACTGCGTCCTTGCTCATTCTCTTGATTCCTCTGAATTGAAGATTTGGTCTTGTTACAGTGCGTCCGAACCGGTTTCGCCGGTACGGATGCGAATTGCTTGTTCGACGGGTGAGACAAAGATCTTGCCGTCGCCGATCTTGTCGGTTTTGGCGGCGGAAACGATGGCTTCGATGGCGGCATCGACCAGATCGTCGTCCAGCACAACCTCGACCTTCACCTTGGGCAGAAAGTCGACCACATATTCCGCGCCGCGGTAAAGTTCAGTGTGACCTTTCTGACGGCCAAACCCCTTGACCTCGATCACGCTGAGGCCCTGGACACCGACGTCCTGCAGCGCCTCTTTCACTTCGTCCAGTTTGAACGGCTTGATGATCGCTTCGATCTTCTTCATACCGGGCTCCCTTTAACTCTTGTCAGGATGGCACTGACCACGTCTAAGATCGGGCGGCAATGTGAATGAGAAAATGGCGATGCCGGGTTGCATGGAAATTGGATGGCCGGTGAAATTTTGAACAGTTTGCACAAAAAATAGTCAAAATTGAATCGCACGAGGGTTCAGCATGACAGATTTACTGACTGCAGCACAGATGCGGGCGATCGAACAAGCGGCCATTGAGTCCGGTGAAGTGACCGGTCTTGAGCTGATGGAACGGGCTGGGCAGGGTGTTGTCGAGGCGATTTTCGAGGAGTGGCCAGAGTTGAACAGGCGAGGGGCCCGCCCCTCGCGTTCTCTGAGGTATCCGGGGCCAGATGAAGAGGATCCGTTGCGGGCAGTTGTCTTGTGTGGGCCAGGAAACAACGGCGGGGACGGGTTCGTCGTGGCCAGGCTTTTGCGGGAGCAAGGGTGGGAAGTCGCGGTGTTTCTGTATGGCGACCTAGAGAAGCTGCCGCCGGATGCGCGGGTGAATTATGAGCGGTGGCAGGAGTTGGGGGAAGTTATACCGCTGACTGAAAAGGACATGCGCAAGGGTGGTTCTGCCGATCTTTACGTTGATGCTCTGTTTGGGACGGGGCTGAAGCGCGGCTTGGACGGAGAATTGTTCAAGGTCGTTCGGCATCTTTCTGGTGTGAACGGGGACCACTATACCGACCGCCTGGTCAGCATAGATGCCCCATCCGGCTTGTGTTTGGACAGCGGGCGGGTGTTGCATCAAGAGCCATTGAACCTATGGCCTCGCGAATTTTTGGACGGTGTACCCGCAGAGATGCGAAACAAGGTAGCTCCTGCGGGCGGCGCGCGTGCTTTGCATGACCGTTTTGCTTGGTTGACAGTGTGTTTCGACAGCCCAAAGCCTGGGCATTTTCTGGCGCAAGGACCGGATTTGTGCGGCAAGCTTGTTGTGAAAGACATCGGTATTTCCACGCAGCGTTGCCGCTTTAACGGTGAACCATACGACAGTGCGTTCACATTAGGTCCCAAGCCTTTTCGCAGGGCGAGCCGACCTGCTTTTCTAACCCTTGCCGAAGCACCTGGCCGCGTGAAGGACGAGCGAACATGGGTTGGGTTGCCGCTTTATCGCTTGCCCAAATTCAAACAACAACACAAGTATTCCCATGGACATGCGCTGATCCTGTCCGGTGGTTCTGGCAAGACCGGCGCGGCGCGATTGGCGGCGCGGGGTGCTTTGCGGATTGGGGCCGGGTTGGTGACATTGGGTGTTCCTCCGGCGGCACAGATGGAAGTTGCGGCGCAGGTAACCGCGATCATGTTGCGGCGGGTTGAAGATGATAATGCACTGTCGGAAACCCTTGAAGATGAGCGCTTGAATGCTTTGTGTCTTGGCCCCGGTTTAGGTCTGGAGCGAGCACGGCATTTGGTGCCTGTTGCCTTGGCCTCAAAACGAGCGACAGTTTTGGATGCGGGCGCACTGACGGCGTTTGCAGACGACCCGCTGACGTTGTTCGACATGCTGCATGACGGTTGCGTGTTGACCCCGCACGGGGGCGAGTTCGCGCGGCTGTTCCCGGATATCTCGGAAAAGTTGAAGGCGGTTCCCACCAAAGGCCCGGCCTACTCTAAGGTTGACGCCACCCGAGAGGCTGCCAGGCGGGCAGGGTGCGTGGTTCTGTTCAAGGGACCCGATACCGTGATTGCGGATCCGAACGGCCGATGCTCAGTGAATTCGGCCGTTTATGAACGTGCGGCGCCCTGGTTGGCGACAGCCGGGGCCGGCGATGTGTTGGCGGGGTTTATCACCGGGTTGCTGGCACGGCGGTTCTCGCCTTTGCAGGCCGCGGAAACTGCGGCATGGCTGCATGTGGAATGTGCGCGATCTTTCGGGCCGGGGTTGATCGCTGAAGATTTGCCCGAACAGTTGCCACGGGTTTTGCGGGAAGTAGGTCCTTAATCGCCTCGGCGAAAATCCGCCGCTGCAGTATTCGATGTCCCGAAATGAGCGTATGGTGAAATTCAGGTCAGGCGTCAGTATTGCGGCAAGCGGTCTGGGTGACTTGGATGACATATATTCTATCGTTTTGAAGTAGATCAAATTAACACCCTTCAGCTGCGGTTATATTCGCACAAGATGCGCGAGCTGAATGGGCCCGAGACAGGGGATCATAGAGAAATCGCGCACAAGCGAGCAGTGCCCGTAAATGGATCCATTATGGTGAATGACTATGACCCAGAAAGTATCGATAAGCACGATTGCGACTTGTCTGACCGCTGCATCGGCCATCCCAGCAGCGGCGGAGCTTAGATATGACAACAACAGCGGCGGTTATGTTGAGCTGTATGGCCAGTTTAACCCCGTAATTGTCTCAGTTGACGACGGGGATGAGACGGAAACCCGTTTGCTGGACAATGATCTGTCCAACAGCCGGGTAGGGCTGTTTTTGATGCAACCCTACGGTAGCAATGAGTTTACCTTCCGTTTCGAATCCGGTCTGGGCCTGCCGAGCACGGGGAGCGCCAACCAGGATGGGACAAATGCCGATGGTTGGAACCGTGAAGATATTCGGCACGTCGATTTTGCGTTGAAGGGTGGCTATGGTAAATTTTCTGCCGGGCAGGGCAGCATGGCCTCGGATGGAGCGGCCGAATCCGATCTATCCTATGTTGGCACGGCGCTCTATTCGTTCACCAATGATGAGAATGGCGCCTTCTTTTATCGTGAGTCTGATGGAATGCTAAGCGGCATTACCGTTGGTGACACATCTGATAACTTCGATGGTTCAAGGCGCGGGCGCATTCGCTATGACACACCAGATTTCAACGGGTTTTCGGCAGCGATAGCCTATGGTCAGAACATCCTGTCCAGCAGCGATGACGATGATTACTACGATGTGTCGGTGTCCTATGGAAATACCTTATCCAACGGGGTGGAGATTGCTGCATCCCTCGCCTACGCCGTGCGCGATTACGATAGCGGATCCGGGGAGAGAAAAGACACAATCGGGTCCGCCTCGGTTCTGCTGCCCAGTGGTTTCAGCGTAACCGCAGCTTTGGGTACAAGAGATGACACTTCCAGCGGTGCCAGTGACCCGAATTATTGGTATGCGAAGCTTGCGTATGAAGACGATTGGGTGTCATGGGGTAAGACTGGTATCGGCATCGACTATTTCGACGGATCTGATTTCTCGATCGACGGCTCAAGTACGAAGGCCTGGGGTATTGCTGTCGTACAGCGCATCGACAGTATCAATACCGATGCCTATTTGAAATACCGTAACCATGATTTCGATGACACCACGAGTTTCGATGACAACGAGGCTTGGGTGCTGGGTGCGCGCTGGAAGTTCTGATCCCGCGAACAATTCCTCAAGAACGCTCCGGCCAGGTCCGGGGCGTTTTTTTGGTCAAATCGGCGGCAAAACAAGGCTGATCCGGGCTTTGCCCCTTGCACGCGGGCGGCTGGGCAAATAGAAGGCCTCAAATTTGCCCGGCGCGCCGTTTTGCGCGCCCCGAATCCTATGGGGACTACCATAATGCAGGTTACCGAGACGCTGAACGAAGGTCTGAAACGCGGCTATAACATTGTCGTATCCGCAGCTGAGCTGGATGACAAAGTTAACGAGAAACTGGTCGAAGCACAGCCTGAAGTCGAGATGAAGGGCTTTCGCAAAGGCAAGGTACCGATGGCACTGCTGAAAAAGCAGTTCGGTCAGCGTCTGCTTGGCGAGGCGATGCAAGAAAGCATCGACGGTGCAATGAACCAGCATTTCGAAGACAGCGGTGAGCGTCCGGCACTTCAGCCTCAGGTGAAGATGACCAATGAGGATTGGAAAGAAGGCGACGACGTACATGTCGAGATGTCTTATGAGGCCCTGCCTGCCATCCCTGAGGTCGACTTGAAATCGGTTGAATTGGAAAAGCTGGTTGTCAAAGCCGATGACGCGGCCGTTGAAGAAGCGCTGGGCAACCTGGCCGAAACCGCGCAGGATTTCAAATCTCGCCGCAAAGGCTCGAAAGCCAAGGACGGCGACCAGATTGTGTTCGATTTTGTCGGCAAGGTTGATGGCGAAGAGTTCGAGGGCGGATCCGCTGAAGACTATCCGCTGGTTCTGGGTTCCAACAGCTTCATCCCCGGTTTCGAAGAGCAGCTGGTTGGCGTAAAGGCCGAGGAAGAAAAAGACGTAAACGTCACCTTCCCCGAAGAGTACGGTGCCGAGCATCTGGCCGGCAAAGACGCTGTGTTTACCTGCACCGTCAAGGATGTGAAAGAACCCGTCGCCGCCGAGATCAACGACGAGCTGGCCACCAAATTTGGTGCAGAAGACTTGGAAGCGCTGAAAGGCCAGATTTCAGAACGTCTGGAAGCGGAATATAGCGGTGCTTCGCGGGCGGTTATGAAGCGTGCTCTGTTGGACGCATTGGACGTGAAGGTTTCGTTTGATCTGCCACCGTCGCTGGTAGATGCCGAGGCCAAGCAGATCGCACACCAGCTGTGGCACGAAGAAAACCCGGAAGTGGAAGGCCACGACCACGATGAGATCGAGCCGACCGACGAGCACAACAAGCTGGCCGAACGCCGCGTGCGTCTGGGCCTGTTGCTGGCCGAACTGGGCCAGAAGGCCGAAGTTGAAGTCACCGATGCAGAGATGACCCAAGCGATCATGAACCAGGCGCGCCAATACCCTGGTCAGGAACGCCAGTTCTTTGAGTTCGTGCAGCAGAACGCTCAGATGCAGCAGCAACTGCGCGCGCCGATCTTCGAAGACAAAGTCATCGACTATATCGTCGAGCTTGCCCAGGTTGCGGATAAAGAAGTCAGCAAAGACGACCTGCAGAAAGCCGTAGAGGCATTGGAAGAGGAGTAATCCTCTTCTGCCCATAGAATTCTTATGGGCACAAAAAACGGAGCCGTCTGAAAAAGACGGCTCCGTGTGGGTGGCTTTATGCTATGAGGTGAGGGGGTCAGGCCTCATGAGCAAAAGCACGGGGGGTCCTTAGCAGAGCAGTTTTCTGCTCTGGGGTGAACCGATCCGAAACTGCTTCGATCAGGTTCAATACAGCTTCGACTTCGGCTTTTGTGGTTGCCGAATTCATCTGTTCGACAAAGTACTTTTCCATCTGGCTTAGTGGTTGGTGGTCGTAGTTCGCCACACCTGTATCTGCCGGTGTTTTGTTTCTGGCATACAGATCTATTGCCTGCTCGTCCGTCAGGAATACATCGTGAGCGATGTTCGCATATTCCCGAATTCCGGAAATTCTCTCATCTGAGCAGTCCATCAAAGCGGCCATGGCGACGACTTTACCCATGGGCTTAGCACTGCCGAGGTAGTCATAAGGCGCGTTACCGGACCTTTGCAGAACGCGGTTCATAACTGGATCAATCACCGCGATCGAGTCAAGAACGCCAGCCGCTTTGGCATATTCGAAAGAGCCAATCATAACTTCGCTGGTCACATAGGATACAGAATTTTCACCGCGCCCTCGGCCCAGTTTTTTAGTATCGACACAGAACCGGGTGGCTTCCCAGACTTGCGCGCTCCGAATTGGAGGTTCTCCATCCAGGATCGAATGGAAAACATCGGACAGCATATGCGGTCCTTTGGTTTGCAGTAGTCTCATGCACCCGACAACGTCCCCCTCGTCGTCGATGCTGACTACATGTGCTGGATGCAGATCATCGAAGTGGTCGCGCTCGCGCCCATCCTCAATATTGACCTCCCAACCAAGGCGATCGCCGAAAACACGAGCGCGCAGTTTGAACATGTCATCCAAGACATCTTTGAACTTATGTTGATTAATACCATCAATAACGATGATCATTTCCATCCCCCTACAGTCTGGTTACCGTAGGGTTTAGGTTAACCAAGAAATAAGCGCAGACTATTAGGGATTTCCCGTAGAAGTGCTTTTTTTTTGATTAACCAGGGGCAATTAGGCCCAGGCCGATCGCACGACCAATAGCCTGTGAGGTGGTCAGTGCGCCCAACTTTTCACGCCCGGACCGCATATGAACTTCGACGGTACGGTGTGAAATAGACAAAATATCACCGATATCTTGTTGCGACTTTCCATCAGCTACCCATTGGAGGATTTCCTGTTCGCGTGTGGACAGTGTGGGCAGGTAAAGAGCTTTGGCCAGCAAGCCGGATTGCATAACAGTATCGTGGGCTTGAACGGCAGCAAGTTGCAGATCACCCATGACATGTTTCTTTAGCTTATCCCATTCGGAATCCGAACAGTCCCGGGTAACGTTTAACAGTCCGCATTCACCATAAGGTCCACGAACGGGAACTGTTAACCCCCTGGAACTAATGCCAAAATCATGGGCGTCACGGAATACCGCGTTGAACTTCTCGTCCTGATCAAAGCGTCCCCAATCAACGGGTGCAATGCTTAGGACAGATTGATAAAGCGTCGGATCGAAGTGATGAAAGCCTTGGCTGCCATAGTGGATTTTCCACTCATCTGGATAGTTTGCATAGCCCTGCACATCACCTTTCACAGGGTTAAAGGTGGCATAAGACGCATAGTCGAAGCCAAGCTCTTCGCAGACGGCGTTTATAACGTCAGCGGCCGACTTCTCTGTGTGGTCGACCGCGGCCAAATCTATAAGTTTCACCTGTCCAACCCTTGTGGCGGCATATCTCTCCCCCAAGACATGCCAGACTTGTCCTTAGGGGTATACGTTGCGTCAACCACAGGGCATTGTGCAAGCAAATTGTTCGCCTTGTGTAGTCATATTGCGATGTAATGGCAACAGAATGGTCCGAAACAGCATGTCTCAGATGATTCGTTTGGGGGTAAATCCGGTTATTCTGGACGTAACCCTGTTTCGACCAGCATCCCACGCGCCTTTGCTTCGGGATAGAACCCTTTTGCGTAAAGGAATATGGCGCGTTGCTGGTCCCCGTCGGACAATAGCCAAGCGCCCCGTAGATATTTCCCGGCAAATTCGAGATTTGTGTCTGCATCCAAAAGGCCTTTGGCGTTTCCAGTATATCCCATTGAACGAGCTGTGGCCGGCAGGATTTGCAGCAAGCCATAATAAGGCCGATTCACAGCCCAAGGTCGGTGAGTGCTTTCGCGAATTGCTAGCTTGTGCACCAGTTCGCGCGGCACTTCGTAGTGGTCGGCCCATTTGTTTATGGAGGCCCGCAGTTCCGGTGTTTCGTTGGGATAGAGCGGAGGATCAAACGTGTTCTGGGTTGGGGTATCGGGCCCTCCGCACGCCGCAAAGGGTGCAATTATCAATAATGCCAATACACTGCGGCGCAGAAGAAATGTCATTGATCGTCTCCGAATAATTATTATGCGATGATAGGAAACCTATTGATGACCGCAAGCAAAGGCCGGGGCCCAAGCTGGATTTCGCCGGGCGGAGGCATAAAAAAGGCCGCACAGATCGTGCGGCCTTTCTTGTTCAATTCGAAACCCGAGGATCAGGCTTTGGCTTCGTCTTCTTCGGCCGAAGCATCCTGAGCAACCAGATCGTCGTCGTCGGAAGCGGCGGAACCGATATCGTCGAACAGCTCGGCGATTTCGAATTCTGCGGCGGCTTCTTCTTCGGCGGCCAGTTCCTGAATCGATTTGCCCGATGCCTGTAGTTCGGCTTCTTCTTGCGAACGAGCAACGTTCATTTCGATTTTCACTTCAACCTCGGGGTGCAGTTTAACTGCGACTGTGTGCAGACCCAGGTCCTTGATCGGTGCAATCAAGGCAATCTGCTTCTTGTCGACAGTGAAACCTGCTTCGGTTGCGGCGTCTGCGGCGTCACGCGGGGTGACCGATCCGTACAGTGCGCCGGCATCCGAGGCCGAGCGAATCACGATGAATTGCTGTCCGTCCAGCTTCTCAGCCAGCGCTTCAGATTCTTTCTTGGATTCCAGGTTGCGGGCTTCAAGCTGCGCTTTCTGGGCTTCGAACGACGCGATGTTGGCGTCCGATGCGCTCAGCGCTTTGCCCTGAGGCAACAGGAAGTTGCGGGCATAACCGGACTTGACGTCAACGACGTCGCCCATCTGACCCAGTTTCGCAACGCGTTCCAGCAGGATAACTTGCATGTCAGTATCTCCTTACTTAACGGCGTAGGGCAGCAGGGCGAGGAAGCGGGCGCGCTTGATAGCACGGGCCAGTTCACGCTGCTTTTTCGCCGAAACGGCGGTGATGCGCGAAGGTACAATCTTGCCACGCTCAGAGATGTAACGCTGCAGCAGACGAGTGTCTTTATAGTCGATCTTCGGCGCGTTCTCACCCGAGAACGGGCAGACCTTGCGGCGGCGGAAAAATGGTTTTGCGGCCATGGTTTAGTGTCCTTTCTTCAGGCGTTAATCAACGGCGCTCGCGGCGGCCTTCGCGCTCGTCGCGCTTCTGCATCTGGACCGAAGGGCCCTCGTTGTGCTCGTCGACCTTGATGGTCAGAACGCGCATAACGTCGTCGTGCAGGCGCATCAGGCGTTCCATTTCCTGAACGGCGCCAGCGGGAGCGTCGGTCTTGAGGAAGGAATAGTGACCCTTGCGGTTCTTGTTGATCTTGTAGGCCATCGTCTTGACGCCCCAGTACTCGCTGTCGATGACGTTGCCGCCATTGTCAGCCAGAACGGTGCCGAAATGTTCGACGAGGCTTTCTGCCTGCGCGTTGGACAAATCCTGACGCGCGATCATTACATGCTCATATAGTGGCATGTGCACTCCTGTTTCTATCAAGGCGCATTTCATAGGCGGGGCCGTTTCGTCCTTCGCGACCCTGCCACGAGAGGCTGCGCGATTCATGTCGTTTGCGAAGGATGGCCCGATATACACGTTTGTACGCTGGGGGCAAGGCCTGCCACAGATGCCTTTGTGAAGTCGCGCTATTTCCTCTGCGCTGCCCAATTCCTGACGCTTTTCGGCTCAAAGTTGTTTTGTATACCGGAAATTAACCGGACTGACAAAAGTTGGAACGGCAACCTGAGAAACAGGGTACTGAAAATGACCGCGATTAACACAAATACCTTCGAGAAATCCGCCACAGGCGTAAGTTTTGAAAAGTCAGTGCCGGTGCTCATTAGCTTTGCACCAAATTGGAAAGCTCGGATGGTTCTGGCCCGTCTGGCCGGTGCGCTACTGATAGTTTCTGCCTTTTCCATGTGGTTGATGCCCAGCACGGCAATGGCCACCGAAGTCTGGCCGATCAAATTGGCGGCCTCGCTGATGTTCCTTCTGGTAGGTGTCAGCCTTCTGACCATCGAAGTTCTGGACGCGCGTCCTGATGCGTATTTTGACCCGATCCGCCGCGAGGTCCGGGTATTGCAAAAGAATGAAAATGGCCGCCCGCAGACAGTTTTGCGCCGGAGCTATGACAGCCTGGGTGGTGCCCGTTTCATTGAAGACCAGATCGAGTTGTTCGATGTGGACGGCAGCTTGTTGATGAAATTGCCGCTTGAATCGGCGGATGTCAGCCGAGCGCTCAAAGGTCAACTTAGCGGAAGTGTAACAATTTTCGCCTGAGTTTTATTCTGTTCAATTAAGAACAGATATTGTGAAATAATATTACTTGTGTGCTGCCCTAGGGCAGCACATTTTCGTTGTCGAGCAACCCAAGAGGTTTGCATCTACAAAATTGCGGAGATTATCATGAAATCCACCCTTCTTGCAGCAGCGCTCGCGGTTTCGGCCACAACGGCATTTGCCGGCGCCGAAAAATACGTTCTGGACTCCAGCCACAGCCAAGTTCTTTTCAGCTATAACCACCTTGGCTTCTCGACCACCCATGGCATGTTCTCGGGGTTTGAAGGCGAGATCATGTTCGATCAGGAAAACCCGGCTGCATCCAGTGTTACAGTATCCATGCCAGTGGTCGAGATGATTACCGGTTGGAAGCCACGTGAAGACCACTTTATGTCCGAGGATTTCTTTGGTGTGACCGAAGGAGAAATGGTGACCTTTACCTCTACTGGTATCGAAGTCACGGGCGAAAACACTGCCAACATCACTGGCGATCTGACTATGAACGGCGTGACCAAATCGGTTGTTCTTGATGCCAAGCTGAACCAGGTGGGTGAACATCCTATGGCAGGAAAGCCCTGGGCCGGTTTCGACGCAACCACCACCTTAGTGCGTAGTGAGTTCGACCTTGGTCAGTTTGCGCCATTCGTAAGCGACGAAGTTGAACTTCAGATTTCAGTCGAAGCCCAGAAGGCCGACTAATACCATTACAACGAGTTGAAACGAGGCCGCCGGAGTAACCCTTCGGCGGCCCATTTTCTTAGTTGCCACGTTTTGCTGTAAGATCAACTGATACTGTAACAACAAAACCCAGCGAATCCTCGGTCGACTGCGAAGTGCCGATGTCGAAATCCAGCCGGTTCAGTTCAAGCTGTCCTGAAATAGCTGCGCTGTCACCCTGAAGGTCGAGGGTAAATGGCAACACTACGTCCACACTCTTGTCGCGAATGGTCAACGCGCCGCGCGCTTCGTACCCGTCCTCAGTTTTGAAGAGATCAGCTTTGAATTGAGCGGTTGGAAATTGCGCACTGTCGAAGAAATCAACACCCATTGCCTGATCTGTGACTGTCCCGAGCTTGAGCGATGTTATCGCGATTGTGACATCTGCTGATCCTGCTAGGCCCGGCATGGGCGGATCTTCGAAAGCGATTGCAGCGGTCCAATCGGAAAAGCTGCCGGTTACCGGGCTGCCCAGCTGGGTGATGGTAATGCTTAGATTGCCTTCCTGGACGTTCCAGTCGGACTGTACCTGGGTCAGTTCTGCGACCTCTGTGCCAGCTGTAGATTGGTGGTCAAACGCGCCGATTGACCATCCTCCGACCAGAACGGCACCCCAAATGGCCAAAGAGGCCAATGCGGGGGTCATTGAATGGCTTTGCTCTGGCGGTTCCGGTGCATCCGAGGCGCCCGGCATCATTCGGCGCAGCGTGCTGTCTTTATCGATAATGTGGTGTTTTAGCGCCCCGGCGACGTGCAGCGCGACTGAACCGGCCAGTGTCCAGACGAACAGCCAATGCAGGCTTCCGGTCAGCTCTGCCAGATACTCGGATTTTGGTACAAGGGGTAGGCCCTGCCCGAAGGGCCACAAAATCGGAGCGAAACCTTCGGCGGCAGCGTGATGGGTCCACCCGGTTAGTGGGGCCAGAACCAAAGATGCGTAAAGCAGCCAATGCACGGTTTCAGCTGCAAAGGCCTCGGGCTTGTTCTCGGCGTTCAATAGACCGGGTTTGGTCTGCGCTATCGCCCACATGATACGCGCGAGCGCGACAAAGAAAACAGTGACCCCGACGGTTTTATGGAGAGAAAAAAGGCTGGCGGCGCGTGCAATGTCATCTTCGGTTGTGGCTATGGCCGGATCATAAATCGCATGGGCCAATCCGTTGGCGACCCACCCCAGAGGGAATGCGGTGAAGATAAGTAACGCTGTCAGCCAGTGAAAAGTCTTGGTTACGCTTCCATAGCTTGAGAAGGTGTTTGACGAAGGCATCTGAGGCTCCGGAAGGTGGATCGTATGCAACAACCTACCGCTACAAGCCTAGGACACAATAGCAAGGGATGCACAGAGCCGGTGCCAAAGTGCAGAGATCAGGCAAAGCTTGTGCCGCGCGGTCTGTCGGTTTACACCCCGCGGCAACCTAACGTCATCCAAGAGGTTGCAATGACACGCGCATTTGTTTTCCCGGGGCAAGGTGCCCAGACTATCGGTATGGGCAAGGCTCTGGCCGAGGCCTATCCGGCTGCACAGGCTGTATTCGACGAGGTGGACGAGGCGCTTGGGGAAAAGCTGAGCGATCTGATCTGGGAAGGTGATATTGCGGACCTGACCCTAACCCAGAACGCGCAGCCAGCGCTAATGGCGACCTCGATGGCTGCGATGCGAGCCCTGGAGGCCAATGGGATTTCGATTGCGGATGCTGGTTTTGTCGCTGGGCATTCGCTGGGGGAGTACTCCGCGCTCGCTGCGGCAGGGGCATTGTCGGTCGCTGATACGGCACGCCTTTTGCGCACCCGCGGGCAAGCGATGCAGAGTGCGGTTCCCGTTGGAGAGGGCGCAATGGCCGCTATTCTTGGATTGGATCTTGATGCTGTGCGCACTGTTGCAGACCAAGCTGCGCAGGGTCAAGTTTGTCAGGCTGCCAATGACAATGATCCCACACAAGTCGTGGTATCAGGCGCAAAGGCTGCTGTGGAACGCGCCGCAGAAATCGCCAAAGAAAAAGGCGCCAAGCGCGCGGTCATGTTGCCCGTCAGCGCACCTTTCCACTGTGCATTGATGCAACCTGCCGCTGATGTCATGGCCGAAGCCCTGGCAAATGTCGAAATCAAAGCTCCTGCCGTGCCATTGGTTGCCAATGTGCGGGCCGAGGCTGTCACAGATCCCGATCTGATCCGTGGGTTGCTGATCGAGCAGGTCACAGGTTCGGTTCGCTGGCGCGAAAGCGTACTGTACATGGTTGCGCAAGGCGTGAGTGAAACTTGGGAAATCGGGGCGGGCAAAGCTCTGTCCGGTATGATTCGCAAAATTGACCGTGCGATCGTTGGTAAAGCTGTCGGTACGCCTGATGACGTGCAGAATGTGACACAGGCCGAATCGTGAGACACCGAGCATCAAGAGGAAAACCGAATGTTTGATTTGACAGGTAAGAACGCACTGATCACCGGTGCATCGGGCGGGATCGGTGGAGAAATTGCGCGAAGTTTGCATGCAGCCGGCGCAACTGTGGCTTTGTCTGGAACGCGAGTTGAGCCGCTACAGGCTCTGGCCGACGAATTGGGTGAACGCGCCCATGTTCTGCCCTGCAACCTGAGTGATGCCGAGGCGGTGAAAGCCCTTCCGAAGCAGGCTGCTGAGGCAATGGGATCGGTTGATATCCTGGTGAATAATGCCGGGATCACGCGAGACAATCTGTTCATGCGTATGTCCGATGAAGAATGGCAGAGCGTGATCGACGTCAACCTGACATCTACTGCCCGGCTGTGCAAAGGTGTTTTGAGGGGCATGATGAAAGCGCGCTGGGGCCGGATCATTAATATCTCATCGGTGGTGGGTGCGACAGGGAACCCGGGTCAGGCCAACTATGCTGCATCCAAAGCAGGCATGGTGGGCATGACCAAATCGTTGGCCTATGAGGTTGCCAGCCGTGGAATCACCGCCAATGCGGTGGCACCCGGTTTCATTACGACTGCGATGACCGACAAACTGACCGAGGATCAGAAATCTGGGATTTTGACGCAGGTTCCTGCCGGTCGTATGGGTGACCCCTCGGAAATTGCTGCGGCTGTGCTGTATCTTGCAAGTGCCGAAGCCGGATATGTTACCGGAACCACCTTGCATGTGAACGGCGGTATGGCCATGTTGTGAGCGCGGATCGAGGTGGGCGCGAAAGCGTTTGCCTCGGGCGTTGTCTGTGTTATAGGCGGCGCACATATGCAGGGGCTGGCCGGATGGTCAACCTTCTACTTACCCGGTAATCGGGGACCTAAACCGCCCAGAACGGGCACATCAAGGCCAGCCTGAGCGGGCAAGGGCAGAACCGGGCACTATGCCCTGAAATGAAATGAGGAATAGACATGAGCGACGTCGCAGATCGCGTTAAAAAGATCGTTGTTGAGCACTTGGGTGTTGAAGAAGATAAAGTGACCGAAAACGCGTCCTTCATCGACGATCTGGGTGCAGACAGCCTGGACACTGTTGAGCTGGTTATGGCCTTCGAAGAAGAGTTCGGCATCGAGATTCCTGATGACGCAGCCGAAACCATCCAAACTTTTGGCGACGCCGTCAAATTCATCTCTGAAGCGTCTTAAGACCTTCTTTATCCGCTAAAACGGCGCTTCCGGGCAACGGAGGCGCCGTTTTTTTTGCCCAGCCGGAATTCGCGCTTGCCAGATAGCTATTGACCCGCAACCATTTACGCGAGGCAGGAAATTCTGAGCGGGCAGGGCATGCTACGATCCACCCCGATGATAAATACGGCACGTCTGATGCTTTGCGCTATGCGTCCCGACGACTTTAGTCGTTACGCTGAGATTTGGCGGAACCCTTGTGTTGTGCGCCATCTTGGCCGGGAACCGCTATCGCGGGGCGAAGCGTGGGAATCCTTTCTGAGGAATGCCGGCCACTGGCAGATGGCCGGTTTTGGCCAATGGGCCGTCTTTCGACAGTCGAATCGTCAGATGATAGGTCAAGCTGGCTTTTTCTATCGTAACCGAGGGTTAGGCGACGACTTCGACAGCTTTCCCGAGGCCGGATGGCTATTGGCACCAGAAGCCCAGGGGCAGGGATTTGGTTTTGAAGCGGCACAGGCCGCACATGATTGGTTTGACAGAATAATGCCTGGACCACTGGTTTCCCTGATTGATGCTGAAAACCACGCGTCGCAGAATCTGGCGGCAAAGCTGGGTTATGAGCTCATGGCCGAGCGCGACTATATGGGAAGTCAGGTGAACCTTCTGAAAAGAAACGGGCCGCCCAAACTGGCTTAACCTTTCTCCTTGATCGTGCCGCAAATTGCCTTTGGTTTGCCGAAACTGGAAATTCTCGCCGATAGAGTTGAGGGTATGGTATCCTCTATTGACGTTGCGATTGAGCGGAGGAGCAAGCTCATGAGGATTTACCCTACGATGGAACTGCAGAACGGCCGCTGTGTCACACTGGACAAGGGTCGTCTGGATGAGGCCATGATTTGGCACGTGAATCCCGCAGAAACGGCACGCAGTTGGGCCGATGCTGGAGCCGAGTGGATGCACTTGACCGATTTTGACGCGATTGAAGGGCGCGATACCAATTCGGAGATGGTTGAAGAGATCATCCGTTCTGCCGAAATTCCTGTGCAGTTGGCAGGTGGTATGAGAACGCGCGAGCAAGTCGAGCACTGGATCGACAAGGGCGCAGGCCGGATTGTTATCGGCACTATGGCTGCGTGGGATCCAAATCTGGTGAAAGAATTGGCCAAACTTTATCCGGACCAAATCGTTCTGGCCGTAGACGTTTGGCAAGGCTTAGTGATGACCGACGGTTGGCGTAGTCAAAGTGCGTTTACACCAGAGGCCTTTATCGAAGCGTTTTCAGAGACGCCATTTGCGGCAATTCTGGTCACTGATATCGATAGCGACATGGAAGACGTTGAGGCACAGCTGGGCCTGATCTCGGGGCTGGCAGAGACATCTCGCACACCGATCATCGCAAGCGGTGTGGTCCGCACGACAGATGATATCTCGCGGTTGGCTTATATCCCGAATATTTCGGGCGCCTTGGTTGGCCGCGCGCTGTTCAGAAAGACGCTCGAGCTTTCAGATGCGCTGAATGTTGCCAGCACAGCGCACGAACCGGTTGCGGCGTTTCAGTAAGATTTCTTCCAAAACAACAGGTTCCGCCCTTTCATGTCCAGTGAAAGGGCGGGCTTTCATCTGGCCAGGAGCCGCATTGCAAGAGTGTATACTGTAGGTGTTCCGCTCAATCTGCTTGTGTGATGATTGCGCCTTGCTCTTGCCCCCGCACCCCGGCCCGGGGTATGAGCGTTTCTCAAACAGGAAGCAGGCAAGAGGCATTTTATGCGCAGAGTCGTTGTAACCGGTCTTGGGTTGGTCACTCCATTGGCCAGCGGGGTCGAGGAAACATGGTCGCGGTTGCTGGATGGGGAATCCGGTGCAGGCCCGATCACGCAATTTGATGCTGAGGCAAGTGGGGTCACCACAACGTATGCCTGCGAAGTTCCGCGAGGCGACGGCACCGACGGGACATTCAATCCTGACGACTGGATGCCGCCGAAAGAGCAGCGCAAGATCGAAGACTTCATTCTGTACTCGATTGCAGCTGCTGAAATGGCCTGCAAGGATTCCGACTGGCTGCCCGAGGATGAAGAGGCGCGCTTGCGCACCGGCGTTCTTATCGGTTCAGGTATCGGTGGGCTGGGCTCCATTGCAGCAACGGCTAACCTGATCCGCGACAAGGGCCCTCGACGGGTGTCGCCATTCTTTATTCCAGGCGCGCTGATTAACCTGGCCTCGGGTCAGGTGTCGATCCGCCATGGATTCAAAGGCCCGAACCATTCGGTTGTGACTGCATGTTCGACCGGTGCTCACGCTATTGGTGACGCAAGCCGCATTATCCGTGCCGGTGACGCTGACGTAATGGTTGCCGGTGGTGGCGAAGGGTGCATTTGCGAAATCGGTATCGCTGGATTCAACGCTTGCAAGGCGCTGTCGACCAAATACGCGGATAACCCCAAAGCAGCCAGCCGCCCCTATGACGTCGACCGAGACGGTTTTGTCATGGGTGAAGGTTCGGGCATCGTTGTTCTGGAAGAGTACGAGCACGCAAAAGCGCGTGGCGCGAAAATCTATGCCGAAGTTCTGGGCTATGGCATGTCCGGTGATGCCTATCATATCACCGCACCCAGTGAGGACGGCGATGGCGCAGAGCGTTCTATGAACGCAGCGCTACGCAGCGCGGGGCTGGAGCCGAAGGACCTAGACTATATTAACGCGCATGGCACATCGACCATGGCCGATACCATTGAATTGGGTGCGGTCGAGCGTCTCCTGGGCGAGCATTCGGCGAATGTAACGATGAGTTCGACCAAATCGGCCACGGGCCATCTTTTGGGCGCTGCAGGCGCGATCGAAGCCATTTTCTCGATCCTCGCAATCCGCGATCAGGTTGCGCCACCGACGATCAATTTGGACAACCCAGCGGTCGAGACGCAGATTGATCTGGCTCCGAATGCTAAGCGTGAGCGCAAGATTGATGTCGCATTGTCAAACTCGTTTGGATTTGGCGGCACCAATGCAAGTGTGATCTTCGGAAAGGCCATCTAAATGTGGCGCGCTTTGGCCTCCAACATGCTGACCATCCTGGTGGTCGGCTTGTTTCTTGCCGGTGGACTGATTTTATGGGGGCAGGCGCGATACAAGAATGCGGGCCCTCTGGAAACTGCGATGTGTTTGCAGGTCGAACGTGGCTCGAACATGACGCAGGTCAGTCGACAGCTGGAGGATCAGGGCGCGATCAGCAGCGCTACGATATTCCGTATGGCGGCGGATTATACCGACAAGGCACCTCAGCTGAAGGCAGGCAGCTTTCTGGTCCGCGAGGGTGCTTCGATGGAGCAGATCATTGATGAGATTACGCGCAGCGGTGCCAGCACCTGCGGATCCGAGATTGAGTACCGGATCGGTGTAACCCGCATACAAACCCGTGTACGCGAATTGAACCCCGCAACATTGGACTTCGATGAAATCGCATCGTTCGATGTGACGGAAGAAGAAGAGCCCGCGGCTTATACCCAAAAGCGCGAAGACTCGGACACACGGTACCGGGTCTCGATTGCTGAAGGTGTTACATCCTGGCAAGTGGTCGAGGGTCTTAAGCAGATCGACGCGTTGACGGGAGATATCCCTGAAATACCGGCCGAAGGGGCGCTGGCACCGGACAGCTATGACATTGTGCGAGGTGCCGATCGGGCGGCAATCCTGCAGTCGATGCAGGATAAGCAGCAACTGCGCATTAACGCCGCCTGGGAAGGGCGGCAGGATGATTTGCCAATCAAAACCCCCGAAGAGATGCTGATTTTGGCGTCAATCATCGAAAAGGAAACTGGTGTTCCGCATGAGCGTGGACAGGTCGCTAGCGTATTTGTAAACCGGCTTGAGCGAGGCATGAAGCTGCAGACGGACCCGACTGTAATCTATGGTGTCACCAAGGGGCAGGGCGCGTTGGGCCGAGGCCTGCGCCGCAGCGAACTGCGCCGTGCAACGCCTTGGAACACTTATGTGATTGATGGGCTCCCGCCAACACCTATCGCAAATCCTGGTCTTGCAAGTCTTGAAGCCGCAGTTTCGCCCGAAGCGACTGATTTTGTTTTCTTTGTTGCAGATGGCACCGGCGGACATGCTTTTGCCGAGACACTGGATGAGCACAATCGAAACGTCGCCAAATGGCGTGAGATTGAGGCCGAGCGCCAAAGCACCGGAAACTAAAAAAAGGCGCCGCGAATAGCGGCGCCTTTTAGATTTAGGCGGCGGAGGATCGACGCGGTCGCCGACGTTTTGGGCCTCCGGGATTGCCCGACTTGTTAGCTGCTTGCGGCTTTGGACCACGGCGACGGAACCCTCCGCCTTTCCGCGATTTTCCGGGTTCGGCGAACTCGGGCATTGTGCCGCTGGCGACCGGAACCTCAATTTTCATCAGTTTCTGAATCTGCTTCAGTTGATCCAGTTCATCCGGTGCACAGAAAGCGATCGCCTCGCCTTCGCGGCCGGCACGGGCGGTTCGGCCAATGCGGTGGACGTAGTTATCCGGCACTTCGGGTAGGTCGTAGTTGATGACATAGGCAACGCCCGGGATGTCGATGCCGCGAGCGGCCACGTCTGTCGCCACCAAGACATTTATTTCGCCTGCGCGGAAAGCTTTGATCGCCCGGTCACGCTGTCCCTGACTTTTGTTGCCATGGATCGAGGCGGCGTTGAAGCCGTCGGCCACTAGGCCCTTCATCAGTTTCTCGGCGCCATGTTTTGTACGCGAAAACACCAGCGTCAGAGCTTCTTTATCCGCAGATAAAATCTCCCGCAGTTTGCTCGGTTTTTCCGCGCGGCTCAGGAAATGAACCGATTGGGTGATCTTGTCGGCGGCTTTACCCGGAGGGGACACTTGAATGCGTTGCGGGTTTGTCAGGTAGGCCTGGCTGAGTTCTTCCATCTGCTTGGGCATAGTGGCAGAGAACAGCATCGTTTGGCGGGGCGTGCCCAACTGCGGTGCAATCCGGCGCAGAGCATGAATAAAGCCCATGTCCAGCATCTGATCGGCTTCGTCCAGTACCAGATGACGTACCGAGCCGAGGTCGACCGCTCTTCGTTCCATCAGGTCGATCAAACGACCAGGGGTGGCAACCAGAATGTCTGTGCCGCGTGCCAGAAACGAAATCTGCCTACTGATGGACTGACCGCCAACAACTGTCGCCACACGCAGCTTCGTATTCGTGGTCAAATTGCGCAGGCTATCTGCGATTTGGTTGACCAGTTCACGGGTCGGGGCAAGGATCAGAGCCTTGGCGGTTTTCGGCGCTGGCTTGCCGGTCTGAGCCAGCAGGTGGTCGATCAGAGGTAGGCCAAAAGCCAGCGTCTTGCCGGTGCCGGTCTGGGCAAGGCCCAGAATATCGTGCCCCTGCAATGCCATGGGGATAGCCTGGTTCTGAATCGGAGTGGGTTGTGAAAAATTGGCGCGTTTCAAAGCGTCGTTCAGGGCCGGGGCCAGGCCCAGCATATCAAAGTCGAACAAATATCATTCCTTTTTTGCCCCTGGTGACTGGATCACCACGGACGACATAAATCAGCAGCGCAATATGCGATGCCAACAGGGTTACGCTAAGACTCTGGATGCACAGGCGTTTCCCGCGGCATCCGGCCGTCGCATTCAGAACCCTGCGTGAAGGGGAACTATAGGGTGAATCGAGCGCTGTGGAGCAGGTCGGACCTGCCAATGCTCACGCGTCAGCGCTTTGTTAGGGGGCTCATGCAGGTTGCGGGGCGGAATGTCAAGCTGTGCGTTAGGGATCGCATCCGGCGAAAAGGATCGTTGTGGGCTGTTTGCAACCTTTAAGCGGTTAGATTGACCGCCTGGTTGATCGCAGACCCGGTTCTCACAGCTCGATATGTCGGGAAGGGCATCCGTGCGGCAGTTTCAATGTCCCTTCGGATCCAGTTCAGCGCCTCTAGTTGTTGAAGGGAGGAGGACAGCGCCCGATCCGTGATTGTTGCCAGATCTGATTTGATGGCGGAAAAGCGATGCGGAGTGCCGGTGAGCGCCAGGATTGGAACGGTCCAGGATTTGCGGACGAACTTGAACTTGGTGTCATCCGGAACGGCGTTTACGATTGCGCTGGCCATACTGGCGGCTTCGATCCCCGGCAGGGTTAATCGGAATTCAGGGCGCAATGGGTGCCCGTGACCCGGATTCCTTTCGATCAGGTCAAGGCGTATGAGATGGTCCAGGCTTGCTGAGAAGGCAGTTCTTCCTGCGCTGGTGGCAGCAAGCAGAGCGGCCTGCCTGCCAGGAGTGCCGGAATGCATGAGTGCCAGAATATTCAGCGACCAAGCTCGGGAGGTCAGCTTGACAAGCAAATTAATGTCCATAAAGTATAGTTAATATAATTTAGCTCAAAAGGAAAGATTGATGCCCCTTGTTTCTTTGAAAAACACGATCACCCTTGCGATTTCGGTTCGGGATCGCCATGCCAGCGCTGAATGGTTCAATGACAAACTGGGGTTTGAACTTGCCCACCACATAGATGAAGCGGGTTGGAGTGAGATGCACACCAATGTGGACGGTGTCACATTGGGGTTAGGAGAGCAGGCCGAGCCTTCGCCGGGGAACTGCGTTCCAGTGTTTGAGGTCGCCGATATCACCACTGCCCGCAGTGCGTTAGAGGCCGCAGGGGTGGCCTTCGATGGTGCGACGGAAACGATCGAAGGGATGGTCAGCACGGCCACGTTTTATGATCCGGATATGAATGCGCTGATGCTGGCGCAGGATTTGACTGGCAGCAGCTAAAGACTCCGGCAGGGAAGAAAATATTAACCTGCACCGCACGTTCCCTGTTGCGTGGGTGTTGCGCAATTCATTGACTTTTCGAACTTAATTTGGTACGAACTGTGTCATGCTAGAAGAAGTGGGCAACGGCCCCGGGGTAACACCCGGCGGCCGTTTTTCGTTTCTCTCGTGCGGAGAAAACTCACGCATGAGGTCAATACGCAAACATGACTTTAATTACCCCGGAAGAGCGGATTTCCCAGACGGCTGACTTGTTGCGGTCGCTCGAGACATCCATTCGCGATCTGCGCAAAGCAGCGGAAGAACTGCGCAAGCAGATCGGTGCCGGGGAGGATGCAGATCTTGCTGGTACAGGCAAGCAACTGGGACAGCTTGAGGGGCTGATCCGAAGTTGCCAAAAAGTGGAGACAAGCTTTGTCGAACAACATCACAGACAAGCCGGAATTGCCCAAGGGGGCTATGCGCTCGACCTTGATCGGGCACGATCTGAGATCGGGTGCAGGCTGGCTCGCCTCCGCGCCTGTTGCGGTGCAGGACAGATTTCTGAGTGAGATCGGGGAGGGGGGGCTGTGTGCCCTCCCTTTCCTGTTTGAGTTCTGGGCTCTGCCGCATCAGTTGCCGCCCGAGGGCGATTGGCGGTCATGGGTGATCATTGGGGGGCGTGGCGCTGGTAAGACGCGGGCCGGGGCCGAGTGGGTTCGGTCGATGGTTGAGGGGTCTTTGCCGTTGGACACGGGTAAGGCGCGCCGGGTGGCTCTGCTTGGCGAGACGTTTGATCAGGTGCGCGACGTGATGATCTTTGGCGATAGTGGGATATTGCAATGCTCACCACCGGATCGTCGACCTATTTGGAGGGCGTCAGAGCGAAAACTAGTCTGGCCAAATGGGGCCGAGGCGCAGGCGTTCTCGGCCCATGATCCTGAGGGGTTGCGCGGGCCGCAATTCGATGCGGCCTGGGTGGATGAGCTGGCTAAGTGGAAAAAGGGGGGCGAGACCTGGGACATGTTGCAATTTGCGCTGCGGTTGGGGGACCAGCCCCGGGTCTGTGTGACGACCACGCCGCGCAATGTGAAGGTTTTGAAGGATCTGCTGGCGTCGCCGTCCACGGTGCAGACCCATGCGCCGACCGAGGCGAACCGGGCCAATTTAGCGGGGTCGTTTCTAGCCGAGGTGCGCGCGCGCTATGCCGGTACACGGCTGGGGCGGCAGGAGTTGGACGGGGTGCTGCTGTCGGATGCCGAGGGGGCGCTGTGGACGGGTTCTATGCTAGAGGCAGCGCGCTGCGCGCAGGTGCCCGAGCTGGACCGCATCGTGGTGGCGCTGGACCCGGCGGTGACGGCGGGATCGGATGCGGATGCTTGTGGGATCGTCGTCGTTGGGGCGTGCTTGAAAGGGCAGCCCGAGGACTGGCGGTGCTATGTCTTGGCTGACCGGACGGTGCAAGGCGTTGGCCCGGCGGGCTGGGCGCAGGCGGCGATTGACGCGATGGATGAGTTTGGGGCCGAGCGGTTGGTTGCCGAGGTCAATCAGGGTGGGCAACTGGTGGAAGAGGTCGTGCGGCAGGTGGACCCTTTGGTCCCGTACCGCGCGGTGCGAGCGTCACGCGGCAAGGTTGCGCGGGCCGAGCCTGTGGCGGCTTTGTACGAACAGGGGCGGATAAGCCATGTGGCTGGGCTGGGCGCGCTGGAGGAGCAGATGTGCCAGATGACCGCGCGGGGGTTCGGGGGTCAGGGCTCACCCGACCGGGTCGACGCACTGGTCTGGGCGTTGCATGAGTTGGTTGTCGGGCCTGCGAGGGCGTTTCGACGGCCGAGGGTGAGGAGTTTGTGAGCTTAGCGATCAGGAAGGAATGACGACAACAGAGCTTTAACCAAGCTTTGCTATCAACTGTTTGCGGCTGGTTTCTGCAGATTTGACAGTTTAAAGGCTAAGCTATGCAAAAAGTCACAGTAACCAGTACCAACAGATTTGATTTAAAAGATATTCTCGCCCCCGGCGAAAAGTTGCTCTGGTCGGGTGAACCCGGATACGGACGCAAGTTCTTTCAGGCGGTAGGTGAGGAGCGGAAGATTCATGTTTTCCTGTTGGTCGCTTCGGTCGTCATGTGGGCTACTATTCCATTCATCAATGCCGATGCCGAGTTTGGCCGTTTTGAGGCGTATTGGATATACGGAGCAGTAACGTTCGCTTTCGTTGTCTTTTCGTTTAGCATCGCGAGTCAGCGGCACTACGTCCTGTATAATTTGGCCTATTTTGTTACGAACAGGCGGGTAATTGTTTGCCGGCGGGGTAGAAACTGGAGGCTTGGTGTCCGGCTCTATGTCGTTTCGTGTGAACATTCACCGACGTTTCCGTATTCAATAGTCGATAGCCGCCCTTATCCATCACTTGAAGTTGGCATTCTTCTTTCGGAACAGCAGGTGCAACCATTCGGGCTTGGACTATCCCATCCCGGCCATCCGATGCTCTTAGGCAGGACATACTATCCTATACTGTTGGACTATGTTCCGGAGGCTGAGAAACTACTCATAATGATCCGATCTTGCTTGCATGAAGTTGCGGATTCGACAGGAGTGTCATCAGCATAGGATTTGAACTCGTTTCGGCTGCGTAGCCCCATGTCAATGCAGCTACAGCTATCCCGTTGCCCACCCCCCGTACGCCTCATTCCCAAGCCTTAAACTTCTTTCCCTCATAACTCCTTTCAACAAGCCGGGCAGAGCGGCGGCAGAAAGGAGCACAGATGGTATTCGATTTCTTGCGTCGTGGATCGGCTGATGAAGCGCCCGAGGCGAAGGCGAGCGCGGCGGGGCCTGTGGTGGCATGGCAGACGGGCGGGCGCGTGGCGTGGAGCCCTCGGGATGCGGTGTCGCTGACGCGGACGGGGTTTTCGGGGAACCCGGTGGGGTTTCGCTCGGTCAAGTTGATTGCTGAGGCGGCGGCGGCGTTGCCTTTGGTGCTGCAGGATCAGGCGCAGCGTTATGACGTGCATCCGATCCTGAGCCTCATGCGCCGTCCGAATGCTGCGCAGGGGCGGGCGGAGTTGATGGAAGCTTTGTTCGGGCAGTTGCTGCTGTCGGGCAATGCCTATGTCGAGGCGGTTCAGGCTGATGAAGGCCTGCCGGTTGAGCTGCACGTCTTGCGTTCGGACCGGATGAGTGTGGTGCCGGGCGCGGATGGGTGGCCCAAGGCGTATGATTATGCAGTGGGTGGCAAAAAGCATCGGTTTACAGCGGAAAACATCTGTCATATCAAATCGTTCCACCCGCAGGATGATCATTATGGGTTTTCGCCGATGCAGGCGGCGGCGATGGCGATTGATGTGCATAACAGCGCGTCGCGGTGGTCGAAATCCTTGTTGGACAATGCGGCGCGGCCTTCGGGGGCGCTGGTCTGGAAGGGCGGTGATGGCCATGGGGTGATGGCCGAGGATCAGTTCCGGCGATTGTCCGATGAGATCGAGCAGAACTATCGCGGGGCGCGGAATGCTGGCCGTCCGATGGTTCTGGAGGGGGGCCTGGATTGGAAGCCGATGGGCTTTTCGCCCTCGGACATGGAGTTTCAGAAGACTAAAGAAGCCGCCGCCCGCGAGATCGCGCTGGCCTTTGGGGTCCCGCCGATGTTGCTGGGGATCCAGGGCGATGCGACCTATTCGAACTATCAGGAGGCCAACCGGGCGTTTTACCGCCTGACCGTGCTGCCCCTGGTGACGCGGGTGGCGGCGGCGGTGTCGGCGTGGTTGGCCGGCTTTACCGGCGATGAGCTTATGCTGAAGCCCGATCTGGATCAGGTTCCAGCGTTGTCCGCCGAGCGGGATGCGCTTTGGTCGCGGGTCAATGGGGCTGAGTTCCTGACTGACGCAGAAAAGCGTGCTTTGCTGGGGCTGCCGGAGCGTGCGGATGGCTGAAGGATATCCGCCATTCGATTGCGCGCCAGGCTTGCGGCTGGCCGCGCATGAGCGGGTGGCCGAGATTCAGCATGCGCATTTGTGCCAGCGGCTGGATCAGATCGAAGAGATGATGAAGCGGCTGGAGAGGCGGTTGTGGTTGACGGTGTATGGCGTGGCAGCGGTGATCCTGGCGCAGGCGTTTCAGTCATTCCTTTCAGTAACGCCATGAATTCAGCAAGTTACATGGAGAAGTTTATGGAATTGGAGCATAAGTTCGCACGGTTCGGAGAGGGTCTTTCGGTGACCGAGGACGCGGTGATCGAAGGTTATGCCAGCCTGTTTGGACAGATAGATCAGGGCAGTGACGTAGTGCAGAAAGGTGCGTATCGCGGTTCGCTTGAGGGGCTGGCCATAGCGGGTCAACGGGTCAAGATGCTCTGGCAGCATGACCCGGCGCAGCCCATTGGTGTCTGGAATGAGGTGCACGAGGATGACCGGGGCTTATGGGTCAAGGGACGTCTGCTGGAAAGCACTCAGAAAGGTCGCGAGGCGGCCGAGTTGATCCGGGCGGGCGCAATGGATGGCCTGTCGATTGGCTATCGTACCAAGCGCGCCGTGAAGAATGACAAGGGCCAGCGGGTCCTGACCGAACTGGAGCTGTGGGAAGTGTCTTTGGTGACCTTCCCGATGTTGCCCAGTGCGCGGGTGGCGGCAAAGGGAGTGGACCCCGAGGCCGAGAACACCTGGCGCAGTATTGCCGAGGTGTTTGATCACGCCCGGCAGGAGCTGGCGCGAACCTAGCGCGCCGAAACCTCACCCCCAAAAAGGAAGTGCTGATGAGCAAGACCGAAACCCCGGCCTTGACCGGAGAGGGTGTGCCCCTGGTTCAGGAGGTGAAGCAGGCGATGACTGGCTTCGTGAACGAATTCAAGGGCCTCAAGGCTGAAGTTAAGACCAAATTGCAACAGACAGAAGAGCGACTGACCATGCTGGATCGTAAATCAACCATCGCGGCACGTCCGCATCTTGCGGCCTCAATCGAGGACGGCGCACCGCATCAGAAGGCCTTTGATGCCTATGTGCGTTCGGGTGAGGATGACGGCCTGCGTGGGCTTGAGATGGAGGTGAAATCCCTCTCGAGCGCTGTGAACAGTGACGGTGGGTACCTGATTGACCCGCAAACCGCCGAGATCATCAAATCGGTGCTGAAATCTACGGCCTCTATCCGCTCGATTGCTTCGATCGTAAATGTCGAGGCGAACTCGTTCGATGTTTTGATCGACCACACGGATGTCGGTGCGGGCTGGGCAGATGAAAATGCTGCGGCGAGCGAAACCAGCACCCCGTCGATTGACCGGATCTCGATCCCGCTGCACGAGCTGAGCGCACTGCCCAAAGCCTCGCAGCGACTGCTGGATGACAGCGCGTTCGATGTCGAGGGTTGGCTGGCCGGTCGTATCGCGGACAAGTTTGCACGTGCTGAGGCCTCGGCCTTTATCAACGGCGACGGCGCGGACAAACCCAAGGGTATTCTGAATCACGCCAAGGTCGACAACGATGTCTGGGCTTGGGGTAACATTGGCTATGTCCCCACCGGTATCGATGGCGGTGTCGAAGCGGATGCCATTGTGGACGTGGTCTATGCGCTGGGTGCGCAGTACCGGGTCAACGGTACCTTCGTCATGAACTCGAAAACTGCTGGTCTGATCCGCAAGCTGAAAGACAGCGATGGCCGCTTCTTGTGGTCGGACGGTCTGGCGGCCGGTGAGCCGGCGCGGCTGATGGGGTATCCGGTGCTGATCGCCGAAGATATGCCGGATGCGGGAACCGACAGCTTTTCGATTGCTTTCGGTGACTTCCAGGCGGGCTATACCATCGCCGAGCGCCCGGACCTGCGCGTATTGCGCGATCCCTTCAGCGCCAAACCGCATGTCCTGTTCTATGCGACCAAGCGCGTCGGCGGTGATGTCAGCGACTTTGCTGCGATCAAACTCGTGAAATTCGGCACCGCCTAAAGCGGGCTGAATCCCGGGGGGCCTTCGCCCCTCGGGGCGGCGGGCGCGGGTCGGGGTGAGACCCCTGCGTTGTCTAGCTGCTCCCCTCCGTCCGAGCAACGTGGGGCGGCGCGTGCCCGTCAATTCCTGAAGTTACGGCCCCGGAGGGGTCCGAGATTGCGGAGTGAATGGATGATGTTGATCGAAGAAACCGCCATCGCGGATGCGGCGCTGCCGGTGGATCAGTTCAAGGCGCATTTGAGGCTGGGAACAGGCTTTACTGGTGCCAGCGTGCAGGATGAAGTGCTCAAGGGCTTCTTAAGGGCGGCGATTGCTGCGATTGAGGCGCGTACCGGGAAGGTACTTATCACGCGTGAGTTTTCCTGGAGCCTTAACAGTTGGCGTGACCCTGCGGGAGAAGTGCTGCCTGTGGCGCCGGTCTCGACCATCAATACGGTCAGTTTGACGGATGCAGCGGGTACTGAAACCGCCGTTTCGTCTGACAGATACAGATTGGATCGCGATAGCCAGCGCCCGCGGATACGCCCTGCCGGGGCTGTCTTGCCCGCTATTTCGACCGGCGGATCCGTGAAGATCGCGTTTATCGCCGGTATTGCCGGGGAATGGTCAAGCTTACCGGCAGATCTTGGGCAGGCGGTTCTGCTGTTGGCCGCGCATTACTATGAATACCGGGATGAGACCACGTTGGGTGCCGGCTGTATGCCCTTTGGCGTGACCAGCCTGATCCAACGCTATCGTGTGGTTCGTTTTGGTGCAGGGGTGGCCCAATGAAGGCGCCCCGGCTGAATAGAAAACTGTTGCTTGAATCCTCCGTGCGCACCGCTGATGGCGCCGGTGGGTATCTGGAAACATGGGTCGCCTTGGGCTCGGTTTGGGCCGAAGTCACTGCGCGCAGCGGGTCAGAGCGAAATGTTGCAGGGTTGCCGGTTTCGCGTGTCGGCTACCGGATTGTGGTTCGTGGCGCGCCCGAAGGATCGACCATGCGCCCCTCGCCGGATCAGCGGTTTGCGGAAGGCACACGCCGTTTCGTTATCCGCGCCGTCGCCGAGCGGGACCTGCGCGGCCAGTACTTGATCTGCTTTGCGGATGAGGAGGTGGCGGTATGAGCTATGGCGTTTCAGCCGCGTTGCAGGCGGCAATTTACCAGAAATTGTCGGAAGACACACAGATCAGCACTCTTTCAGGTGGAGCGATCTATGACGCCGTTCCAGCGGGTTCAGTTCCGCAAACCTATGTGACGCTGGGCCCGGAAGAGGTGCGCGATGCCTCGGACCGATCGGGGACCGGTGCCGTCCATCGTTTCACGGTGTCCGTCGTGTCCGAAGCTGCCGGGTTCGGTGCAGCAAAAACGCTGGCGGGGGCAGTTTGTGACGCCCTGGACAGTGCGGGGCTGACCCTGGATCGAGGCCGATTGGTCGGGCTGTGGTTCGAACGTGCCTCCGCCCGTCGGACCGGAACGGGCGGCGCGATCCGCCAGATCGACCTGAAATTCCGCGCCCGCGTGGAAGACGATTAAGCAATCAACGGAGAGAGCAAATGACTGCCCAGAACGGAAAAGACCTGTTGGTCAAAGTGGATATGAACGGCTCAGGTCTGTTCGAGACCATTGCGGGGCTGCGTGCCACGCGGGTCAGTTTCAACGCGGAAAGTGTCGATGTGACCAGCCTGGAAAGCCAGGGTGGTTGGCGCGAGCTTTTGTCGGGCGCGGGGGTCAAGTCGGCCTCGATTTCGGGCTCGGGCGTATTCAAGGACGCGGGAACGGATGAGCGCGCGCGACAGCTGTTCTTTGACGGTGAGACACCGGGTTTCCAGATCATCATCCCGGATTTCGGGATTGTTGAGGGTGCGTTCCAGGTGACCGGCATCGAATATGCGGGCTCTCACAATGGCGAAGCGACCTATGAAATGAGCATGGCAAGCGCCGGTGCTCTGGCCTTTACGGCGCTGTAACGATGGCCAATCCGTGGACAGGTGAGGTGGCACTGACCATCGATGGAGAGCAACGAGTTCTGAAGCTGACGTTGGGCGCTTTGGCGGAACTGGAACGGGAATTGGGCACAGGGACACTGGTTGAACTGGTGCAAAGGTTCGAAGGCGGCGCCTATTCCAGCGGTGATGTTCTGGCGCTTATCGTCGCCGGACTGCGGGGGGGCGGGGCCAATGTCACCCGCACCGATCTGCTAAGTGCCGAGATTGAGGGGGGGCCAATGCACGGCGCGTGTGCTGCGGCCGAGTTGTTGGCAAGGGCCTTCATGGTGCCGGGGCAGGCATGAGCGGGTTCGACTGGCCCGCATTGATGCGGGCCGGATACCTCAGCCTACGCCTGACACCGGATCAATTCTGGAGCCTTACCCCGGCCGAGTTGCGGCTGATGCTGGGGCATGGCGCGGGCATGCCTTCGATGAACAGAATGGGTTTGGATGCGTTGCTGGCGGCCTATCCGGACAAGACAAAAGGAGAGCGTGATGACGGATCGTAACGGGTTGGAAGACCTGCAGGAGCGGGGCGAGGCGCTTGGCGACTCGTTGGGTGATGCGGCATCGATGGCTGCGGCATTTGATGGGCAGATGAAGCGCATCAAAGCAGCCTTTGAGGAAACGGGCAAGGATGTTGCAACGCTGGAGCGTGGCATGTCCGGTGGCCTGCGACGGGCGTTCGATGGCGTCGTGATGGACGGAATGAACCTGTCCGATGCGCTGGACGTGTTGAAGAACTCGATGATCCGTACCGCTTATTCTGCTGCGATCAAACCGGTCACGGATCATTTCGGCGGCCTTCTAGCCAATGGGATCGGAGGTTTTGTGAAGGGCATTCTTCCTTTTGCTGACGGCGGCAGCTTCAGCCAAGGACGGGTGATGCCCTTTGCCAACGGCGGAGTGATCAGCAGTCCAACCACGTTTCCAATGCGTGGCGGCACCGGGCTGATGGGCGAGGCTGGCCCCGAGGCCATCATGCCGCTGGCCCGCGGTACCGATGGGAAGTTGGGCGTGCGCATGTCTGGCGGAGGCTCTGCGGTGAACGTGGTGATGAACATCACGACCCCGGACGTGCAGGGTTTCCGTCGAAGCCAAAGCCAGATCGCGGCCCAGATGAGCCGCGCGCTGGGCCGTGGCAATCGCAATAGGTAGATCAGGGAGCAGACCATGAATTTCCACGAGGTGAGATTTCCGGCCAGCCTGAGTTTTGGTTCGGTCGGTGGGCCCGAGAGGCGCACGGATATTGTGACGCTGGCGAACGGGTTCGAAGAGCGCAATACCCCCTGGGCGCATTCGCGGCGTCGCTATGATGCCGGTCTGGGTATGCGATCCTTGGATGACATCGAAACGTTGATCTCGTTCTTCGAGGCGAGGCAGGGGCAGATGTTTGGATTTCGCTGGAAAGACTGGTCCGATTTCAAATCTGGTGCGGCTACGGGCGAAGTTGCCCAAGGCGACCAGATCATTGCGCAAGGTGATGGCGTAGCGACAGAATTCCAGCTGGTAAAGACCTATTCCTCGGGTGGATTCTGTTATGTAAGGCCGGTCGTCAAACCCGTATTGGGAACCGTCCGCGTGGGCGTCGAGCAGGATGAGATGCGTGAAGGTGTCGACTTCGAGGTGGATCTGAACTCGGGGTTGGTCACGTTCTATTCGCCTCCGCCTGAACGGGTTGATATCACCGCCGGCTTTGAATTCGATGTGCCAGTGAGGTTTGACACCGACAAGATCCAGACAAGTGTCGCGAGTTTTCAGGCAGGGGACGTTCCGAACGTGCCAGTGGTCGAGGTGCGTGTCTGATGGCGGGTGACAAACAGGCACTGCAGGCCCATCTGCAGAGTGGTCTGACAACGACCTGTCGGTGTTGGGTGATTACGCGCACAGACGGTGTTCAGTTTGGCTTTACCGACCATGACCTGAAGCTGAGCTTTGAAGGCCTGGACTTCAATGCAAGTTCGGGTCTGACGGCGGCCGCGATCGAGCAGGCAACGGGGCTGTCCATTGATAACTCGGAAGCAATGGGGGCGTTATCGGATGTCGCGGTAACCGAAGAAGATATCGAATCCGGTCGTTTCGACGGGGCCGAGGTGCGGGCATGGCTTGTGAACTGGGCCGATCCATCGCAGCGAATGTTGCAGTTCCGCGGATCAATTGGTGAATTGCGACGGGTAGGTGGGGCTTTTCACGCCGAACTGCGGGGTCTGACAGATAAGTTGAACCGACCTTTGGGCCGGATTTACCAAAAGCCCTGCACAGCCGTGCTGGGCGACAAGGCGTGCGGGTTCAACACCGATACCCCGGGATATTCTGACGAAGCCGAAATCGTCGGTTTGACGGGTGGCAGTATTTTGCAGCTGCGAGGGGCGGAAACTCACCTTGAGACATGGTTCGAACGTGGTCGGCTTGATGTGCTGACAGGCCGTGCGGCTGGGCTGTGGGGGGCGGTCAAGAAGGACCAAAAGACCGACACAGGTCGATCGGTCGTTCTGTGGTCTGCAATCAGCGGAGGATTGGCCGAGGGCGACAGGGTGAGGCTGACCGCAGGTTGCGACAAGCGCATGACGACTTGCCGCTTGAAGTTCAATAATATCACGAATTTTCAGGGCTTTCCTGACCCGCCTTCCGAAGATTGGGTGATGGCGGTTCCCAAGAAAAACGGGGCAAACAGGGGGGGCAGCAGACGATGATCCCGACAAAGCAAAGCATTGTTGATGAGGCCAGAAGCTGGCTAGGCACCCCCTATGTCCATCAGGCGTCTGTAAGAGGCACCGGAACGGACTGTCTGGGACTACTGCGTGGCGTATGGCGCGCTGTGCTCGGGCACGAACCTGAGGCCGTCCCAATCTATAGCATGGATTGGTCTGAACCACAGGGCGAAGAGCGTATGTGGGCCGCAGCACGCCGCCATCTCATCGAGAAAGATCCGGCATGGTTTTCGGTCGGAGACGTGTTGCTGTTTCGTATGCGGGAAAGTGGCGTTGCCAAGCATTTGGGAATTGTCAGCACCTGTCGAGACATCCCTCGGTTCATTCACGCTTATTCCGGACATGGCGTTGTTGAAAGCGCCCTAAGCGACCCGTGGCGACGGCGGGTTGTTTCTTGTTTTGAGTTCCCCACGGAGGATATCTAGATGGCGACGATATTACTGTCTGCGGCGGGTGCCGCTGTTGGCGGGGCCATTGGCGGGACGGTTGCGGGGCTGTCCACGGCAGTTATCGGCCGTGCCATTGGTGCCACTCTTGGGCGTGTCATCGACCAGCGTTTGATGAGCCAGTCGGTCATGGGCAGCGGCAGCGAAGTTGTAGAAACGGGCCGATTGGACCGTTTTCGCCTTACTCAGACGGGCGAGGGCGCCGCTGTCGCCAACATCTTTGGTCGGATGCGTGTCGGGGGGCAGGTTATCTGGGCTTCGGATTTTCTGGAAACCCGCAGCACCAGCTCTACCACGCAATCGGTTGGGGGTGGCAAGGGATCCCCCAAGCAGCCCGAGGTTACAACGACCACCAACAGCTACAGCTATTCAGTTTCATTAGCGGTCGCGTTGGGCGCGGGGCAAATATCTGACGTGCCGCGTGTCTGGGCGGATGGCGAAGAGATTGAGCGCAGCAGTTTGAATATGCGCGTCTATCCTGGCACCGACGATCAGCTGCCCGATCCGTTGATCGAAGCAATCGAAGGTACTGGAAATGTCCCGGCCTATCGTGGCACCGCCTATATTGTGATCGAGAATTTGAAGCTGGGCGCTTTTGGAAACCGTGTCCCGCAGTTCTCGTTCGAGGTCGTGCGGCAAGAGCAGCCTGGTTTGCCTGATACCGAAAATTCCCTGTCAAGTATTGTACGAGGCGTGGCGCTAATGCCTGGGACCGGTGAATATGCACTGGCGTCCCAGCAGGTGAATTACACAAAAGGCCGCGGCCGCAGTTGGGCGGCCAATGTGAATTCAACCTCTGGTTTGCCTGATCTCGTGACGTCCACACAAGCCTTGAAAAGTGAACTTCCGGGCTGTGAAGCCGCCTCTTTGGTTGTGTCCTGGTTCGGAAGTGATCTGCGATGCGGTCAATGCAAGATACAACCAAAGGTTCTGCAAAATGGTATCGAAGGCAAAAATATGCCCTGGGGTGTCGCGGGGCTGACAAGGGCAACCGCCCAGATCGTTCGTCAGGAAAATAACGAGCCCGTCTATGGCGCGACACCAGCGGACGCGTCGGTCATTCAAGCGATCCAACACCTTAAGCAAGAGGGGAAGCGGATCATGTTCTACCCGTTTATCCTGATGGATCAGATCGGTGGAAACGGATTGCCCGACCCTTGGTCAGACGCCAGCGATCAGCCGCACCTTCCCTGGCGCGGTCGCATCACCCTGAGCGTTGCGCCTGGGCGGGACGGGTCTCCGGACCAGATGGCAGAGGCCGATGTTCAGGTGTCCGATTTCTTTGGTCAGGCGCGAGCGGATGATTTTGTTATCGGAAACGGCACGGTTTCCTACTCTGGCCCGCAGGAATGGGGGTTGTGTCGATTTATTCTTCACTACGCTGCCTTGTGTAAGGCGGCAGGTGGGGTGGACTCCTTCTGTATCAGTTCGGAAATGCGTGGTCTTACCCAGATTCGTGGCCTAAACGGATTTCCGGCCGTTGAGCAGCTGCGCGTTTTGGCAGGGCAAGTGCGTAGTATTCTGGGGCCAGACACAAAGATCGGTTATGCGGCGGACTGGAGCGAGTATTTCGGCTACCAGCCAAATGATGGCAGTGGGGATCGCTACTTCCACCTCGATCCGCTTTGGGCGGATGACAACATAGATTTCGTCGGTATCGACAACTACATGCCTCTGTCCGACTGGCGGGACGGTGAAGATCACGTGGATGCGGATGCCGGCGCAAAATCCATCTACGATCTTTCCTATCTGCGTGGGAACATCGAAGGTGGCGAAGGCTATGACTGGTATTATGCCTCGCCCGAAGAAGAGGCGGCACAAATCCGTACGCCGATCGGAGATGGTTCACATAACGAGCCGTGGATCTGGCGTTATAAGGACGTTCGCAACTGGTGGTCACAACCGCATCACGAGCGAATCAATGGTGTGCGTAGCGATAACCCGACTCTTTGGTTGCCAGAGTCCAAGCCCATCTGGTTCACTGAGCTCGGTTGTGCGGCAGTAGACAAAGGCACCAACCAGCCCAACAAGTTTCTAGACCCTAAATCTTCAGAATCCGGGTTGCCGAAATATTCAAACGGGCTTCGGGACGACTTTCTGCAGACGCAATACCTCAGGGCGGTTCTTGGCTATTGGTCGGACGCAGATATCAATCCAGTTTCATCCAGCTATGGCGGCCCGATGGTGGACGTGTCCAATGCCTATGTCTGGGCGTGGGATGCGCGGCCCTATCCGACCTTTCCAAACCTGCGCAGCCAGTGGAGCGATGGGGCCAACTATGCCCGCGGCCATTGGCTTAATGGGCGTTCCGGCTCACGAACGCTGGCCTCTGTTGTGACCGAGCTTTGCCATGCTGCCGGTGTTACCGAGATTGATGTCTCGGGCCTTTACGGTTCCGTTCAGGGCTATGCGGTTGAACAGGTTTCGGATGCCCGTTCGGCATTGCAACCGCTCATGCTGCGGTATGGTTTCGATGCGCTTGAACGCGAAGGAAAACTGATCTTTCAGATGCGGGATGGCGTACGTGCCCTGACCCTGAATGAAGAGCAGTTGGCCATCACTTCGGACATTGACGGACACGTGGAATATCGCCGCGAGGCTGAGGCGGAAATGTCTGGCCGTGTCAGGCTGCGCTTTGTTCAGTCTGATGCTGACCATGAAATAGCCTCGGAAGAGGCTGTGTTGCCTGATGATGAAACCCATTCGGTATCGGTAAATGAGATGCCGTTGTCCATGACGCGGGCCGAGGGGCGTCAAACGGTGGAACGCTGGCTGAGTGAGGCGCGTGTCTCGCGTGAAACGGCTAGGTTTGCATTACCGCCTTCGCTTTTGAATGTCGGGGCAGGGGATGTTGTGCGGCTGGTCAGTGGTGGGCAGGACGCGCGCTATCGCATTGACAGGCTTGAACAGGCCGAAATGCAACTGGCCGAGGCTGTCAGGATCGAGCCCGGCGTTTACACACCGCCAGATGCCCCCGCTGATGAAGTTACGACGAAGCCATTTGTCGCTCCGGTGCCGGTGCTGCCGGTATTCTTGGACCTGCCTCTGATCACCGGTTCCGAAGTGCCGCATGCGCCATATCTTGCGGTTGCAGCAGATCCCTGGCCAGGAAGCGTTGCGGTGTACGCCGCACCCGGAGACGAAGATTATGTGCTGCAACAGGTGATTACAGGGCAGACCGTCATAGGTTTCACCGAAAGCCCGATGCGAAGGGCCAGTGCCGGACTTTGGGACGAGGGCGATGCCTTGCAGGTCAATCTGGTAGATGGCCTGTTGGAATCTCGTCCACGGTCTGCCTTGTTAAGCGGGGCAAATCTTGCGGCGATTGGCGACGGAACGCCGGACAACTGGGAGGTGTTCCAATTCGCGGATGCGGCTTTGCAATCGACAGGTGCCTACTCCGTGTCCGGGCGGTTGCGCGGTCAGCTGGGGACAGATGCGATTATGCCCGATCTCTGGCCCGAAGGATCAATGTTCGTGTTGTTGGACGAACGTGTCTTCCAGACAGGGTTGTTGCGGTCGGAACGTGGCCTGACCAAACATTATCGCATTGGCCCTGCAACCAGAGGGTATGAAGATCCCTCTTACGAGCATCTGGTCGAGGCCTTTGAAGGCAATGGTTTGCGGCCCTATGCCCCCTCTCATCTTCGCGTGCAGCAATCCAGCTCGAGGGACGTGTTCTCATGGGTGCGGCGGACACGTCTGGATGGCGATGACTGGTCCGGGCTGGATGTGCCGTTGAATGAAGAAACCGAAGCCTACCTTGTTCAGGTCCGGCAGAATGGTAGCCTGATCCGCGAAGAGGTCGTTGCCCAGCCGGATTGGCACTATACGTCATCCATGAAGGCCACGGATACTGTTACAGGGTCTTATGAGGTGTCGATTTCGCAGATATCTGCGGCTTACGGACCCGGATTGCCTGTCAGGCTGCAGGTCGGATAGGCGCGGTGCGGCCCGTATTACACGGAGATGTCAGCGCGGCGGCGCGTGTTTTGTTGAACGCGCCGCCCGATCAGCGTGACCGTTTATGCCGACGTATGATTGCCGAAGCTGAAACGGCTGATGGCCATGTAAGTAAAACAGGGCGGCTACACCCGTTGTTCGGCAACGGTTCGTTAATGGCTGCGGCGCGAAACCGGCGCCTTGCCGCCGAACCCTCATTCGATGATCTGCAGTATTGCCGGTGTTTTGAGACGGTGCTGCGTCATTTGATCCGGTTCCGCATTAACCAGAAGCACAGCTGACACATCTGGTTGCGGCGAGGTCCAATTCAAGTCGGCCATTTGGAATCGGCTCGCCGCAATCTTCGCAGAATCCGTATTCTTGACTTTCAATCCGCTTCAGCGCGGCAAAAAGGCGTCGGTATTCCAGGTCCCGATTGACTTGGTGCGCCTTGGCCATGGCCTAGTTCTGTAGCGCATCCATCCGGCTCAGACGACCGATAGATTGTTGATCCAGTCCAACAACAGATTGCGCATCTTTCCCGGCCTGCGACTGGCGCTCCAATTCGTCCATCCTGGCACGGATTTTCTCGTTGATTTGCTTCAGGTCAGCCTCATTCATTTTCGTTGCTTTGCCGATCACGGGTTTGCGTTTGGCGTTTTAGCCACTAAATGGCATTCTAGGCGCAGCAAAGGATCAAAAGCCATGTTGGAAAAGCGCAGTCATGTCACACCTGTAGATCCCGTTTGGGATCGCATCACGACCGAGGCTCAGGCCGCGGTCGAGAATGAACCACTGATGGGTGGATTGGTGCACGCCTGTATTCTGCATCATCGCAGCCTGACCAGAGCATTGTCCTATCGCGTTTCCGCTAAACTATGCTCGAACGAAATGTCGATGATGGTTCTGCGCGAGATCGTGGACGAAGCTTATGCTGACGATCCCCATTTGATTGAGGCCGCCCGCGCAGACCTGATGGCGGTCTACGAGAGGGACCCGGCCTGCCACCGTCTTCTGCAACCGATTCTGTATTTCAAGGGTTATCAAGCGATGCAGGCCTACCGCGTCGCCCATTGGCTATGGCTCAAGGGGCGATATGATCTGGCCTATTTCTTCCAGATGCGGTCCTCCGAAATCTTCGGCATCGACATTCACCCGGCTGCCAAAATCGGTAAGGGGATCATGATCGACCATGCTCATTCCATCGTGATCGGTGAAACGGCCATCGTTGGCGACAATGTTTCGATGTTGCATTCGGTCACGCTGGGCGGGACCGGAAAAGAAGAGGAGCAACGTCACCCCAAGATTGGTGATGGCGTTTTGATCGGCGCCGGCGCCAAAGTCTTGGGCAATATCAAAGTGGGCCATTGTAGCCGGATTGCCGCCGGTTCGGTGGTGCTGCAAGAGGTGCCACCTTGCAAAACCGTTGCCGGTATTCCGGCCAAGATTGTCGGTGAAGCAGGATGTGACCAGCCCTCGATCTCGATGGATCATATGCTGGGCAAAGATCACTAGATCTGAAGGTTCTTAAAGAAAAAGGCCGCCCAGAAGAGGGCGGCCATTTTTTAGTCAGATATCAGGCCAGCATGACCATCGGGTTTTCCAGATTGTCGACGATCGCCTGCAGCAGCTGCGCACCGAGGGCACCGTCGATGACCCGGTGATCGACCGACATCGTAACCGACATGACCGTTGCAACCGTCAGTTCGCCATCGTCACCAACAACAGGTTTCTTTGCGCCAGTGCCGACGGCCAGAATGCCCGCATGCGGTGGGTTCACGATAGCGTCGAAATTGTCGATGCCGAACATGCCCAGGTTCGAGACCGCAAATGTGCCGCCCTGATACTCATGCGGGGCCAGCTTGCGTTCGCGGGCACGGGCAGCCAGGTCCTTCATCTCGGTTGAAAGCGCTGATAGCGACTTGGTGTCGGCGTCTTGCAGGACCGGCGTGAACAGGCCACCTTCGATCGCGACGGCAACGGCCACGTCCGAGGGTTTCAGCTGCAGAACCCGATCTCCCGCCCAGACGGCGTTGCATTCGGGCACCTGTTGCAGCGCATTGGCCAGGGCCTTGATGATGAAGTCATTGACGCTGAGTTTGACGCCACGGGCCTCAAGTTGCTTATTCAACTGACCGCGGAATTTCAGCAGTGCATCCAGCTTGATATCCCGGCGTAGATAGAAATGCGGGATGGTTTGTTTGGCCTCTGTCAAGCGCGCGGCGATGGTTTTGCGCATCCCGTCCAGCTTAACCTCTTCATAATCGCGGGATTCGTACATCCGCATGACCATATCCGTCGAGGGGCCGGTTGGCGCGGCTGTGGAGGCTGGTGCTGATGCGGCCTGTACAGGGGCAGCCGCCACAGCAGGGGCTGCGGTTGCGCTTTCGACATCCGCCTTGACGATACGCCCATGTGGGCCGGATCCACTGATTTGCGCTAGGTCGAGACCTTTTTGCGCAGCGATGCGACGAGCCAAGGGGGACGCGAAGATGCGACCGCCATCTGCCTTGGAAGGAGCAGCCGGAGCGGGGGCGGGCGCTTCGGACGCCGCTGGAGCGGAAGCCTCGTTGTCCGTGGCGGCTGGCGCCGCCGCCGGAGCCGCTGCAGGCGTTGCACTGATATCATCAGCGCTTTCGCCTTCTTCCAGCAAAACCGCGATGGCGGTGTTGACCTTGACCCCTTCGGTTCCCTCAGCGATCAGGATCTTGCCAATGGTGCCTTCGTCCACGGCCTCGAACTCCATCGTGGCCTTGTCGGTTTCGATCTCGGCCAGCAGATCTCCAGAGGAGACGGTGTCGCCCTCTTTAACCAGCCATTTGGAAAGCGTGCCTTCCTCCATCGTCGGTGAAAGGGCGGGCATCAGAATTTCGGTGGGCATCTGTCTGTTGCTCCCTTATCGGTAGGTCACTTGTTTGACGGCTGCGATCACCTCGTCGGTGGTCACCAGCGCCAGTTTTTCGAGGTTCGCTGCGTAGGGCATCGGAACATCCTTGCCGGTGCAGTTGATGACAGGCGCGTCGAGGTAATCAAACGCTTCCTGCATCACCACCGATGAAATGTAGCTGCCGACCGAGCCTTGCGGCCAGCCTTCTTCGACGGTCACAAGCCGGTTGGTCTTCATCACCGAATTGATGATTGCACCAGTGTCCATCGGGCGGATGGTACGCAGGTCGATCACTTCGGCGCTGATGCCGTCTTCGGCCAGTTTATCGGCGGCTTCCAGTGCGAACTGCATGCCGATGCCAAAGCTGACGATGGTCACGTCTGTGCCCTCGCGCCAGATGCGGGCCTTGCCCAACGGAATGCTCAGGTCATCCACCTGCGGCACTTCGAATGAGCGGCCATAGAGGATTTCGTTTTCCAGGAAGATCACCGGGTTCGGGTCACGGATCGCGGATTTCAGCAAGCCTTTGGCGTCGGCGGCTGAATAGGGCATGACGACTTTGAGGCCGGGGATCTGCATATACCAGGCCGCATAGTCCTGACTGTGCTGGGCTGCCACGCGTGCGGCGGCACCGTTCGGACCCCGGAACACGATGGGACAGCCCATCTGACCGCCGGACATATAGAGCGTCTTCGCGGCCGAGTTGATGATCTGGTCAATCGCCTGCATGGCGAAGTTGAAAGTCATGAACTCGACAATCGGTTTCAACCCGCCAAAGGCCGAACCAACTGCGATCCCGGCAAATCCATGTTCGGTGATCGGGGTGTCGATTACACGCTTGGCGCCAAACTCATCCAGCAAACCTTGCGAGATTTTATAAGCGCCCTGATATTCGGCGACTTCTTCACCCATCAGGTAGACGTCACCGTCATTGCGCATTTCTTCGGCCATGGCGTCGCGCAGGGCTTCACGCACGGTTTCGGATTTCATCTCGGCATCAGCTGGCCAATCTGGGGACAGATCTACCTTAGGTGCGGCTGGGGCAGAGACAGGAGCAGGGGCCTCAACCGCAGCAGGGGCGGCTTCGGTCGTCGCTGCGGCTGCGGGTGCAGCCGCGGGCAGGGCGGAGGCGTCTTCGCCTTCTTCGACGAGGATGGCGATAGGGGTATTTACTTTGACCCCTTCTGTGCCTTCAGCGATCAGGATCTTGCCCATGATCCCTTCATCAACGGCTTCAAACTCCATCGTGGCCTTATCGGTTTCGATTTCGGCCATGATATCGCCGCTTGATACGGTGTCGCCTTCCTTGACCAGCCATTTGGCCAGCGTGCCCTCTTCCATCGTGGGGGAAAGGGCGGGCATGAGAATTTCGGTTGCCATGTCTTAATCGTCCTCTCAGGCGTAGATATCTGTCCAAAGCTCGTCCAGCGACGGCTCGGGGCTTTCTTTCGAGAATTCAGCGGCTTGATTGACGATCTCTTTGATCTCTTTGTCGATCGCCTTCAGGTCATCCTCGGTCGCGTGTTTGCCGGAAAGCAGCAGCTCGCGGACATGTTCGATCGGGTCGCTTTGTTCGCGCACCTTCTGAACCTCTTCGCGGGTGCGGTACTTGGCCGGGTCGGACATCGAGTGTCCGCGATAGCGATAGGTTTTGATTTCCAGAATGTACGGACCTTTGCCTGCGCGGCAATGGGCGACGGCCTTTTCGCTGGCCTCTTTGACCGCTAGCACATCCATTCCGTTGACGATCTCGCCAGGGATGCCGAACGCCTCGCCCCGGTGATAGATGTCCTTGGTTGAGGTCGAGCGCGCCTGGGACGTCCCCATGGCGTATTGGTTGTTCTCGATCACAAAGATCACCGGCAGTTCCCAGATCGCGGCCATGTTGAAGGTCTCATAGACCTGCCCCTGGTTTGCGGCGCCGTCCCCGAAATAGGTGAAGGTGACGCGGCCGTTTTCCTGATACTTGTCGGCAAAGGCCAGACCGGCACCCAGAGGAACCTGCGCCCCGACGATGCCGTGACCGCCATAGAAATGCTTCTCTTTCGAGAACATATGCATCGAACCGCCTTTGCCCTTGGACAATCCGCCCTCGCGCCCGGTCAGTTCTGCCATTACGCCGCCCGGATCCATGCCGCAGGCCAGCATATGCCCATGATCGCGATAAGAGGTGATCCGCTTGTCACCTTCTTCGGCGGCTGCTTCCAGTCCCACAACAACTGCCTCTTGACCGATATACAGGTGGCAGAAACCACCGATCAGACCCATGCCGTATAGCTGGCCAGCCTTTTCTTCGAATCGGCGGATCAGCAACATTTCACGGTAATAGGTCTTGAGTTCTTCCGCAGAAACGTTTGGTTTCTTTGTGGTTTTTCGCGCAGCCATTGTGGCGATCTCCCCCTCTCGGCAAGATAGTTTAGCGTTAAACTATCTAATAGAACATTTGAGGCTTTCTGGCGAGTGGAAATATTGCGCTGTGGTTTGACACGCGGAAAACCGTTCAGGTAGGGACGTATGCGTTACCACAGCAGGGATTTCCGACGAAGAAATTTGGTCCCGCTCAGCGGATGACAATCTCATCCGAGCGGATCATACCAAGGATCGAGCGCGCCTGCTGATCCAGTAAATCGAGGTCAAGATAGGTGTCTGAAAGCCTGCGGGTCAGATTTTCCATTTCGGCGATTTCGGTGCTCAACGCTGCAAGGTCGCGCGACAGAGCATCCCGTTCCGCTGCAATCTCGACCCGTCGAAACAGGCCATAGTCTCCCTGGACGGCAGCAAAGGTGAAATACACACCCAGCATGAAAGCCACCGAGAAAAAAGCAACTGAGCCCAAACCGGGCCGATGGGAACGGGACACTCTGTTTACCGCCGTATGAAGTCTGCCTCAATGTCGTGCCATTATGCTTGGCATCTGACTGCACTATGTCACAGGTGATTCGGCTTGTGAATCCCCCGATTCGCAAAATTACCCGTGCAGCTGAATTTATTGTTCCAGCGCGGCGACACCGGGCAAGGTTTTACCTTCCATCCATTCCAGGAATGCGCCGCCTGCTGTCGAGATATAGGTGAAATCCCGCGCCGCGCCGGACGCGTTCAGGGCGGCTACGGTATCACCACCGCCCGCGACCGAGACCAACTGGCCCGAACGGCTGAGCGCGGCAGCTTTCAGTGCGGCCGCATTCGTTGCGGCATCGAACGGTTCCAGTTCAAAGGCGCCCAAAGGGCCGTTCCAGATCAGGGTTCGGCTTTGGCTGATGACTTCAGTGATAGCGGCGACACTCTCGGGGCCTGCATCCAGGATCATGCCGTCTTCGGGGCATTGGTCTGCGGGCAAAACCTGATGCGGCGCATTGGCCTGGAAGGTTTTTGCAACAACCACGTCACACGGCAGAACGATCTGGCAACCAGAGTTTTCCGCCTTGGCAAGAATCTCTGCGGCAGTGTCTTTCATCGCGGTTTCCGCCAGCGATTTGCCGACACTGATACCTTGTGCCACTAGGAAGGTGTTGGCCATGCCACCGCCGATGATCAGGTGATCCACCTTGTCGATCAGGTTGCCCAGCAGCTCCAGCTTGGTTGACACTTTTGCCCCACCGACCACTGCTGTTACCGGACGCTCGGGCGCGCCAAGAGCGCTTTCAAGTGCCTGCAGCTCGGCCTGCATCAGCCGACCAGCGCAGGCAGGCAGCAGACGAGCGATGGCTTCGGTTGAGCTGTGGGCGCGGTGCGCAGCGGAAAAGGCGTCGTTGCAATAGACCTCGCCCAGTTTGGCCATGCCTGCGGCCAGATCAGGATCATTCTTGGTTTCAGCAGCATGAAAACGGGTGTTTTCCAACAGCAATACTTGCCCGGCTTGCAGGGTGTCTGCGACAAGCTCGGCCTCGGTTCCGACGCAATCGGCTGCGAACAGAACCTGCGCACCAAAGGCGCTTTCCAATGTGGGGATAAGTTGTTTCAGCGACAGGCTTTCGCGCCGCTCTCCGCCCGGGCGTCCGAAATGGGCCAAAAGGATAGGCTTGCCACCTGCAGCGAGAATATCGCGTACTGTGGGTACGATGCGCTGAATCCGGGTAGCGTCGGTCACGACCCCATCCACCACGGGCACATTGATATCCACGCGCACCAGCACGCGCTTACCGTTCAGGTCCATATCGTCCAGTGTTTTCCAGCCCATCGCGCGATCCTCGTGTTTGGCAACCGATCTAGGCGGTTCTTTTCCTGCATTTTGCCCTCAGGTCAATGCGTCACTTGGCTTTCGCGTGCGTGGCGCATAGGTATTTGCGCAAGATAAACGACAGGAGGGCCACATGGCCGAGATCAAGGATCCCGAAAACACAATCATCATCGAGCTGAAGGGCGGCAATGTCGTCATCGAGCTGCTGCCAGATGTGGCCCCGCAGCATAGCGCTCGGATGAAGGAACTGGCGCGCAGTGGTGAATATGACAACGTGGCATTTCACCGTGTGATCGACGGTTTCATGGCGCAAACCGGTGACGTGCAGCACGGCGATATGGAAGACGGATTCAACCTGCGCAGTGCAGGCACAGGCGGGTCATCGCTGCCGAATGTTCCGGCAGAGTTTTCGAAACTGCCGCATGATCGCGGCACGTTAGGCGCGGCTCGGTCGCAGAATCCGGACTCGGCCAATTCGCAGTTTTTCATCAACTTTAGCGACAACCATTTCCTGAACGGCCAATACACGGTCTATGGCCGTGTCATCGACGGGATGGAGCATGTGGACGCCATCGTTCGGGGCGAGCCTCCCGCAAGCCCGGATCGTATGATCAGCGTTAAGGTGGCTGCCGATGTATAAGCTGGCCGCCGCATTTGTGCTGCTGGCTGGTCCTGCACTAGCCACGGGCCTTGAGATCGAGATTGAGGGCGAGGGGGCCAATGGCACCGTAACCGTTGATCTGTTTGACGATATTGCCCCCAAGCATGTTGAACAAATTAGCGCCCTTGCCGCTGCTGGTCAGTATGATGGCGTGGTGTTTCACCGCGTGATCGACGGCTTCATGGCTCAGACCGGTGACGTTGAACACGGTCGGGTCGGTGGCGATATGCGTCGTGCCGGTACTGGTGGTTCGGATCGGCCGGATCTGCCAGCTGAGTTCTCGGACTATAACTTTGATCGTGGTGTTATTGGCATGGCCCGGGCGCAGGATCCCGACAGTGCCAACTCGCAATTCTTCATAATGTTTGAACCTGGGCCGTTCCTGAACGGTCAGTATACGGTTGTCGGTCAGGTCACTGACGGTATGGACGTTGTTGATGCGATCAAGCGGGGCGAAGGCCCGAACGGAGCCGTAATCGGCCAGCCGGATGCGATGAAAAAGGTCACCGTGACCGAATAGATAAAAGGACCCCGGTGCCTGGTCAGGTGCCGGGGTCTTTTTGTAAGCGTGCGCTTGGATCAGTCGTCAGACATGGCCTTCCAGATCAGCGCACCAATCGCGCCACCAATCAGCGGGGCAACCCAGAACAACCATAGCTGAGCCAGCGCCGGCCCATCGGCAAACAGGGCAACACCGGTTGACCGTGCCGGGTTGACAGATGTGTTGGTCACCGGGATCGAGATCAGGTGGATCAGCGTCAGCGCCAGACCGATGGCAATCGGCGCGAACCCTGCCGGAGCACCGCTTGAGGTCGCGCCCAGAATGATCAGGATGAAAAATGCCGTCAGCACGATCTCGATCACCAAGGCGGACATCATCGAATAGCCCATGGGTGAAGCCTCGCCATAGCCATTGGACGCAAAGCCTCCGACCCCGGCGAAATCTGGTGCGCCGCTGACGATCAGATACAGAACAGCCGCTGCTGCAATCGCTCCGATGACCTGAGCAATCCAATAGGGCAGCAGATCCTTAGCCGGGAACCGTCCGCCGATCATTAAACCCAGACTGACTGCCGGATTGAAATGCCCGCCTGAAATGTGGCCAACGGCAAATGCCATAGTCAGCACTGTTAGGCCAAAGGCGAAAGATACGCCCAACCAGCCGATACCGACATCCGCGACGCCAGCCGCTAAAACAGCGCTGCCGCAACCGCCAAGCACCAACCAGAATGTACCGAAAAATTCAGCCATGAGTTTTGTTGACATGAAAAGTCCTCCGAAAACCAATGGGCTGTAGTGTAATCCAAAACGCAGAAATATCGAAGCTACTCATCACACATAGAAATTCGGCGGAGAATGAAGGAGTATTTGGGCGCGCTTGCCACGTCAAAAGGGGGCAGATAGACCTATGGGTGTGGCATGGAAATATGGGTTCAGCCTACGATGACGTCAAAGACGAATAAGCCGGTTAAGGCCAAGTTATTGCCGGATGATCCGTTCTTCCCGCTCATTCAGGATGCTTATCGCGTTTTTAAACGTCCAAAGCCAAGCAGTATCGAGGTCTGCGAAGGGTGCTGCATGGAACCGGATATCGAGGCTGATTTCTTTCACCCGCCCATTCAGGAACTGCCGTTGCACTATCTTCAGGACTGGTATTTTGCAGCGAGTGATCCGGGAGGGATTGCCAAGAATACCTGGGCCTATCTTTTGCCGCGTGTGCTAGAGGTCTTGGCCTGTGGCGAAGAGGTAAGCTCTGTCGGGATCGAAGTCAGCCTAAGCCGGTACCCGACGGGACAGGCCCGGAACTGGTCGTCGGAGGAGTGGCGTGTCCTGGACAATTTTCAGAAACGCTTTCTTCTGAAGGCGATCGAAGGGGGCTCAGAAGAATGTCTGGACGATACGCTCTGCATGTTTCGCCTCGGGGGTTGGCCAATGGATAGCCTTTTGGCGCAAGTAGCCGCAGTTAAAACGGCGACTTTGGCAGAACGGTTCTGGCAGGACTGGTGTTACGGGTATGCGCCCTCGGTTTGGATCACGGCCTTCTGGGAAAGCCCCGACGGCACGGCTGCATTTGATTTTTACACGTCTGAAGTCATGTATCGAAGAATGCAGCAGCTTGCCTTTGATGATGGCACGCCACCAGATTTGTCCGAAAAGGCGCTGATGGTCGCAGAAGTGATCGAGGCCAATGCGACCTGGAACCAACCTGATCAGTGAAAGCACTTCGGTCAGAATTGCAAAAGAAAACGCCGCAGGCTGTCCCGCGGCGTTTGTTTCCTGTCAGTCTGTCAGGATTACTGTTTGACGTCAGCAGCCGGGTTAGCGCCCGGTTTTCCGCTGCGGCCAGGGTTCAGAGGATCGTCCTGACGCTGAACGGAGCCTTCGAAATGCGCGCCGCTTTCGATGGCGATTGTCTTGTGAATGATGTCGCCTTCGACCCGTGCGGTCGAGGTCAGGCGCACTTTCAGGCCACGCACGCGGCCAACGATACGGCCGTTGATGACAACGTCATCTGCAGTGACTTCGCCCTTGATGGTCGCCGTTTCACCGATGGTCAGCAGATGCGCACGAATGTCACCTTCCACCGTACCTTCGACCTGAATGTCACCCGAGGTTTTCAGGTTGCCGGTGATGTGCAGATCCGAAGACAGGACCGATGCAGGTGGCTTGGGTTTGGGCGCGGTGCTGGCCTTGGTTTCCGTCGGTGCAGGGGTTGCCGGAGTGGCCGGAGCAGCAGGCTTGGCGGCCTCTGGGGCATTGGTTCCGGGCTCGTTGATTTTGCTCTTAGAAAACATTTCTTGCAGCCTTGATGTAAGTCATTGGGTTAACAGGTTTTCCGTTTACGCGGACCTCATAGTGCAGGTGCGTTCCGGTCGACCGTCCGGTGTTACCCATATCAGCAATATGATCCCCGCGCGAGACCCTTTGGCCAACCTTAACCCGTAACTTGGTGTTATGAGCGTAAAGTGTCTCAATTCCGAAGGCGTGCCGGATTTTGACCAGACGTCCGAAACCCGATTGCCAGCCCGCATGGGTGACTACGCCGTCGGCGGTCGCAAAGATATCAGTTCCATGTGCGCCGGCGAAATCGGAACCGTTATGCATGCGGCGACCGCCCGTTTTTGGGTCACGGCGCGTGCCGAAGCCACTGGTAAAGCGGACAGCCGCTTTCACCGGGCTGGCAAACGGGGCCTTTTCTGCTGCGATACGATAGAGGTTCAGCTGGTCCATCTGTTGCAACAGAGTGTTCGCGCGGATCTCGTCGGGGGTCAGGTCCTCACCGCGCGTGCTGAAGGAAATTGGGGTGAGGGGGCCACCCATGCCGCTATAGCCACGCCGTACTTCTTCAATGATACGGTCAGTTGGCATACCTGCCTGTCGGAACATCTTGTCGAGCGGTTCAACCGAGATGATCATTGCTTCTTCTAGCTGACGGAAAATCTCGTCGCTGCGTTCCTGCATCAGCCGGATCTCAAGCTCGAGATCGTCCCGCTGATCCAGTGCGTTCCGGGCGTCGGCTGCGATCTGATCACGCTCCTGCGCGGTGCGGGTCAGAGCAACGGTCATAAATTCCATCTGTTCGGGGCTGGCAGTGTTTGCCAACGTGAGCCCATCATCGGAATCTGATTGTTGCAGCGCCGCAAGCTCCTGACGGGCAGATTCCCGTTGTTTCATGGTGGTGCGCAGGGTGGACTGGATTACCTCGATCCCCGTTTCCAACTCACGGCGGCTGTTTTCGGACGCCAGCAGCTCGGATTGCATCGCAGAGATCTGTTCAAGCGCGGCGTTGAACCGGTCCTGAGCCATCAGAGCCTCATGAGCGCGCACGTCACGCTCTGCTGACAGAATATTCAGCCGCTCCTGATATGTCGCCTGATCGCGCTTGGCCTGTTCTCGGAAGTTGCCTGATCCGATGCTGTCCATCAACAGGATTGCCGTAGTGACCGCAGTCCAGCCAACAAACAGGGCAACACCAGCAACTGCAAAGATCTGTGTCTCTGAGCTGAGCCGGATGAACCGTGTGTCATTGTCAGATTTCAGAAAGACCCGGCGTTCCGGGAAGTGCTGCTCAAGCAGCGAATGTAGTTTGATTGCCAGACGTGCTCGCACGCGCCTTACCTCTCGATCCCCAAATTCGGGATCGGTTGTGAGTGGTCTCCGTCCCTTGGGGCAACTGAATAGAGGGGACGTCCGATTTGGGCAAGTTTGTTAACTAGTTCACACAACAAACAGGGTTAATCCCGCCAATTCTCGGCGAGAAATTGCCGATTACATCAACTGGAGGATGATTCAAAGACCGCTATGACCGTGCATGCCGTCCTAGCGGGCAGAGCCGGGCGGCGGCAGGCCTTCGGTCAGCGGCCAATAGAAATCCGGCGGTAACCCGGCTTCGGCCCGCTTTTCTTCGTTGAAGGGCGGTTTAAGAACGCCATGAAAATAGCGCCGGACCAGATCGTGAAAGATACCCTTTGGGTCAGCGTTCTCGCGTCCGCAAAGGAAATGGAACCACTTGGACCCGTAAGCAACATGCCCGACTTCTTCGGCGTAGATCACCTCGAGCGCTGCAATGGCCTGTTCAGCCTTGGCCTTGCGGAAGATGTCAATCATGCCGGGGGTCACATCCAGACCCCGCGCCTCAAGCACCATCGGCACTACGGCCAAACGGCCCATCAAATCTTCTGCTGTATCTTCGGCAGCGCGCCACATACCCGCATGGGCGGGCAGGGCGCCGTAATGACTGCCCATCTGTTCCAGGCAATCACAGACCATTTCGAAGTGGCGCGATTCCTCTTCGGCGCATTTGACCCAGTCGTCGTAGAAACCGATAGGCATAGGGACATGGCCAAATCGGGCGATGATATCCCAATGCAGATCAACCGCGTTCAGTTCGATATGGGCGACCGCGTGTAGCAGGGCGATGCGCCCAGCCTCGGAGCCGGGGCGGCGCCTTGGGACATCCCGGGGGGACAGCAAATCTGGTTTGTCCGGTCGGGCGGGATTCAACGGCGGTGTTGCGGTGCCCACTTCAATCTCAGGAGCGTCCCCTGATCGCGCCGCAAACCAAGCTGCGGCATGGCGCTTGGACAGGGCGGTCTTTTCGCGCCCGTCTGCTGTGGTCAGAACTTCGGTCGCCATTTGGGTCAGTGTTTTCGACACCGGGATATCTCCGCTTTCAAGATTTGTTCGGGTCATAATCCGGATGACGACCGCGGTGAAGAGGGTTACAGCGCGCGCACGGCTTCCAGTACCTCTTCCACATGGCCGGGCACTTTGACCTTTCGCCAGATGCGAGCGATCTTACCGTCGGCGTCAATCAGAAAGGTTGAACGCTCGATCCCCATCGACTTGCGCCCGTACATGTTCTTCTCGACCCACACACCGTAATCCTCGCAAACGGTCGAGCCTTCGTCGGACAAAAGTGGCGTCGTAAGACCGTGTTTGGCGACGAATTTGTCATGCTTAGCCACCGTGTCGCGCGAGATGCCGAAAACTTGGGCGCCGGCATCAGCAAAGGCTTGAAGTTGTTCCGAGAAACCGATGGATTCCTTGGTGCAGCCCGGCGTATCATCACGGGGATAGAAAAACAAAACGACGGCGCTGCCTTGCAGGTCTGACAGCGTAACCTCACCACCGCCGTCGCGGGGCAAAGTGAAACCGGGGGCGATGTCTGTAACGTCGGGCATTGGAAACTCCGCTAAAGGTTTTTAAGTGCTGCCTGACATCAAGGTTTGGTGCAAGCAGGTAATAGGGCGTGGGTCGGAATTTGGCGCGGCAAGAAGATACACAAGAAGGCCCGGACGGGAAGCCCCGCCGCCGTCGGTCACGCCGCCGCATCGCTGTGTGGGGGATCGTCGGAACCTTCCTGTTGCTTTGCCTGCTGGCCTTTGGCGGCTGGTTCTTTCTGATTGGCAAACAGCTGCACGCGCCCGACTGGATGCGGGCCCAGGCCGAAAAACGGCTGGATCAAAGCCTTGGGGGGATCAAGATCCGCTTTGGCGATGCCAGCTTTATTGTCAACGAAAACTGGTTGCCACGTTTGCGACTGACGGATGTGACCATAAGCGACGCGGCGGGACAACAGATCGCGCAAGTGGCAGATATGCGCACCCGGTTGTCGATGCGGTGGCTGCTACGGGGGAAAATTCGCCCGCGCACGATTACCCTGCGCGATGCCCAAATCGCATTGACCCGCGGATTGGACGGGGCGCTTTCGTTGACAGTCGGTTCTGGCAGCGCACCGGTTCAGCGGGCGCGGACATTGATCGAGTTGATCGAGGAATCTGACGATGTCTTTTTGTCACCACTGCTGTCGGGGCTGCGGTCGGTCGAGCTTGAGTCGTTGACGCTGGACTATCAGGATTTGCGCCTGTCGCGCGCCTGGGTTTTCGACGGCGGACATATTTCGATCATCCGTACCGGTGACGAAATGCGCATGTCCACCGGGTTCTCTGTTCTGACAGGGCGCGATTATGCCAGTTCGATTGAGGTAAATTATACCAGCGTACTTGGAACGCCTCAGGCAAGCTTTGGCTTTGCCATAACCGACCTGCCTGCCGAGGATATTGCAAGTCAAAGCCTTGCCTTGTCATGGTTACAGGTCCTTGACGCTCCGATCTCGGGCGCGGTGCGCGGCAGCGTTGATGGCAACGCGGCGCTGGGGCCGTTATTTGCGACCCTGAACCTTGCGGCAGGCGCGGTGCAAGCCAACCAAGAGACAAAACCGATCCCGTTTGAATCCGCCAGGGCTTATTTCAGCTATGACCCAAGTCGGCAGGAGCTGGATTTCGACGAGGTTTCTGTAGTCTCCGCCTGGGGGTCCGTTCAGGCCGAGGGAAGGGCCTTTTTGAGAGGTATCGAGAATGGACTGCTGGAAAGCCTGACCTCTCAACTCCGTCTCAGCAGCATCGACATCAACCCGGCTGGGCTGTTTCCGGAACCCCTCAAGTTGTCGCGTGCCGACCTTGATCTGAAGATGAAGCTGGCCCCGTTCGAGTTGCGCCTCGGACAGATGACGGTTGAAGACGAAAACCTAACGCTGCGTGCTAGGGGAAATCTGATTGGTGAAGCCGAAGGTTGGTCGGGGTACCTCGAGGCTCATCTGGACGAGTTGGAGTCAGGCCAGTTGCTGAGATACTGGCCCCAATTACTTGCCGAAAAGCCGCGTAAATGGGTGTCCGACAATTTATATGAAGGCCGGCTCTCGGATGTCGATTTTGCATTGCGGTTGAAGCCGGACACCAAGCCGGACATTTACTTGGACTTCGGGTTCGACGACGCCAAAGTCCGCTTTGCCAAAACTTTACCTCCGGTCCAGGACGCTCAGGGGCAGGCCAGCCTGATCAACCAACGGTTTACGGTGACAGCCGAGAAAGCGGTTGTCATTGCCGATCAGGGCGGCCCGATAGACGGGTCAGGTACATCCTTCATTATTCCGGATACGTCGATCAAAAAGCTTTCGCCGGCGATTGTGCGCGTCAAGGCCAAGGGCTCGGCAACGGCCGCCTTGTCTTTGATGGATCGTCCCCCTCTGCAGCTGATGACAAAGGCAAATTTGCCCGTGGATGTGGCCTCTGGCGATGTGGAACTGTCAGGCACCTTATCTCTGCCGATGAAGAAGGGGCTGAAGTTCGATGAAACCCAGTTTCACTTTACTGGTAAGATTGGTGATGTGCACAGTGATCGCTTGGTCAAAGGTTTTGTCGTCAGCGCGCCTCAGTTGACTATTTCAGGTGACCAATCCGCTGTCGAAGTCGGCGGCGACGGATATTTCGGCGACGTGCCCCTGCAGGCAACCTGGCGCCAGCCTATTGGGGGTCGAGAACCGAAACCCAGTGAACTGAAAGGGCAGATCGAGATTTCGCCCCGGTTGGTGACCGAGCTGCGTGCCGGGTTACCAAAGGGTATGCTGACCGGAAAAGGCGTTGCCGACATAACCTTGGGCATCGGTGCTGGCCGCCCCCCGAAACTGACGGCGACATCGGATCTGGAAGGCGTAGTGCTGTCTATCCCCGAGCTCGGGTGGCGCAAAGGCGCTGGTACCAAGGGGGCGATGGATGTCGAGGCAACGCTGGGCGATCAGATGCGCGTGGATACACTTCGGCTGGATGCGGCGGGGTTGCGAAGCCTGGCCTCCATTAATTTCAAAAATGGTGCTTTCGATCGTGTTGAGTTCAGCTCCTTCGAGCTGGGGAACTGGCTAGCGGTTCCGGCGGAGCTGATTTCACGGGGGTCAGCCTTGCCCGACATCAGGGTTTTAGGGGGCGTGATGAATCTGGGGGGCGCGACCTTTGGATCCTCCGAAGGTGGTGGCGGTGGTTCCGGGCAGGGGCCCGAGCTGGATGTAGTATTGGATCGCCTCCAGATTACAGAGACGATCGCCCTGACCGGGTTCAAGGGAAAATTTGCGACAACTGGCGGTGTCAGCGGTGCGTTCACGGCGAATGTAAACGGCGGTGCTGCTGTGCGCGGACAGGTGACCCCGCGCGGAGGGCGCAGTGCCGTCAATCTGACCTCTGGTGATGCAGGCGACGTTCTGAGATCGGCCAAAATGATAACCCAGGCGCGCGGAGGCAAACTGGACCTGCAACTGGAACCGGTCGGCGGGGCCGGGAACTTCGATGTCATCATGAAGATCGTGAACACCCGAATTCATGACGCCCCGGCCATGGCTGCCTTGCTGAACGCAATCAGCCTCGTTGGGCTTGTAGATGAAATGGCTGGGCAAGGCATCTTTTTCTCGAGCATCGAAAGCCGAATGCGGATTACGCCGACCGAAATCAAGGTTCTCAGCGGCAGCGCCGTCGGTCCTTCGATGGGATTGTCCTTCGACGGGACAATCGACACGGTTAGCGAAATGCTGAACTTGCGTGGCGCGATTTCCCCAATCTATCTGGTGAATGCGATTGGAAGTGTCTTCACCAAAAAAGGTGAAGGTGTGATCGCGTTCAATTATACTCTGACCGGCCCTTTGAAATCACCCTCTGTCTCGGTCAACCCTCTGTCAGGGCTTGCGCCATTGTTCTTGCGCAACCTTCTAAGGGAGCCCGCGCCGAAGGTTCAGGATGGGCCAAATGCACAGAAAGCCAAGCCGGATGAGCCTAAGCGCACCTTTGGATCGCCGCCAAAAGACAACTGAACAGGGATATAGCCGAATCTGATACGACCCTGTAAGGCGCGCCCATGAAACTCAGCGATTTCGATTTCCACCTGCCCGAGAATTTGATTGCCACCCGGCCTGCCAACCCGCGGTCTTCGGCGCGTTTGCTTGTGGCCGAGGGCGATGCAATCTCGGATGCGCATGTCTTTGACCTGCCAGATTGGCTGCGACCCGGTGACCGGCTGGTGTTGAATGATACGCGGGTCATCCCGGCACGCCTCAGCGGGCGGCGTCATCGCGACAGTGCGCAAGGGCCGGTGTCTGCGTCGATCGAAGCGACGTTGCTTGATCCGCAGGCAGACGGCACCTGGGCGGCGTTGATCAAGCCTCTCAAGAAGGTCAAGACAGGTGAGGTGATCCGGTTTTCGGATCAACTGAGCGCTGAGTTGGATAGGGTGGCGGACGGGCAGGCCTTTCTGCGGTTTAACCTTACGGGGCAGGATTTCGATGCTGCGCTGGAACAGGCCGGCGCCATGCCGCTGCCGCCCTATATTGCCGCCAAGCGCCCTGCCGATGCGCAGGACAAGACGGATTACCAGACGATCTGGGCGCGCAACTCCGGGGCAGTGGCCGCGCCCACCGCGTCGCTGCATTTTGACGAAGCGCTGATGCAAGCGCTTACCGCGCGCGGTGTTTCTGTTTCCTACGTTACGCTTCATGTTGGTGCCGGAACGTTTCTGCCAGTCAAGGTCGAGGACGTGACGACCCATAAGATGCATGCAGAATGGGGCAGGGTCAGTGCGGAAGCCGTCAGTGAAATTCGTGAAACCAAAGCCGTAGGTGGCCGTGTCATTCCGGTGGGCACAACCGCGCTGCGATTGATCGAAAGCGCCGCCCGCAGTGGGCAGATCGTACCCTGGGAGGGCGATACCGACATCTTCATCTATCCGGGCTTTCAGTTTTACGTCACGGATGCGCTGATCACCAATTTCCATCTGCCGAAATCCACGCTGCTGATGTTGGTTTCAGCTTTGATGGGGCAGGATCGGGTGCAAGAGGTTTATGAGCACGCGATTGCGCAGAACTATCGGTTCTTTTCATATGGGGATGGGTCGCTTTTGATCCCTTGAGCGGCGTGTTGTCGGGATCGTTGCGTTTCGATGTCGTAGACAAGCTGGCTCAAAGCCGTTTTTGATATAAAAACGAATCTCTAGTTCAGGTTAGCAATCTCGGAGGCCTCTATGCTTCAGGTCATTACCAGCGCGTGGTCACTTCTTCTTGGCATGGGCCTGCTTATGATTGGCAATGGCCTACAGGGCACAATCCTGGGCGTTCGAGGCGAGATCGAAGGGTTTTCGACCCTTCAGATGTCTGTTGTGATGTCAGCTTATTTCGTAGGTTTCCTCGGAGGTTCTCGCCTTGCACCGGAGATGATACGGCGGGTTGGACATGTGCGGGTCTTTGCTGCGCTCGCTTCTTTTATTTCGGCCGTGATGATCATGTATCCGATGTTGACCGAGCCAGTCGCGTGGGCTTTGGGGCGTGTCGTGATCGGGTTTTGTTTCTCGGGAGTGTATGTCACCGCCGAAAGCTGGCTGAACAACGCGGCCAATAACGAGAACCGGGGCCAGGCGCTTTCGCTTTATATGATCGTACAGATGACTGGGATCATCACCGCTCAGGGGCTTATGCTGGTTGGCGATCCTGCTGGTTACGAAACCTTTGTGATCGCATCCATTCTGGTTTCGGTATCCTTTGCTCCGATTCTGCTGTCGATTTCACCGACACCGGCATTTGACACGACCAAGCCTATGACATTGCGTGAACTGATGGGGAAGTCGCCGTTGGGCTGTGTGGGCATGTTCCTGCTGGGTGGGGTGTTCTCGGCACAATTTGGTATGGCGGCGGTCTATGGCGCGCGCGCTGGGCTGACACTGGTTGAGATTTCGACCTTCGTGGCCGCCTTCTATATCGGAGCAATTCTGCTGCAATATCCGCTGGGTTGGTTCTCGGACCGGATGGATCGCCGGTTCCTGATCATGCTGGCGGGCATCATTGGTGCTTGCGGGGCGGCCACTGCGATGATGTTCGGGGCGACCTCGTTTCCGTTCCTTCTGGCCTCGGCCTTTGTGATCGGAGGCATGTCTAACCCACTGTATTCGCTTCTGATTGCGCATACGAATGACTTTCTGGAGCATGAGGACATGGCGGCGGCCTCTGGCGGTCTGGTCTTCATCAATGGACTGGGCGCCATTGCTGGCCCGCTGATTACCGGTTGGTTGATGGGCGATGACGTGTTCGGACCGTCGGGCTTTTTCCTGATCATCTTTGCACTGCTTGCAGCCACTGCTGTCTATGCGATGTATCGCATGACACAGCGTGCGGCGATTCCTGTGGACGAGACGGGCACGATGTCTCCGCTTTACCCAACGGCCTCGCCGGTGGCGTTCGAATTGGCGCAAGAGGTGGCTATCGAAGCCGCCGAAGCCGATCAGGAAACGCAAGATGTAGCCTAGGACACGAAATTATGTCGCAAGTGTTGCAAATTTTTACTGTCACAAATCTGTAAATCAGCCTTAAATGACGTTACGTCCCTGGGGAGGGCAAAACGACGGAGCAAGGCAATGGTAGGGCCTGAAGAAGTATTGAGTTTTTGGCTGGACCAAGTGGGTCCAGATGGTTGGTATATTGAGGATGAAGCGCTAGACGCAGAGATCCGCGAAAAATTTCTTTCCACATGGGAAATTGCTAATGAGGGAAAGTTCTCTCTCTGGCTGACATACCCCAGCGGGGCACTGGCCTATATCATTCTGATGGACCAGTTTCCTAGAAATATGTTCCGCGGCAGTGGTAAGGCGTTCGCCACTGATAAGGCGGCCTTGTCGGCAGCGAAATGCGCCATCGACAAGGGCTGGGATCTGAAGATTGACGAACCCGCGCGGCAGTTCTTTTATCTTCCACTGATGCACTCGGAAAATCTGTGTGACCAAGAGCGTTGTGTACGCCTGATGTGCCAGAATATCGACGAATCCAAGTCAACCAACCTGCTGCATGCAAGGGCGCATAGGGAGGTGATCCGAAAGTTCGGCCGTTTCCCCTATCGTAACGAAGCATTGTCGCGCCCCATGACCGAACATGAGGCCGCCTATGTAAACATGGGCGGGTACGGATCCACCGTCCGAGAGCTTCAGGCCGCAGGTTAGCCTTCGACCGAACAACCTTTGATTGTGATAATACGGTCGGCCACAGTGTCGGCCGTTTTTTCTATTGCGGTGCTGATAAAGGCGTCAGGCGTTTCGGCAACCGCAACGATACGAGACTGCGCCGCCTGCAGCGTATCTTCGATTTGGCTCAGACGGTCGAGCGTTTGCGAGACCCGTTGGGCGGTGGCGGTGTCGGCAAGCGCGCCATTGACTTGTATTGTCGCGAGTTCAGTGCGAAGTGCTGCCAATTCACTGCGCACCCCTTGAACCTCTTCGCGCAAAGGGGCGACGATCTGAACCTTCTGTGAAAAATCAGACATCAGGGACTGCGCTGTTGTGGTCAGCTTCCAGCCCAAAAACAAACACAAGGCCACCAGGATAAGCGTGGCGTTGATTAGGGCGAGGACCAGATCTTTCAGCGTTTTAGCCATGTTATGCCTTTCGCGTAAATGGATTTAGAATGGAGCAACTGGGATACTTAGCTATCTTCTAGCGTTTCGAACGGGTGCGGTATAGGCTCGAACCTCTGCAATCCGTATGGGTTTACCCTGCGTAGCTTTTGTCGCGGGGACTAAGTGTTGAAGGGTGGCTGGTATTAGTTTAATGGTAAACTAATTTGGAAATGACCTGCTCCGAGAGGGAAACATGGCAGCACAATCTTTTGATCTGATCGTAATCGGCGCTGGTCCTGGCGGGTATGTCGCAGCCATTCGCGCAGCACAGCTTGGTTTGAAAACCGCCGTGGTCGAGCGCGAACATCTCGGGGGCATATGTCTTAACTGGGGCTGCATCCCAACCAAAGCGCTGCTGCGGTCTTCAGAAGTGTTTCACCTGATGGAGCGCGCAAAGGATTTTGGGCTGAAGGCCGAGAAGATTGGATATGATCTGGATGCTGTGGTCAAGCGATCGCGCGGTGTCGCCGGGCAACTTTCGGGCGGTATCGGTCACCTGCTGAAAAAGAACAAAGTGACGGTTGTCATGGGCGAGGCGACGATCCCGGCCAAGGGCAAGGTCTCCGTCAAGACCGACAAGGGCAGCGAAGAGTTGACAGCCAAGAATATCGTTCTGGCAACCGGCGCGCGCGCCCGCGAGCTTCCCGGGCTGGAAGCGGATGGTGATCTGGTTTGGACTTACAAACACGCCCTGCAGCCGCCGCGGATGCCAAAGAAATTGCTGGTCATCGGGTCGGGTGCAATCGGGATCGAGTTCGCTAGCTTCTACAACACGCTCGGTGCAGATACGACGGTGGTTGAAGTCATGGACCGCGTTCTGCCCGTCGAGGATGCCGAGATCAGCGCCTTCGCCAAGAAAGCCTTTATCAAACAGGGCATGAAGATCATGGAAAAGGCGATGGTCAAGCAATTGGACCGCGCTAAGGGTAAAGTCACCGCGCATATCGAGGTGAAGGGAAAGGTCGAAAAGCACGACTTTGACACCGTGATTTCTGCGGTTGGCATCGTTGGCAATATTGAAAATCTGGGGCTTGAGGCTTTGGGTGTCAAAATCGACCGGACCCATGTTGTGACTGACGAATTCTGTCGCACCGGTGTCGATGGCCTATACGCCATCGGTGACATTGCCGGAGCGCCTTGGCTGGCGCATAAAGCAAGCCATGAGGGTGTCATGGTGGCCGATCTGATCGCCGGTAAACATGCCCATCCGGTCAAACCCGAAAGCATCGCGGGCTGCACCTATTGCCATCCGCAGGTTGCGTCGGTCGGCTATTCCGAGGCAAAGGCGAAAGAGCTTGGCTATGACATCAAGGTCGGCCGTTTTCCCTTCATCGGCAACGGCAAGGCAATCGCGCTTGGAGAGCCCGAAGGGCTGGTCAAAACAGTCTTCGACGCCAAAACCGGAGAGCTGTTGGGCGCCCACATGATTGGCGCGGAAGTCACTGAGTTAATTCAGGGGTATGTGGTCGGGCGGCAGCTTGAAACCACCGAAGAGGATCTGATGAACACAGTGTTCCCGCATCCGACTTTGTCCGAGATGATGCATGAAAGCGTTTTGGACGCTTACGGGCGTGTGATCCATATGTAACTCAGGGCAGGGGGTACCTCTGCCGATCTGCGGCACATTACCAAAAGTATCTTTGGCCAGATGAAGCAGCGAACCAAGCTTCATCTGGCCTTTTGATTCCCGGATTTGCTTATCGGGTCAAAGCGTCGAGAATGCGCGCCCAGGACCGGATGCCTTTGTGAAAGCTTTTGACATCATATTTCTCATTCGGTGAGTGAATTGCGTCATCATCATTGGCAAAGCCCACAAGCATGGAATCCATGCCAAGTTCCGTGTCGAAGTAGCCAACGACAGGGATTGACCCGCCCATTCCGGTAAAGACGGCTTCGCGCCCCCATTCATCGGACAATGCGCCTCGGGCGGCTTCGAATTCGGGGCGGTTGATATTCATGACGGATGCGGGCGCGCCTTCAAGATCGTTGTCCCACTGTACTTTCGCGTCGGGTGACAGGCGGTCTTCTACATGCTTGCGAATCTGGTCACGCAAGGCGTCAGGGTTCATGTCACCCACCAGACGGCAGGTGATCTTGCAATGCGCCTGTGAGGGAATGACCGTCTTCGAACCGGCGCCGTTATAACCGCCCCAAAGCCCGTTTACCTCAAGCGTCGGGCGCGCCCATTGTTGCTGCAATGTAGAATATCCTTTTTCGCCATGTGGCTGAGAATATCCCACCGAGTTCAGATAATCCGCCTCATCGAACCCGCAGTTTTCCCATTGGCGCAACTGTTCGGCCGGGACCTCATGAACCCCGTCATAAAAGCCTTCGACAGCGACGCGACCGGTTTCGTCGTCATAGAACGAGGCGACGATCCTGGACAGCTCTCGCAGCGGGTTTAGCCCCGGTCCGCCGTAATGGCCCGAGTGCAGGTCGATCCGCGGACCGATGATGGTGAATTCGTCCTTGAGCATCCCGCGCAGCTGAGACGCGATTGATGGTACCCCACGCGACACCATCGAAGTGTCGCATACCAATGCCAGATCTGCTTTCAACTCGGCCACGTTTTCACGCAGGAAAGGGACCAGCGACGGCGAACCGGATTCTTCTTCGCCTTCGAAGAAGAAGGTGATGCGGCAGGGCAGGGTGCCATGGACGGCCTTCCATGCGCGGCACGCTTCGACGAAGGTCATCAACTGTCCCTTATCGTCCGAAGAGCCTCGACCCCGGATCACCGGCCCATTTTCGGTTTCTTCAATGGCCGGATCGAACGGATCCCGGTTCCACTGGTTCAGCGGGTCAACGGGTTGCACGTCATAATGGCCGTAGAACAGAACATGGGGCGCGCTGTTGTCCTCACCTATGTGGCCCACCACCATGGGATGTCCGGTGGTTTCACGTTTTTCAGCCTGAATTCCTATGCTTTTCAGGTCAGATACCAGCCAGTCAGCTGCCTGGTTGACCTGTTGGTCAAAGGCCGGATCGGTTGAAATTGACGGAATGCGGAGCAGTTCCATCAGGCGGTCGATTGAGGTTGGCAGATCGGCGTCGATGCGGTTCAGAACAGCGTCCAGCGACATGAGAGGGCTCCTGCTTGATTTGGATTTTCCGGAACCCTATCAGCGCCACTTTTGCCGTCTAGCCCGCAAGGACAGGAATCTGGTATAATATCGGAAACCCGGATGAGATAATGTGCTGTGCCTGCGTCGTTTCCTCGCGTCCAGGGGGCGTAACTTTACTTGTCGGTCAGGGTCAGAGCGGATATTTGATGCAAATCAAATGAGCTTTCACTGTGCTTGCGGTATCAAGCAGGCAGAGGGAAATGCTCTGGTGCAGATTCGTATCCTGCGCAGAAGAAGACGTTCGGTCGCCGTAATATCGGTCGGGCAACTAAGGAGAAACCGGTGGATTATACTGCTCAGCTCGATTCAGCGATCGCAAGGCTGCATGACGAAGGACGGTACCGGACCTTCATTGATATCGAACGTCGCAATGGTCATTTCCCGCATGCGGTGCGCACGCGCCTCGATGGATCGCAGCAAGATATCACTGTCTGGTGCGGCAACGACTATCTTGGCATGGGGCAACACCCTGTGGTGCTGGAGGCAATGCACGAGGCCGTGGATGCCGCAGGCGCCGGATCAGGTGGAACCCGCAACATTTCGGGCACCACGGTTTACCACAAACGGCTTGAGGCCGAGCTGGCCGATCTACACGGCAAAGAAGCTGCGTTGCTGTTCACCAGCGCCTATATCGCAAATGACTCGACACTCAGCACTTTGCCGAAACTGTTTCCCGGTCTGATCATTTATTCTGATGCATTGAACCATGCTTCGATGATCGAAGGGGTGCGCCGCAACGGCGGGTCCAAGCGCATCTTCCGCCACAATGACGTCGCCCATCTGCGCGAACTGCTTGAAGCGGATGATCCCGCAACGCCCAAACTGATCGCCTTTGAGTCGGTGTATTCGATGGACGGCGATTTTGGCCCGATTGAAGAGATATGTGATCTGGCCGATGAATTTGGTGCGCTGACCTATATTGATGAGGTCCACGCCGTTGGCATGTACGGACCGCGCGGCGGTGGCGTGACCGAGCGTGATCGTCTGGCCCATCGGATCGACATCATCAACGGCACATTGGCCAAAGCCTATGGCGTCATGGGGGGCTATATCGCGGCCAGCACTAAAATGTGCGACGCTGTGCGGTCTTATGCTCCGGGCTTCATCTTTACGACGTCCCTGCCACCTGCCGTTGCTGCGGGTGCCGCAGCTTCGGTTGCCTACCTCAAAACTGCGTCCGAATTGCGAGAGCAGCATCAGACGCAAGCAAAGATCCTCAAGCTTCGGCTCAAGGGGATGGGCCTGCCACTGATTGATCACGGCAGCCACATTGTGCCCGTGATTGTCGGCAACCCCGTGCACACGAAGAAACTCAGCGATATGCTGCTGGATGACTATGGAATCTACGTCCAGCCCATCAATTTCCCCACTGTTCCGCGTGGAACAGAACGCCTGCGTTTCACACCGTCCCCGGTTCATGGACCTGACGAAATGAACCGTTTGATCCAGGCGATGGACGAACTTTGGTCACATTGTGCGCTAAATCGCGCCGAACTTGCCGGTTAACCTAACGCTAAAGTGTGCAATTCGTATGCCGCGTGCTAAAATTACGCTAACAAAACTACGGCGCGAATCATTCTTTTAATGATTCGACCACGGCGTGAAACACGCACAGGCAGAATGGGGCAGCAGGGATGATTGGGCGCAGATCACAGCGCGGATCCGAAGGCGACACTGACGTCAGGCCCAAGGGCTTTGACGACTATGAGGTGCGGCTGGGCGACATGATGCGTGGTGAACGCGCAACAATGGGCAAATCCCTACTGGATGTGCAGCGCGAACTGCGGATCAAAGCCAACTACATTGCAGCCATAGAAGATGCCGACCCGGACGCCTTCGATACGCCCGGATTTATCGCTGGGTATGTGCGCTCTTACGCCCGCTATCTGGGGATGAACCCCGACGAAACTTTCTTTGCGTTTTGTAAGGAAAGCGGGTTTGAGGTCGCGCATGGCATGTCGGCCGAGGCGTCGGTGGTTCGAAAGACCTCGGGCAGCTTGCCGGCTCGCGGTCCGATGGGGCGCGATCCGTTTATCTCGCCAAACACTCCCTATATTCCCGGACGGGAATCGTTGGTCAGCCAGATAGAGCCGCGTGCTATCGGGTCGTCTCTGGTTCTGTTGGCTGTGATCGGCGGTATTGGATATGGCGGATGGTCCGTCCTGAACCGGATTCAGCAAGTGCAGGTAAGCCCGGTTGAACAGGCTCCGGTTGTCTTGTCTGATTTGGACCCGCTTGAGGCGGCGCGTGGCACCACCGAAGATCAAGTCGCGCTGATCGACACCCCCTCGGCTGAGGCTCTGGATAGGCTGTATCGCCCACAGGCCCTGGATTTGCCGGTGCTCGTTGCCCGTGATGCACCGATTTCTACACTGGACCCGCGTACCGTTGGCACCTTCCAGCCGCCTGAGCCGCCCAAGGTTGAGGTTGCTGAAGTCCATACGGTTCTTCGCCCGGCATTGCCGCAGGTGGTTGAACAGATTGATACGACCCTGAAAATCGTCGCCGTTGATCCGGCGTGGATGCGGGTCACCGCTGCGGATGGAAGTATCATCTTCGAGGGTACGCTTGGAACCGTCGAACAGGGCAGTACATTCGAGGTACCGCTGACAGAAGAACCGCCTAACCTACGTGCAGGTGCCGCTGGATCTGTCTATTTCTCGATGAATGGTGACCATTTCGGCCCGGTCGGAGCACCAGGAACTGTCGCTAAAGGTGTCGTTCTGTCCAAGGATGCGGTTTCCGAACGCTATACAGTAGCTGATCTTGAGGCCGAGCAAAACGTCGCCCTCAAGCAACTTGTGGCGGAACTTCAGGCGCAAAGCTCTGCCGCACCGACAGAATGATCTGGCCATTGCAGTGGCCAGTTAGGCTGACTATTTAAAGACCAACTCAGACAGTCTTGGACCCGTCCACATGTCCCTTAATCACGTGCGCCCATGGCGCAATATCTACCGCCGCAAATCTCGTCAGATCATGGTTGGAAACGTCCCCGTCGGAGGTGACGCTCCGATTGCAGTGCAGACGATGACCAACACGCTGACGACGGATGTGGCGGCGACTGTGGCTCAGGTGCAGGCCGCCGCAGAGGCGGGTGCGGATATCGTGCGCGTTTCGGTCCCGGATGAGGCCTCGTCCAAGGCGCTGAAAGAGATCGTGCGCGAAAGTCCGGTACCTATCGTGGCGGATATCCACTTTCACTATCGCCGTGGGATCGAGGCCGCCGAGGCAGGCGCAGCATGCTTGCGGATCAACCCTGGCAACATTGGCAATGAAAGTCGGGTGAAAGAGGTCGTTCAGGCCGCGCGTGACCATAATTGCTCGATCCGGATCGGGGTGAATGCGGGAAGCCTGGAAAAGCACCTGCTTGAGAAGTACGGTGAGCCTTGCCCCGAAGCGATGGTTGAAAGCGGGCTAGAGCATATCCGTATTCTTCAGGACAACGATTTCCACGAATTCAAGATCAGCGTGAAAGCCAGCGATGTCTTCCTGTCGGCAGCTGCCTATCAGGGCATCGCCGAGGCCACGGACGCCCCCATCCATCTGGGTATAACCGAGGCCGGAGGACTGGTTTCGGGCACCATCAAATCGGCGATTGGTCTGGGCAATCTATTGTGGATGGGCATTGGCGACACGATCCGCGTCAGCCTGTCCGCGGATCCTGTCGAAGAGGTCAAGGTAGGGTTCGAGATCCTGAAATCTCTGGGCCTGCGCCATCGCGGGGTTAATATCATCTCATGCCCCTCTTGTGCGCGGCAGGGGTTCGATGTGATCAAAACGGTCGAGGCGTTGGAACAGCGTCTTGAACATATCAAAACACCAATGAGCCTATCGATCATCGGCTGTGTCGTGAACGGCCCGGGCGAAGCGCTGATGACCGATGTCGGCTTTACCGGCGGCGGTGCCGGATCGGGTATGGTGTATCTGGCGGGCAAGGCCAGCCACAAGATGTCCAACGATCAGATGGTCGACCACATTGTTGAAGAGGTCGAGAAGAAGGCCGCTGAATTGGACGCCGCGCAGGAAGCCGCTGAGTAATTTTCCAGCTTGATTGGCCATTGAATGACCAGTTCGGCAGGCATGCAGGGTCAATTCATAGGGCCTGCATGTTATTGGCCGCGTGTATCTGGTGGACCCCAATCCCAGACACCTCATTGTAAACGCGACGCTGTTGGTCCACATTATTGTTAGGAATGAGATTTTCATTCCCGCTTAGATTTGTTGTTTTTGTTTCAAGGGTTTCTTAGTCGTATGCCAGCAAGTGATCGTTTGAAGATTAGATTGTCTCCTGCCTCTTCGGCCCTCGGTCTTTGCGGTCCGAACTCTTACAGGGGGCTTATGCAATGCGCCCTAACTTGAAAGCCTTCGGCCTGGGTGTAGTTATCGCCGGGTGTTCGGGTTTCATGGTGGCAGATAGCGTAGTGGCCGATCAGCCCGCATTTCCCGGTGCGGTGGGATATGGGCAGAACGCTACGGGTTGGCGTGGCGGCGAAGTGTTTCATATCACAACCCTGGACGATATCGGCCCGGGCAGCCTGCGTGAGTGCGTCGAAAATGACGGCTCCGGACGGGTTTGCGTTTTCGATATTTCGGGGACGATCACCGTAGACACTCAGATGAAAGTGGCTTCGAACACCTATATCGCCGGACAGACCGCGCCAGGACAAGGGGTGCAGATCAAACTTGGCAAGGTTCTGGATTCACCCCTGATGATTTTTGAGGCGCAGGACGTTTTGCTGCGGAACCTCAAATTTCGACCCGGACCCAGTTACAAGCCCTCGTCGAACGTGGACGGGCTTTCCATAGAGAGCAGTTCGAATATCTACGTTGACCGTGTCTCGATCCAATTTGCCACGGATGAGAATCTGGGCGTTGGAACGGAAAACCTGCCAAGCGAAGATATCACGATTGCCCGCAGCATCTCAGCCCTGGCTCTGGATAAGTCCACCCATACAAAGGGAAAGCATTCAAAAGGAGCTCTGCTGTGTTCCGATGATGGAACGGCAAGGCAATGTGGGCGGGTCACCCTGTATCAAAACCTGTTTGCCCATAACCGCGACAGAAATCCAGACATCCAGTCGTCACCATCTGGGCAAGTCGACATTATTAACAACGTGTTCTACGACGCGACCTCGCAATTCGGTGAGTTCTGGAACCATTACGGCGACACATGGATCGCCTATGTGGGAAACGTGGTCCTGCCGGGCCCCAGTACACGGAACAGGCCGCCCCCCGCCGCATTCGAGGTGTTCCCTTATGGCGCGGACAAAGGGTTCAGCATCTCGGTTTTCGAACAAGATAACCTGCATCTGGACAGCCGTATTGAGCTGCTATGCGACAGATCAGTGAAGGGCAAGATTGCGGATGATGCGGCGGTCGAATTCCTTGTGGCTGAACCTCACCAGCCGCTGTCGGTTGAACCTGCCGAGGTGAGCACGACATACGAAACCGTTCTTGGAACCGTGGGGGCCCGGCACGGGGATGACCAAGCTTTGGACAGTCTGGATGCGATGGTGATCGAAAACGTCCGCGGCTGTGATGGACATCGGATAAACGATCCGGGCGAGGTGGGCGGTTGGCCGGATTTGCCCATTGTTCACGCGGCAGTTGATACTGACCGGGACGGAATGTCTGATACTTGGGAAACAGGGCGGACTGGCCTGGACCCGAATGATCCCTCTGATGTCTGGGCGGACCGGGACGGCGATGGCTGGTCTAATCTAGAGGAATATCTAAGCCACCTTGCTGGCGACCCGATGCCCTGACGGAATGGCCGGCTCCTGTTGCGGAACCGGCCTGCCAAATCAGCCTTGCTCGGCGCGAACGGCGTTCGCAATTTGCTGCATCTGATCCGCTTTCAGGTACCCGCGCAGCATTTCGCTGCCCAGCACAAACGAAGGCGTGCCCGAAATCTGCATCCGCTGCGCCAATTCACGGGTCTTTTGGATTTCCTCGGTGACCTGTTCGCTGTCCATTGCCGCCAGAATCGCGTCACTGTCCAAACCCAGCCCGTCCGAGATACGGCGCAAAGTAACCGGCGATGGTTCCCCGGTGAATTCGAGCAGGGCATCGTGAACCTGCTTATAGGCATCGTCCCCGGCAACATGTTTGGCGGCAACGGCAAAGCGGGATGAGATCATCGACGCGTCTCCGAGGATCGGAAACTCTTTGATCACAAGCCGAATATTGCCATCCTCGGCCAGCAGGCTGGCCACTTCGGGAACCGCACGGCGGCAATATCCGCAGCGATAGTCCATGAACTCAACCAACGTGATATCCCCGTCCGGATTGCCGCCCACCCAGCTGTACCCGTCGTTGAAAAGCTCATCAGCATTGCTGGCGACAAGCTCTTTATCCGCCTGCGCTTCTTCAACGGCGTTGCGTTGTTCCAGAATATTGATCGCTTCGATGATGACTTCGGGGTTTTCCAGAAGGTATTCGCGTACCTGCTCTCCGAATTGTTGTTTTTCGGCGTCGGTCAGTTGGCTCAGGTCCAGGGCCTGCGCCGATCCTGCGATCAGGGAAAGCCCCAGAAGGGCTGGTGCAGCGTGTCTGAGGATCATTTCCGTTTCCTTTTCGAATTACTCTTGTTTGCTTGTTCAAACGCAATCAACACATCTTGGGCCCGTTGCCAACCCGGTGATCCGACCGGCAACTGCGCAACCGCGCGTTTCGCGTGAATACCGGCGTCATCCAAGCGGCCCTGCAGGGTATATCTTTCGGCTGTAACCGCCGATGCCATGCCAGTATTGCCTGTTTTGGCATAAGCTGCACCCAGGTCTTGCATCAATCTTGCGTTACGAAAATCTCTGGCCCGCGCTTTTTCAAGAATGGCCAAGGCTTCCACTGTCTTACCTTGAACCAACAGGGACCGCCCGTATCCGGCCAGGATAAGTGGGTTATTCGGCGCCAATTCAACGGCTTTGCCATATGCTGCTACCGCATCAGCCACTTGACGGTTTTCAAGCATGATCTGGCCTTTGAGGTCATAGTAATAGGGGTCATTGGGCCGGATTGCCAATGCACCATCAATCGCAGCGCGCGCTTTGGTCAGATCACGGTTTTGATGGTGGGCTGCTGCCTCGCGCATCAGTCGTATGTCCTGGGCGGTTTCTTCTTTGGCGCGCCGCATCGTCCATGTGGGCGAGCGGATGAAGGCCGAAAGCTTACCTTTCGTCCTTGCGAACCAGTAATCGGCATTCTGGCTGGGTTTGGCTTTATCGCCGAACTCTTCCAGAAACGCCTCGGCGGCGCGCAACCTCTCGCGGCTGGTGGGGTGTGATCGCATGTATGGATCCTGGTTGACCGTGTTTAACAGCTCTTGCCCCGCGAATTTACGGTGCAGAGACACCATGCCACTGGGCGAGATACCGGCCCAACGTAGATAGCTTGCTGCGCTGCGATCCGCCGAGGACTCTTCAGCGCGGGTGTGGCCAAGAAAGCTGCGCAGGGCTGCCGAATTAGTACCGGCTGCAATTCCGAATGCGGCCTCGCCGCCGCCAGCAGCTGCAGCAATCAGAGCCAAAGCCGTCCCAAGCCCGGCTTTTTGCCGTGCTGCATTCAGGTTTTCGTAACGGCGCGATAAATGCCCGTTGGCGATATGGGCCGCCTCATGTGCGATAACCGCCTGCAACATCTCGGGGCTTTCGACTGAAAGGATTAGCCCATAGTTCAGATAGATCGCATTGTAATCCAAAACGAAGGCATTGAACGTGCTGTCATTGACCACCAGTATCTGGACCCGGTTGGTATTTAGCCCGGCGGCGCGCAGAACGGGAAAGGCCAGCTCTCGCAGACCGTGTTCAATATCTGGATCACGGATCAGGCTTTGGGCCTGAACAGCGCCTACGAGCCAGGTCACTGCAAACAGCAACAGGGCCGGGATTGACGCCAGCCTGGATACACGTTCAAAAGCCATGATTGCAACATGGGAGATGGCCATGCGAAACTCAACCCGGTCCGGGGTCGACCCGTTCATCGTGATGGACGTGATGGAGGCTGCCCGCAAAGCCGAAGAGGCTGGCCGCCACATCATCCATATGGAGGTCGGCCAGCCTGGAACCGGCGCACCCAAAGGGGCGACCGAGGCATTGGCTAAGGCGATGGAGCAAGGCCCGCTGGGATATACCGTTGCATTGGGTCTGCCAGCACTGCGCCGCCGGATCGCGCAGATGTATGGCGAGTGGTATAATGTCGATCTCAATCCCGAACGGGTGGTGATAACCCCCGGTTCGTCAGGCGGATTTCTGCTGGCGTTCACCGCGCTGTTCGACAGCGGGGATCGCGTGGGAATTGGGGCCCCCGGCTATCCGTCATATCGGCAGATATTGCGGGCCCTGGGGCTGGTCGCGGTTGATCTGCCCACCGCTCCGGAACACCGCCTGCAGCCGGTGCCAGCCGATTTCGACGGGCTAAATTTGCAAGGGCTGATGGTGGCCTCGCCCGCCAACCCGACAGGAACCATGCTGAACCATGCCGCGATGGGTGCGCTGATCGACGCCGCACACAGCCAGGGCGCGTCTTTCATCAGTGACGAGATTTATCATGGTCTGGAATACGAAGCCAAAGCCGTCACCGCGCTGGAGCTGACAGATGAGTGCTATGTGATCAACTCATTCTCCAAGTATTTCTCTATGACAGGTTGGCGCGTTGGCTGGATGGTTGTGCCTGAGGATCAGGTGCGCGTCGTCGAGCGAATTGCGCAGAACATGTTTATCTGCGCGCCTCACGCCAGCCAGGTGGCGGCGCTGGCTGCGATGGATTGTGATGAAGAATTGCAGGCAAATTTGGATGTCTATCGGCGGAACCGCGCGCTGATGTTGGACGGTCTGCCCAAAGCCGGTTTCACCAATATCGCGCCACCTGATGGGGCATTCTATGTTTACGCCGATGTGTCTGACCTGACCGACGACAGCCGTGCCTTTGCGGCTGAGATTTTGGATAAGGTCGGCGTGGCGGTCACTCCGGGGCTGGATTTCGATCCTCTGCGTGGGCACGGCACCATCCGTTTTTCCTATGCACGCTCGACCGGGGATATCGAAGAGGGGCTTCGGCGGCTTCAGCGTTTCATGGCTGATCGAGGCTTGATTTCTGCCCAAGCCTAAAGCGTTCACATCCAAGTGCGGGTCGGGTAGGCTGCGCTTCAAACGATCTCGGGAAAACTTGAGGCCATGAGCAGAATTATCTACGCCATCGCGCTGATCTGGGCGCTAGGCAATGCCGCAGTTGCGCAGGATTTCAGCGCACTCGCCCGTGTTTTGCCGGACCAAAGTTCGATTGTTGATGACGGGCGGTCCGGTGTAAGCATCCAACTTGGGCTTAGCCAGGGGGTGCCTTATCGCGTTTTTACCCTGCGCGACCCGTATCGGATGATCCTGGATTTCCAGGAGGTAGACTGGACCGGTCTTGAGCGTGACCGCTTTCTACAGACTGGCCGTATCAGCGGTGTGCAGTTCGGCTCTTATGTACCGGGCTGGTCCCGCATGGTGCTAGAGTTGGGCGCGCCTCTGGCGGTTGAGACAGCGGATATGCGAGTGGACTCTGCGACTGGGGCCGCGCATTTGACGCTTGGGCTGCAAGGGACAGATTTCGACAGTTTCGCAGCCAGCGCCGGAACGCCGCGTCAATCCGGATGGGATTTGCCCGAACCAGCAAAGACATCGGTCGCTCCGGTGGGGCAGGGCAACGGAACTTTGCGTGTCATGCTGGACCCCGGGCATGGAGGAATTGATCCCGGCGCCGAAGTTGACGGTGATGATGAGAAAACCCTGATGCTGACCTTTGCCCGAGAGCTGCGCGAGATGCTATTGCGCACTGGCGGATACGAGATTGAGATGACGCGGACCGATGATCAGTTCGTTTCTCTTGAACGTCGTATTGCATTGGCACACCGCGCAGGTGCAGATGTGTTCATCTCTTTACATGCCGACATTCTGACAGAAGGGCGGGCTCATGGCGCAGCCGTTTACACGCTGTCGCGAGATGCCTCGGATGTGGCAAGCCACAAACTGGCCGAGCGGCACGACCGCAGTGATTTGATTTCGGGAGTCGATCTGAGCGGTGCGGATGATCAGGTTGCAGATGTTCTGCTGGACCTTGCGCGTCAGGAAACCAGGCCGCGTACAGATGCGTTGGCACAAATGCTGGCGAATGGAATGACGCAACAGGGCGGTCCGATGAACAACAAGCCAATTCGCACTGCCTCTTTTTCGGTTCTGAAGGCAGCGGATATTCCTTCCGTTCTGATTGAGCTTGGCTTCCTTTCCAGCCCTAGAGATTTGAAAAATATACGAAATCAGGAATGGCGCATGGGAATGGCGCGCGGTATTCGGGATGGGCTAGAGAAATGGCGCCAGGACGATATGGTAAAACGATCCCTGATTGGACAGTGACCCCGTGGCGCAAACCGGCTATTATTGGCCATGGTGTTTTGACCCTGCACAGGTGCGACACTATATAGGCGGCACCGCGAGCAAAAGGCAGTAACGTGATCCGTTTCATTCTTTCGATTTTCGGGGCGATATTCAGCCTCGTGACCCTGGGTATTTTTATGGCTGCGCTGGTTATCGGCGCGGTGTTCTGGATGTATGGGCGCGACCTGCCCAGTCACGAATCCCTGGCGCAGTACAAACCGCCCACGATCAGCCGGATTTATTCTGGCGAGGGTCAGCTGATCGACGAATTTGCGCAGGAACGCCGTCTGTTCACCCCGTCAGAAGAAATCCCTGAACTGGTTAAGCAGGCCTTTATTTCGGCCGAAGACAAGAATTTCTATAACCATAAGGGCTATGATCCGCGCGGGATTATTGCCGCTGGTGTCGAGGCAGTGAAATCCAAAGGCGAGAATGTACGGGGTGCATCGACGATCACACAGCAGGTAATGAAGAACTTCCTGTTGTCGGGGGACCGTCGGGCCGAGCGCAAGATCAAAGAGATCATCCTGGCCACACGGCTTGAGAATACGCTGGATAAGGAACAGATCCTAGAACTGTACATGAACGAGATTTTTCTGGGCCAGAACTCGTATGGTGTAACCGCAGCAGCGCAAACCTATTTCAACAAGACCCTTCAGGAATTGGCTCCGCATGAGGCCGCCACTTTGGCGGCTATGCCCAAGGCGCCGTCGGATTATCACCCGGTTCGGCAGAAAGAACGCCTTGTGAACCGGCGCAATTACGTGCTGCGCGAGATGAACCAAAACGGTTATATCGACACGGCGACCTATGAGGCCGAGGTCGAGATGCCTTTGCGGTCTGTTCAGAATGGTGATTTCGAAAGTTTCCGCACCGCCTTGCCGCCGCGGGATTACTTCACCGACGAAATCCGCCGCCAGCTGAGCGAAGATTTCGGCGAGGGCGAGTTCTTCACAGGTGGTTTTACTGTCCGCGCCTCTGTGGATGAGGAAATGCAAGTCAAAGCCGCGCACGCCCTGCGCGAGGCGCTGCAGAAATACGACCGGTCTCGTGGAAAATGGCACGGGACCGACGAAGTGATCGCCGAAGAAATACTGGCGGATGAGGTGCAGTGGCGTGAGGCCTTGGCGATTTTGGAAATCCCCCGTGATGTGGTTCTGCCAACGCAGTGGTATCCCGCCGTAGTACTGGATGTCGGTGAGCAGGCCCTGACCGTCGGCATTGAAAATGGTCCGGCTGACGGCATCATCCCGCGTTCGGACATCAAGTGGATGCAGGGCAGCTTCTTCGACAACTTCAAACGTGGTGACGTCATTCTGGTAATGGCCGGGGAAGAAGGCCAATGGTCGGCCCGTCAGGTCCCCGAGGTTCAGGGCGGCTTTGTTGCGATGGATGTGAACTCGGGCCGGGTTTTGGCGATGCAGGGCGGATTCTCGTATCAGGATTCTGTGTTCAACCGTGCCACGCAGGCGCAGCGTCAACCCGGGTCAAGCTTTAAGCCTTTCGTCTATGCCGCTGCGTTGGACAGCGGGTATAGCCCTGCGACCATTGTGGTCGACGCTCCGATCGAAGTGAACACACCGCAGGGCCTGTGGCGACCCAAGAATTCGACCAACAAATTCTACGGGCCGACGCCATTGCGTACCGGGATTGAACAGTCGCGGAACCTGATGACCATCCGTCTGGCGCAAGAAGTCACGATGCCGGTGGTTGCCGGATACGCGGAACGCTTTGGCGTTTATGACCGGATGGGTGCTTTCCTGGCCAACTCGCTGGGGTCCGAAGAGACGACGCTGTACAAGATGGTTGCGGCCTATGCGATGTTCGCAAATGGCGGCGAGCGGGTTGAACCCACTCTGGTTGACCGTATTCAGGATCGGTTCGGCAAGACAATCTATCGCCACGATGACCGCCAGTGCCTGGATTGTAATTCGGCCTGGCTGGAACCTGATGAATCCCCCACGATCGAGACAAACCGCAGTCAGGTCATGGATGCGATCACCGCTTATCAGCTGACGTCGATGATGAAAGGTGTCGTGGATCGTGGGACGGCATCCCGTGTTGTCAATCTGCCGGTGCCGACCGCAGGTAAGACCGGGACAACCAATGAATCCAAAGACGCCTGGTTTATCGGCTTTACTTCGAACATCGTTGCTGGCTGCTATATCGGCTACGACCGTCCGCGCCCGATGGGCCGGGGCGCTTATGGCGGCACTTTGTGCGGTCCCGTGTTCCAAAGCTTCATGGAGACAGCTGTCGAGAAATACGGCGGAGGTCCGTTCGAGGTGCCACCGGGTGGTCACTTTATCAAAATTGACCGATTCAGCGGTGCACGTTTGCCATCTGATGCGTCCGGAGATTTTGTCGTGGCCGAGTATTTCCGCGATGGCGCCGACGGCTTTATCGACCGCATCTATGACGGTGGTTTTGCGATGGGTTCCGACCTGCCGCTGTTTGAAGAGGTCAACAGTTCGGGTCGTCAGGTGACCACGTCGACCGGCGACACCATCACCGTTGGCCCAAATGCCAGCCAGGGCGATTTGCAGGGCGGCGGGCTTTACTGATCCGCCGCGCGCAACAAACGGTTCAAGAGCGTTGCCTCGGGCGCTGTTGAAACTGTCCCGTGGCCGCGCCACATGATGGATAGCGCACCTTTTGCAGCGGCCCATTGGGCAAGACGTTTCCGCGACACACCTAACGCTCCGGAGTAAAGCTGGAGGCAACGTTCGATCTGGTCGCGGCTGCGAACCAGATCGGGCATGCCTTTGGGGTGCCGCAATGCGTTTGCAAGTTCAAAAGCAGGATCGGCCAGATACCCCTTTGCATCAATTACGCGTGCCCCTGAAGGCGTTTGAATTACGTTATCGGTGTGAAGGTCACCATGCAGCGGCACCACCTGCGGTTGGCTCGTCAGAAGGTTTGATGCCAGTTCCGTTGCGCGGATCACATCGCGTTGTAGCGCATCGGGGCAATCGCGGGCAAACGTGCAGTCAAACAGGGGAGTGAATACCTCGTGCAAAGGTCGCAGCTCGTCGAACGCAACCGTGGGCTTTTGGTGAAGGCGGTGGGCCATCTCCGAGAAAACCTGCAGCGCGCTTTCAGTGTTTCCGTCACGCGCGATGTCACCCAGTGTCGGACCCTCCAACCACTCCATCAATACGGCTTTGCCCGCTTCGGCATAAATGGCAACCGCGCCACGATCCCGCCAGAGCGACAAACGCCTGGTCGAAGCAGCTTCGTTCCCGCGATCTGCGCGGTGGTATAGCTTTAGCGCAGCCGGCCCATAATCCCGCGCGTGAACTCTCCAGACTAACGCATGCTGGGCTTCGGCGATCAGTGTGGCACGGCATAATCCCCAGCAATCCATGATATCAGCCGGAACAATATGCATTCAGGTCTCCGCTGTCTTGTGGTGGCCCCACGCTCTTGCTATCACGCAGGCCTGATTGAGCAAGTTGGGACGTAACCATGCGCGCCGAAACCCAGAATACCGTGGCGGAAATTGAAAAGTCGCTAGAGCTGCTGGCGCAGCGCATGGACTATGAAACCGCACCCCATCGCCTTGAGGAATTCAATGCCCGGGTTGAGGATCCAAACCTGTGGGACAACCCCGAGAATGCGCAGAAACTGATGCGCGAGCGGCAGATGCTGGTCGATGCTATTGAAATCTATGAATCCATCAAAACCGACCTCAGCGACAATATGGAATTGATCGAACTGGGCGAGATGGAAGAGGACGAAGAAGTCGTCACCGACGCCGAAGAGGCAATCAGAAAGCTGAAGGCCAAGGCCGCCAAGAAAGAGCTTGAGGCGCTGCTGGACGGAGAGGCCGACGGCAACGACACCTTCCTCGAGATCAATTCGGGCGCAGGCGGCACCGAAAGCTGCGACTGGGCTTCGATGCTGGCGCGGATGTATGTCCGCTGGGCCGAGAAAAAGGGCTATACGGTCGAGTTGCAATCCGAGACCTCGGGCGAAGAGGCGGGTATTAAATCCGCGGCGTACAAAATTTCTGGCCACAACGCCTATGGCTGGCTGAAATCGGAAAGCGGCGTGCATCGGCTGGTGCGAATTTCACCTTATGACTCGGCGGCCAAACGGCATACATCGTTCAGTTCGGTCTGGGTTTACCCGGTGGTGGACGACAATATCGAGATCGAGGTCAACCCGTCCGAGATTCGCATCGACACCTACCGGTCCTCGGGGGCAGGAGGCCAGCACGTGAACACCACGGACTCGGCCGTGCGGATCACGCATATCCCGACCGGGATCGTTGTTACATCATCCGTGAAATCCCAGCACCAGAACCGTGATATTGCGATGAAAGCGCTGAAATCCCGCCTGTACCAGCAAGAGCTGGACCGCCGCAATGCTGACATCAATGCAGCCCACGAGGCAAAGGGCGATGCGGGCTGGGGCAACCAGATCCGGTCGTATGTTCTGCAGCCTTACCAGATGGTGAAGGACCTGAGGACCAACCATGAAACCTCGGATACCAAGGGGGTTTTGGATGGGGATCTTGACGGGTTCATGGCCGCCACACTGGCCTTGAACGTGGCCGGAAAAAGCCGCTCCGAAGCGCAGGGCGAAGGCTGATAGCAGCGCGTTCGATGCCCATGATGAAGCTGATCAAAGGACATTGGCAACTGATTGCGCTTGTCGCTTTGGTGTTTGTGTTCTGGTCTACGCCGATTGTGGTGCCTCTGAAGATACTCATCGTTTTCCTGCACGAGCTGTCGCACGCGATAACCGTCGTCCTAACCGGTGGTTCGGTCGAGAACTTCTCGGTCTCACCGCAGCAGGGTGGTCTTGTCACAGCGCGCGGCGGGAACAGGTTCCTCAGCCTGTCTGCCGGTTATCTCGGGTCGCTGGCGCTAGGGATGGGGTTGTTGCTGATTGCATTGCGCACGCATTGGGACCGGGCGGTGCTGGGTGGTTTTGGCGGCGTGATGCTGTTGGTAACAGCGCTTTATGTTCGCGATCCCTTTGCCATGGCGTTTTGTGGAGGTGTTGGGGCGGTAATGATCGGCATGGCGTTCTATCTAAGTCGGCCGATCTGTGATCTGGCTTTACGCGTGATCGGGCTGACCAGCGTGATCTATGTGCCTTATGATATCTTTGATGACACGATCCGGCGCTCGGGTGTCCGCTCGGATGCCTACATGCTGGCCCAAGAATTCGGCGGCACGACCATGATGTGGGGCGGGATCTGGCTTGTGTTAAGCGTCCTTTCCATCCTTTTGTGCGTAAAACACTTTCTTGGGCACGACAGCAATTTGCATTTTGGGTCTCGATCCAAGTGACCTCGGGTGGTCTTTGGTAAAAAGATGCATTCAAACTGAGGGTTTAAATGAGGATACGCTCCGGCTAGGCTGACCAAAAAGGTGGAGCCCAGGGATGGATCTAGGCCAAATAACAGCAGCCGAATTGTTGAGTGCATTGTCCTCTGGGCGTTTATCGGCGGCTGAGCTGATGCAACTGACGCTAGGGCGGATCGGCGCAGTGAACGAGCGCCTGAATGCAATCGTGGCGATGCGTGATCCTGATGATTTGATGGCCGAGGCCCGTGCTGTTGATGCCGGACCAAACCGTGGTCCGCTGCATGGTCTGCCGATTGCTGTCAAAGACTTGGTGAATGTTGCGGGCGTCGTTTCGTCCCAAGGATCACCAATCCTGAATGGGTTCATTCCGGAAACAGACGATCTGTTAGCCCAGCGGATGAAAGAGGCCGGGGCAATCCTGATCGGTAAAACCAATACCCCGGAGTTCGGGTTGGGCTCACATACGTTCAACCCAGTATATGGCGTGACATGCAATCCATATGACCCCGAGCGTACCTGCGGCGGTTCATCCGGTGGAGCAGCAGTCGCGCTGGCGTCTGGCATGGTGGCGCTGGCCGATGGGTCTGACATGATGGGCAGCCTGCGCAACCCTGCGGCATGGAACAACGTCTATGGCTTCAGGCCCAGTTGGGGGCGGGTGCCAAACGAACCCGACGGTGACGGGTACTTGCACCAGCTTTCTACATTGGGCCCGATGGCGCGGAGCCCCGAAGATATTGGTCTATTGCTTGATGTGATCAGCGGCACTCATCCGTCTCAACCTTTGGGTCATCCGGGGGAAAGCGTGTCTCCGGTCCAACCCGCTGATCTGACCGGAATGCGTATCGGGTGGTTGGATGACTGGGGCGGAGCCTTTCCATTCGAACCTGGTATCCGCGAGGTATGCTGTGACGCGCTCGAGGTGTTCACTCAACTCGGGGCCAAGGTCGAACCCCTCACACCGCCCTTTGACGCAGACCAGATGTGGAATAGCTGGATTACATTGCGTTCGTGGAGCGTGGCCGCCGGTCTTGCGTCTCTGACAGAACACCGCGCGTCACTGAAGGATACTGCGCAATGGGAACTGGACCGTGGTCTGGCGCTGACAGCGATGCAGGTCCATCGTGCCAGTGTTGTGCGAACCGAGTGGTTCCGACGTGCGACCGAAGTTTTCCAGGACTATGATGCGCTTATCCTGCCGTCGGCCCAGGTCTGGCCATTCGACTTGCAGCTTGCATTTCCCACCGAAATCAACGGCACCCGGATGGATACCTATCACCGTTGGATGCAGGTCGTGGTGCCGGTCAGCCTGATCGGACTGCCTTGCCTCTCGGTTCCTGTTGGATTTGGATCCGAAGGCTTGCCGATGGGGATGCAGATCTTCGGTCCGCGCGGAGCGGATTCTCGTATTTTGTCCATCGGATCCGCATATCATTCTGCCACCAGTTGGCCGCAAAAACGACCCGCGTGAAAATCGACCGGATACGAAGGATAAAAGCCATGGACAAACAGTTTGGTGTTCCGAACATGGGGCGGGTAGATGTCGAAATGCTGCACGAGGCCCTAAGGCGAGGCTGGAGCGATTTTCGCCGCGCTCCGCTCTTTGGGCTGCTCTTTTCCGGGTTCTATGTATTGATGGGCTGGCTGATGGTTTGGGTCACTCTCACGACCGGAACGACCTATTGGCTGATTTTGGCCGCAATCGGTTTCCCGATGCTGGGCCCCTTTGCCATGGTGGGGCTGTATGAGGTATCGCGGCGCATTCAAGAGGGTGAAGGTTTGGATTCTCGGGCCATATTTGGCGTAATCCTGGGTCAAAGCCGCCGTCAGTTACCTTCGATCTGCGCCATCATCGTTGTGATGTTTCTGTTCTGGTTCTTTCTTGGCCACATGATCTTTGCCCTTTTTATGGGGCTATCGACCATGACCAATGTGTCTTCGTCCCTTGAGGTGTTCCTTACATCAAACGGGTTGACGATGTTGGCGGTTGGAACAGCTGTTGGCGCGATTTTTGTGACCATCCTCTACATGATCACGGTGCTTTCAATTCCGATGCTTTTGGACCGAGAGCTGGATTTTGTGACCGCAATGATTGCCAGCTATAGCTATGTGGCCGCAAACCGCAGATTGATGCTGGGGTGGGGCGCGCTGATTGCGGTTCTGACGTTTGCCGCAATGATTCCCTGGTTTTTCGGCTTGTTGATCGTACTGCCGCTATTGGGGCACGCCAGTTGGCACCTTTACTGGCTGATCTCTCAGGGCGGGGAAAGTGCGGGTTAACACGGCAGGATCGTCGTCAAGCGCGGGCCATGGCTTCTGGTCGGCGTGCAATGCGCGCGGCGGCCAGGACTGTCGAGGTGTCGTCCCCTAGATGTCTGAGCAATATCCGCCGTGTCGTCGTTGCGGTAGCTGTAGTTTTTGACAGGCAAATTGCGACACCGCGCCAACAGTTTGTTTGATTTTCAATTCCACGTGTCACCAGATAGATCCTGCTTTTCTGAGACGCACGACAGGACATGAGCATATAAATCTGCCGCCCGGCACAGGCCACGATACCCTGGACTTCGCGCTCTGCGACTGATGCTCCGGGTGTCTCGGAAATTGGTTCAAACCCTCTAACCAAAGTACATTGCGGTAACCTCCGGGCGTGAAAAAGCCTGTGTCTCAGGGGTTTTGCTCCATCAAGCTCTGTCTCGGTCGCATAATAGAATCCGCCGGGAAACAGTATTTCAGTCAGGGTGGCTGGGGTGGACCCCAGAAACTCGGTCAGGGCGACCGCAGCCGGGTGCTTGGACGGTTGGTCAATCTGATCCAAGGGATGGAGCAAAATCCGAGCATCAACATCAAAAAAGCGGCATATTCGGTCAAGGACATCGGGTCGGGGAAAGCTTTCGCCGCCAAGATAGCGATTGAACTGAGTTCGGTTCACTCCAAGCTGGCGGCACAGTTCGGAAACTGAATTATATTGTCCAGCAAGAGTTCGCAGATTGGCGCCGAACATCCTGCGTAGGTCGTCGGGGCTGCGGCTGTCGTTCGTCATTTTCGTCCCGGTACTTGTGTGTATTCCGAATAACCGCGACACAACTGGCCAACAAACCAGGCGCTGTCTGAAATCGTACAGATGACCCAGCGGACGCATCCCAACGCCGCGCTACCCTTGAAGGCTAACGCGATGATGCACAGACGCAATAGGTTAATTCTGATTTAGCTTAAACTTTTTAGGCAAATGTGACGTTGATGTTCACGTTTGGCGTATTGTGATCTTGCAAATTGGGTATTGCCGATACCCCGCCGCCAACTGGATGCGCCGGCGGGGCAGTTTTGGTCAATCGCCGCGCAACAGGGCTGCAACGCCGGTTCGGGCGATTTCGATCAGACCCAGCGGGCGCATCAGATCGGCAAAGGCGTCGATCTTGTCAGGTGCGCCAGTGATCTCAAAAATGAACGAATTCAACGTGCTGTCCACGACATTGGCGCGAAAAATATCGGCCAGACGCAGCGCCTCGACCCGCTTGTCGCCGTCGCCGACCACCTTGATGATGGCCAATTCCCGCTCAACCGACGCGCCTTCGACCGTCAGATCATGCACGTCGCGCACCGATACGATCCGGCCCAGCTGTGCCTTGATCTGTTCGATCACCTGCGGGGTGCCGGTGGTGACGATGGTGATGCGGCTGAGGTGGCCGGTATGGTCCACCTCGGCGACGGTCAGGCTTTCGATGTTATAACCACGGCCCGAGAACAGGCCGATGACGCGGGCTAGAACCCCCGGTTCATTCTCGACCAGAACTGCGATGGTATGGCGTTCCTGTACGTCGGAAAACGTGGGTCGTAGGTTATAGGCCGAATGGCGGGTGGAGCCTTTTTTGATATGTAGGGCAGACATGCTGAGCTAGTCCTCTTCGTAGCGAAGGTTCGATACACCTTCGGCATTCTCCAGAATTTTCCAAATTGCGCCACGCAATGCATCCACCTTGGGGGCTGCGTGGTATTTCTTGAACATCTTTCTCACATGCTCGGTCTTTGGTGAGAACTGAACCAAATGGCCATCACCATAGTTTGAGCAGCCGAAAACCAGGGCAAACGGCTCGTCGTGATCAATTTCGTGATACCATCCCCAGTCCTCGGCACAGGCGAAGGAAACCTCAAACCCGGATGCGGCAAGCTCTTTACTCAGAAAGATGCTGAGTTCCTTGCCAAACACATCCGGATTGATGAAATCATCAGCTTCTTCGTTCAACTCGTCCGGGGTAGGCTGGAAGCGCGTTGCGTCAAAACTGATCATCTGCGCTGTCATACCAGAACCGAACCTTTGCTATCGATCACGCCCTGCGTCTCGGCCTCGCCCAGCAGCATCTCGTTATGGGCCTTGCCCGACGGGATCATGGGGAAGCAGTTCTCGTGCTTTTCGACCAGACAGTCGAAGATCACGGGGCCGTCATAGTTGATCATCTCCATGATCGCATCGTCCAGATCGGCGGGGTCAGAACACAAGATACCCTTGGCGCCAAACGCCTCGGCGAGCTTGACGAAATCAGGCAGCGCTTCGGACCAGGAATGCGAATACCGTTCGCCATGCAGCAGTTCCTGCCACTGGCGCACCATGCCCAAGCGTTCGTTGTTCAGGATGAACTGCTTTACCGGCAGACGATACTGCGTAGCGGTGCCCATTTCCTGCATGTTCATCAGCCACGAGGCCTCACCGGCCACGTTGATCACCAGCGCGTCGGGATGTGCCATCTGAACACCGATAGAGGCCGGGAATCCGTAACCCATCGTGCCCAGACCACCTGAGGTCATCCAGCGGTTGGGATCTTCGAAGCCAAGGTATTGTGCGGCCCACATCTGGTGTTGGCCAACCTCGGTCGTGATGTAACGGTCATGTTTTTTGGTCAGTTCTTCAAGGCGTTGCAGCGCGTATTGCGGTTTGATGGTCTTTTCGCTGTTGGTATAGGCAAGGCAGTTCACCTTGCGCCATTCGCCGATCTGTTCCTGCCATTTCGCAATAGCTGCGGTGTTGGTCTTGCGACCGCGCGATTTCCAGACCTTGAGGATGTCCTCAAGCACGTGGGCCACATCGCCAACAATCGGGATATCAACGCGGATCACCTTGTTGATCGAAGACGGGTCGATGTCGATATGCGCTTTTTTGGAATCGGGCGAGAACGCGTCGATCCGTCCAGTGATGCGGTCATCAAAACGAGCGCCAATATTGATCATCAGATCACAATCATGCATCGCCAGATTGGCCTCATACAACCCGTGCATGCCCAGCATGCCCAGCCAATTCCTGCCAGACGCCGGATAGGCGCCCAGGCCCATCAAGGTCGAAGTGATCGGGAAATCTGTTGCGTCTACCAGTTCCCGCAGCAACTGGCTGGCTGCCGGGCCCGAATTGATGACTCCACCGCCAGTGTAAAACACTGGCTTTTTCGCGGTCTCAATCGCAGCAACCAGCTCGGTGATCTCTTCCAGATCGCCTTTCAGAACCGGCTGATAATGCGAGGTCGAAGGCTTCGGCGCGCTATATTCGCCCGAGGCGAACTGAACGTCCTTGGGAATGTCGACAAGCACCGGGCCGGGGCGACCCGAGGTGGCGACATGGAATGCCTCGTGCATCGTGTCGGACAGCGAGTCCGTATCCTTGACCAGCCAGTTATGCTTGGTGCAGGGGCGGGTAATGCCAACGGTATCGGCCTCTTGGAACGCGTCCGAGCCGATCATGAAGGTCGGAACCTGTCCGGTCAGAACAACAATCGGGATCGAGTCCAGAAGCGCATCTGTCAGCCCGGTCACCGCATTGGTAGCGCCGGGGCCCGAGGTCACAAGCGCAACGCCGGGCTTGCCGGTCGAGCGGGCATAGCCTTCGGCGGCGTGAACCGCTCCTTGTTCGTGACGCACCAGAATGTGGCGAATGTCGTTTTGCAGAAAGATCTCGTCATAGATCGGTAGCACGGCGCCACCGGGGTATCCGAATACCGTGTCCACGCCCTGATCCTTGAGGGCCTGAACTACCATCTTTGCGCCGGTCATCTCACGTGTCATCTGCTTTGCTCCGTTCGCGACATGTGTCTTGCGTTTCGCATAAAAAAAGCCCCCGAGATTTTCGGAGGCGCATGGGTTCGATTATGGTTTACCGTTACCGGCCCATGCGCGTGGTTCCTACGATTACGACTAGCGTTCTCATCGCCAGAGGCTCCTTTTTGCGTGGGTTGGACATTATGGGCGGTGGAAAGGGGCGTCAACAGGCAATTGCACCAATTTTCTAACTTCTGGGTGGTATTTTGCGACATTTTATTGCGCATTTTGACGCATGTTCGGAACTTTCGGGATTTTCACCCCTTTGCAATGCTTTACGAGTGGCACGGAAGTGTCGAAATGCGTCATGCCGATGTCCGAAACGGGCATGATCGTGATTTTAGGCTGAGTCACGCTGGACTTAATTGCAGTGGCGAGGGAGGCCGAACATGTTGCAGGATCTGGTTGATCTCGGGCGATACCCGATAGACCGCCCCGGTTCATGGGCATATGAGCAGCTGATAGGTGATCTGAGGCGCGAGCTGGATCGGGACGGCTGTGCTGTTCTTCCAGGTTTCGTACACGAGGATGGCGTGGCGCGTTTGCTGAAAGAAGCTGATAAGACTGCCGTTGGAGCACATAGGTCATTTAGCCGAACGAATGCGTATTTCACCAAAGACGACCCGGCATTGGCGCCAAGCCATCCGGTGCGTCGATTCTATGATCGGTCGAATGCCTTTGTGCCGGCGGACAGTTTTTCCAAATCCGGACCGCTGCGACGTATATATGAGTTCGCTGGTTTTTTACCTTTCATTCGAACGGCATTGAACGAGTCCGAAGACCGGTTCTTTCGCTACGATGATCCTTTGGCTGATGTCATCATCAACGTGGTCGAAGAAGGGCAGGGGTTTCCCTGGCATTTTGACACCAACAACTACACCGTGACGCTGGCCATTCAGAATGGAGAATTCGGCGGTGAATTCGAATATGCCCCCAACCTACGAAGCGCCGATGATGAGAATTTCGCGGCCGTTTCTGCGGTTCTGGACGGTGATCGGACACCGGTGCACCAGTTGGTGTTGAACCCAGGGGATTTGCAGATTTTCAAAGGGCGCTATTCCTTGCACCGGGTCGCTCCCGTGAAAGGAGAGCGCAGACGATATGTCGGGATCTTTTCTTTTGTCGAAACCGAAGGCATGTGCGGTGGGGTGGAACGGACCCGTCAGTTATATGGGCGTGTTCTTCAGCATCACCATGACAAGGAAGGTGTCCGGCGCGACGCCCTTCTGGATTGACGGTAACTAAGAGTGCTATCGCCCGTTGCCCGCCTGCCTGCGGCGGCTAGGCCGAGCAGCGCGTGCCGCGCTACGGTCAGAACCCTGGGCTGGTGCCCTGTAGAACGCCATGCTCCAGCGCATAGCGGGTCAGGCCGGCAGTTGAGGATATGCCCAATTTTCGTTTGATGTTCTTGCGATGGGTTTCGACCGTTCGCACCGAGATATCAAGCGTTTGGGCGACTTCCTTGTTCGATTTCCCTTGTGCCAGCTCCAGCAAGATCGTCTGCTCGCGCCCGGTCAAAGCCTCGCGCGTTGTGTCGCCTTTGGGTTTGAGGGAACCGCTTGCGCCCGTGCACAAATATTGTTCACCCCGCATGACGGCGTCGATGGCCTTTTTGATTTCATCCGTTGGGACGTCCTTGAGCACGTACCCTTTTGCACCGTGGCTGAGAGCAGTCGAAATATATTCGGGGCTGTCATGCATGGACAGGATCAGAATGCAGGTGTCCGGTATGCGTTCAAGGATGATCTCGGTTGCGCTCAGGCCACTTAGCCCGGGCATGTTGAGGTCCATCAGGATGACGTCAGGCTTCAGATCGGCAACCTGATCAACCGCTTTCTTTCCGCTGCTGAGTGTCCCGACCACGGTGATGTCGTCATAGCTTTCGAGGATCGACTGGATCCCCTCGGCCACCATTGGATGATCGTCGACAATCAGGACCCGGATCGTCTGGTCGCTCATGTACCGGCCTTTCGGTTCGGAGTTGCGTCTTCCTGTGGCGGCAACAGGTGGCTGAGTGGCAGGCTGACCTCGATCACTGTGCCGCTGCGGTGGCCGCGTGATGACAGAATACGCAGCGATCCGTCAAGTTGCTCGATCCGTTCCTGCATATTGCGCAACCCAATCCCGGTACTGCCCCGACCCGGAGAGTTGCGCAAACCGCGGCCATTGTCGGTTATTCGCATGGTTGCGCCTTTCTTGTGCCCGCGCAGATCGATGGTGACATGGGTGGCTCCGGAATGGCGTTCGATATTGGTCAGGGCCTCTTGGGCGATGCGGTAGAGGGCGATCTTGCTATCCTGATCCAGCCGGTTGCGGAAAACAACGGTCGAGAAATCGGTCTCGATCCCGGTTCTCTCGCGGAAATCATCTGTCAGAGCCTCAAGCGCGGGGCCGAGGCCCAAATCGTCCAGCACGCCGGGGCGCAAGTCGCGACTGATGCGGCGGACCTCGCTGATGGCGGTTCCCAGATGCTCGATCCCCTTGTCCAGTGGATCATGCGCGCCCACATCATCGCCGCGCGACAGGCGACGGCGGGCGTTGTCCAACGCAAAGCGCACGCCCACAAGGATCTGACTGATCCCGTCATGAAGCTCGCGTGCCACACGGCCGCGCTCTTCCTCTTGCGCGTCGAATACCCGCTGGGTCAGCTGTTTAAGTTTGGCATCGGCCAGACGTCTTTCGCGGATGTTGAGCAACATGCCTGAGGCAAAGACAATCAGAACAGCGGCCAGAACAATGGCACCGATATACATGAAGGTACGCTGCACGCGCGCTTCAACCTCGGCCCGTGCGCTGGCAACTGCAGCAACGATGTCATCGATGAATACCCCGGTGCCCACGACCCAGCGCCAATCCTGAAGGCCGACGACATAGGCGATCATCTGCGCCTCTTCCCCGGTCGAGGGCTTTTGCCACATAAAGCTGTGCCAACCCGCACCCTGCCTGGCGAGGCGGATGAACTCATTCACCACCGGTGTGCCGTCGCTGTCGGTCAGACCCTCCCAATTTCGGTTGATGAACTCAGTCTGACGGGGGCTGACCAGATTGGTGCCGTCATAGTCATAGACGAAAAAGAACCCGTCCTGCCCATAGATCATGGCCGACAGGATTTGCGCGACCTGAGTTTTGGCGGCGGTGTCATCCGGAGCCGCGCGCCCGTAGATATAGGCAAACCCATTGCGCGCCTGAGTCACATAGTTGCGCAGCTCTTCCTTCTTGGCCTGAATCAAAGAGCGTTCCAGTGCTTCAATTTCGCGCTCGGCAGTGGCGCGCGCCTCATAGGCAACCATCACCGCAATCGCGGCCACCGCCACGACCAGCGGGATCGCCGCCACCAGCGACAGCTTTTGAGCATAGGTCAACGAGACCAGTTGTCGAAGTCTTTGCATGGACGAATCGATACGCAAGCCACAGCAGAATTGCAAAAAGATTGGGCCTCTGGCGGGAAAACGGCACCAAAAATCCCTGTATTGCTATGATTGGACCGTTATTGCCTGTGCAATTCGCGCAGAAAGCCGCGTTTCTACGCAGTAGTAGGTATTCCCTTTCACTTCCTTGTGACTAGTCTTGCCGCTGTTGAATACGACAGGCCCGGACAATCCGGGTCATGATTATGAAGGGGAGGATCACTCATATGGACCGTCGTTCATTTCTGAAAACATCCGCACTGGGCGGCTCGGCTGCTGCAGCGACCACGCTGGCGGCACCGGCCTATGCACAGGGCAAGCGCACGCTGACCATGGTCACATCCTGGGGCCGTGGCCTTGCAGGTGTGTTCGACAGCGCGCAGCGTTGCGCCGACAGCATCACCACCATGTCGGACGGCAACCTGAACGTTGAGATCAAAGCAGCCGGTGAGCTGGTTGGCGCGTTCGAAGTGTTTGACGCGGTATCATCCGGTCAGGCCGACATGTACCACGCGGCAGACTATTATTTTGTGGGTCAGCATCCGGGCTATGCATTCTTTACCGCTGTTCCGTTTGGTATGACCGCCCAGGAACTGGTGAACTGGTACTACCATGCCGGTGGTATGGAACTGCATGACGAGCTGGGCGAAATCTTTGGCCTGAAATCCTTCCTGGCTGGTAACACCGGTGCGCAGGCGGGTGGCTGGTACTCGAAAGAGATCAACAGCCCCGAAGATTTCAACGGCCTGAAGTTCCGCATGCCGGGGCTGGGCGGTAAAGCTCTGGGTAAACTGGGCGCATCCGTGCAGAACATTCCGGGCTCCGAAGTGTATCAGGCGCTGTCATCCGGCGCGATCGACGGAACCGAGTGGATCGGTCCGTGGGCTGACGAAAAAGCCGGTTTCCAGGAAATCACCAAGACATACTACACCGCGGGCTTCCATGAGCCGGGTGCGGGTCTTTCGCTGGCAACCAACCGCGAGGTCTATGACAGCCTGTCTGCCTCGCAGCAGAAGATCATCGAGATCGCCGCAGGTGAATGCCACCAGTGGAACCTGGCGCAATTCCTGGCCAACAACGGCGCGGCGCTGCAGCGTCTGCAGGCTGGTGGCGTCAAGGTCATGGAGTTCCCGGACAGCGTTTGGGACGCGTTTGGTGCCGCAAGCCAGGAAGTCCTGGACGAAAACATGGGCGACGAGCTGTTCAAGCGCATCCACGACAGCGCGATGGAATCCATGGCCGCGTCTTCGGCCTGGAACAATCTGTCGTCAGGTGTCTACACCTCGCAGCGCGACCGCGTTCGCGGCTAAGTCACTTCGATCTTTGAAATCGGTTCCCCCGCATGTCGGGGGAGCCTTTCCCGTTGCGCATCTGACGGTCGGACAAACTGTAACTCTCAAATGTGCAACTGACGCGACCTGGGGACAACATGCAGGACGAAAACGGTATCTCGTTCTTCGGCGCCCTGTGGAATGGACTGATATGGTTCATTCAGAGCATTGCCGAAGCCTTCATTAATTTCGGATACGCCATCACGCATCCGCAACTCTGGCTGGACTGGTCGGACAAAGAAGCAGTCATGCGCTTTGTCTATTACGGCGGGTCGGTCGAGTTCTTCTTTGTGGTTTTCACGCTGTTTCTGGTGTTGACGGCCATTGGTCTGTACTACCGCAACTTCATGTGGGCGATGGTGCGCGGGCTTGAAGGCTTTGCCAACACGACGGGGCGTTTCTTCGCCTGGGCAGGCCTCTTGATGGTGGTTCAGCAGATCATCATCGTGTTCATGCAGCGGGTCTTTACCCGCCCGGATATGTCCTTTGGGCTGGGTATCCCGTTTCAGATGGATATCAGCTGGTTCGCGGAAGAGCTGAAACTGTATAACGCCATGGTCGTGTGCCTGTGCTGCACCTACACCTTTGTACAGGGCGGCCATGTCCGCGTTGACCTGATCTATGCCGGCATCAGCCACCGCGCCAAACGTGTGGTCGACATGTGTGGTGCTGTACTGTTCATGATGCCGATGGCGGTGCTGACCTGGATGTATGGCTGGTACTTCATGTGGCGGCATCTGATCGTGCCGAAGCCCTCGGCCAGTGATACTTTGGACCGGCTGGTGGCCAAGTCCCGCGCGCTGCGCTGGAACGTGGAAACCATTGGGTTCAGCCCCAACGGATTCAACGGCTATTTCCTGTTCAAGATCCTACTGATCGCCTTCGCAGCGATGGTGTTCCTGCACGCGATTGCATTCCTGTACCGCTCGTATCTGGAATATGTGGAAGGCCCGGAAAGTGTTGGAAAATACCTCGACAAGGACAGCCTTGGCGAGGGTGAAGAAGCCTACGAAGGCGCGCATTAGGGACGGAGAACCAGACAATGCTATTCGGACTTGATGGCGTCGAGATAGGCCTCATTATCGTATTTTTCTGCCTCTTCGGAGGTATTCTATCCGGTTTTCCGGTGGCCTTCGCCATCGGCGGGGCAGGAGTGATCTCATTCGGCATCATCGCCGCATTGGACAGCGCAGGTTTGCTGATTCACCAGGCGATCGACACCGGCTCTGCGGCGTATCAGGATCTGGTCAGCACGGGGGTTAAACCCGATACCATATCAGTGTTCCGCTTCCCGGACTTACCAAGGATTGCCGAGCCTGTTTTTGTCTCGGGCTGGGAAACCGCTCTGGACCGCAACGTGTCGTTCATCGTGAACCGCATGAACGAGCGTGTTCTGGCCGGTCAGTCCATTGAAACCCTTCTGGCGGTTTTGATGTTCGTGCTGATGGGCATCACGCTTGAACGGTCGAAGATCGCCAATGATCTGCTGACCACAATGGCGCGCGTCTTTGGACCGTTGCCGGGTGGTCTGGCCGTTTCGATTGTGGTCGTGGGGGCGTTTCTTGCGGCCTCAACCGGGATCGTGGGCGCGACCGTTGTAACCATGGGCTTGCTGGCGCTGCCAACCATGCTGCGCAACAACTATTCGCCTGAATTGGCGACGGGTGTCATCGCGGCTTCGGGAACGCTGGGGCAGATCATTCCGCCCTCGATCGTGATTGTTTTGCTGGGAACTCTGGCCGGTGACTTGTATTCCACCGCGCAAGAAACGCGCGCGGTTGATGCCGGGTGTACAGACGCACTGACCTATCTAGGTCAGCCTGCGGTCGTATCGGTTGGTACTTTGTTCCAGGCCGCCTTGCTGCCAGGGATCATGCTGGCGCTGCTATATGCGCTTTATGCCTTTGGCTATGCGCTGCTCAACCCGCATAAGGCGCCTGCGGTGCCCATGACCGGCGGCAGCGGAGAGCCCATTACCCGTTCAGAAGGTTTCACCTGGTTGCTGGGTGCGCCTGTCGCGCTGATCGTGGGTACAGTTCTACTGGGCAATCTGGGGGTTATCGGCAGCCAGAACGTCTCGGTCTCGGCCTTCTCCGATATCGGGCAGGGCGCATCGCTGCGGACCAACGTTTCCGAAACCTGCAAAGCCTCGATGATCGAGCTGCATGGTCAATCCGCTTGGGATCAGGCCGTGGCCGAGCAAACGGCCATTGATGACGCAGGTGGTGCCGCAGAATCAACTCGTCTGACCGAGGAAGAGCTTGCCACCGCGCAGCAGGAGAAGATTGCCAACGCCGCTCCGATTGGAACGGGTGTTGCGGTGATGGTTCTGTTGCTGGGTCTGACCATTGTGATGGGTCGGGGCATTGCGCCGTCACGGTCGCCACAGCCGCTGATCCTTGGGGCCATTGGTCTGATCCTGATGTTGCTTGTCGATATTCTGTTCGTGTCGCCAACAACCTCGTCAGGGTTGACCTTTGTAATGCTGGCGTTGCCCTTTGCCTTGGCCATCTATGGCTGCAAAGAGGCTGCGGCGCGCTGTGCCACCAATGATCTGATCCGGGTGGTCTTTCCACCGCTGGTTCTGATCATCGCGGTGCTGGGGTCGATCCTGGGTGGGGTGACCAACCCAACACCGGCGGCGGCATTGGGCGCGGGTGGTGCGATCATGCTGGCGGCCTATCGCAAGCTGCAAGATCAGGAGCGGTCCGGCAAGGTCATCATCTGGGCCACCTTCGCCGTGGTCATTGCCCTGTTGATGGGGGTCAATTTTGATCTGCGCATCAATCAGAGCAGCGCCTCGGCCGAAACCTGGATTGCCTTCATCATAGCCTATGCGGCCTATCTGTATGCCCTGTTCGGTTTGCTGTTCGGCTGCTGGGTTCTGTATTCCAGCGGCGTGCTGACCCCGGTGGTGCGGGAAACCGCCAAGGTGACCTCAATGGTGTTCACCATTTTGATCGGGTCTCAGTTGCTGAACCTTGTGGTGATCTCGTTTGGCGGTGAGCATTATATCCAGCAGTTCCTCAAGAGCTTTGACAATGAATTCACGGTCTTCCTGATCGTGATGCTGGTGCTGTTCTTCCTTGGGTTCGTACTGGATTTCCTGGAAATCATCTACATCGTGATCCCGATTGTAGGCCCGGTAATCTATGGCGGGTCTTTTGATCCGAAATGGGTGACGATCATGGTGGCGGTGAACCTGCAGACCTCGTTCCTGACGCCACCTTTTGGATTTGCGCTGTTCTATCTGCGCGGGGTCGCGCCGAAAGAAGTGACCACCGGCCACATCTATCGTGGGATTGTACCGTTTGTGCTGATCCAGGTGGTCGGTATCGGAATCCTTTGGTTCTTCCCTGCGATTGTGACCATCGTGCCGGATCTGATCCCGAATTGATCAAAGATCAGGTGTTCAAATGAAAAGGGGGCCAGCGGGCCCCCTTTGCTTTGTTTGTCGGTAGAAGGGGCCAGCCCCTTCTTGGCCTGCGGTCAATTCAACCCCGAGGTATTTTTGGCCAGATGAAGATGCGGATCAGGTGAATTGGATCAGATCCCATCTGTTCCCGAACGGGTCCTGCCAGACTGCTACGGTCCCATAGGGTTCATGGCGCGGGGCTTCTTCGAAATGGACGCCTTTGGCCAGCATGTCCTTATAGTCGCGGTCGAAATTGTCTGTTTCCAGAAAGAAGCCGACCCGACCACCTGTCTGGTTGCCGATTGCGGTTCTCTGATCTGCATCGGCGGCCCTGGCGAGTAGAAGTGAGCCCTCGGTGGATCCGGGTGGGCTTACGCGGACCCATCTTTTTCCAGCGCCCAAGTCGATGTCCTGCGTCAGGGAAAAGCTGAGTGTATGCGTGAAAAAGGCGACGGCATCATCGTAATCCGGCACGACAAGCGTAACGGCGTGGAGGCTTTGTTGCATCAGGTTTCAGCCTTTGGTCGGGTGACGATCAGGCAGTTGGATGCTGGCAACCTGTTCGGCGATGGGGGCGGTGGACAGCGGGTGGTGGCCGTCATGTGCAATGTCATAGGGATCCTTGACCCGTTTCCATTCGCCCTGACTGTACACTTCCAGCCCTGCAAAGCGGGATTTGTATCCCATTTTCGGGCTGCCAGGCACCCAGTAGCCAAGATAAATATAGGGCAGACCCGCCTCGCGTGCGATGTCGATGTGATCCAAAATCATGTACGTGCCCAATGAATTCTGAGGCTGTTCCGGGCTATAGAATGAATAGACCATGCTCAGCCCGTCCTCGAGCACATCGGTAAGGCTGACAGCGATCAGATTGCCGGATTCCGGGTCGGAATATTCGACCACTCGGCTGCGTATGGGGGTCTCTTCGATCATGGCTGCAAATTCGAAGACGTCCATATCCGCCATGCCGCCATCCGCATGTCGGGTGTCAAGATAGGTGCGGAACAGGTCATACTGTTCGTCGGTAGCCCATGGGGAATTCGCCCGGCGTCGCAGATGTGAGTTCCGCCTGACCGCGCGTTTCTGGCTTTTGCTGGGTTGAAAGGCCGAAACGTCAATCCGCGCGGACAAACACGCGGCGCAATCGGTGCAGGAAGGGCGGTATAGGACGTTCTGAGACCGTCGAAACCCTTGCTGGGAAAGGGAGTCATTCAGTTGATTCGCGCCTTCGCCCTGCAGCGCTGTGAACAGCTTACGCTCCATCTTGCCCTCAAGATAAGGGCAAGGCTGAGGGGCCGTAACGTAGAATTGCGGCGCGATTGGCAGCGTGTGTCGCATGAATGTCCTATGGTTCCTGAAACGGGATGATAACAACCGTTCCCGGAGCCGCCAAGTGATTCACGCGACAGTCTTTTAAGCGCGACGGTTAATCATAACCGTGCCGAGAAGGGTGTCGGTCAGGCCCTGGCCGCGCGCGCCGGTTAGCATCATGATGACTGAAATGATTTGCAGCACCGGAAATGCCATGCTGACAAAATAACCGGCTGTGTGTGCGACCGCTTTACCTGTGTCCATTCGTTCACCAAAAGCGTCGCGCAGTTCGACCCCCATGAAACGCATACCCAGAGTGGCAGAGCCGTTGGCGATTGTGACGACGCGATAGACAAAACTGACCACCGCATAAATCAGGGCGAGTATCAGTACGCCTAGCCCGAGGGTCAGGACGATGGCGACGGTACAAAGCAGCGAAATAAAGGCGATATCGAACAGCCAGGCCAGGAACCGTTTGGTCGTGACGGACTGGTAAAACTCGGGCTGTCGGTTCGGGTCTGGCAAGGAGTGCATACGGGTCATTCCGGTAGATGTTTCAAGTACCCTGTCCCGATTGTCGGAACAGGGCAAGGTCGATCAGGCGTTATCGCCGGTTTCATCGCTTTCGCGGTTCTCGCGGACGCGTTCATCCATGAACTGGTCGAATTCGGCCTTGTCTTTCGCTTCGCGCAGACGATGCAGGAACGCTTCGAATTCCTGTTGCTCACGCTCCAGCCGAGCCAGAGTATCGGACTTGTAGGCGTCGAATGCGCTGTTGCCCGAGGGTTTCATTGCGCTCATGTGGCTGTGCCAGGATTTGCGACGGCTGCAGGATTTGTTGAACATACGTTTGCTCCAGATCATGTAGGCCAGAAGGGCCAGGCCAAGGGGCCAGAAAAAGATAAAGCCAAGGACCATGGCAGCGATCCAGGCCCCTTTGCCTTTATCGTCAAGCCAGGCCTCTGCGCGGCTGAGCCATCCCGGGTTTTCAGGGACGGCGTGTTCGGTCAATGCGGTCATTGGTGCTCTCCGGGTTAGATGTAAATTGTTTTCACATTGAATAGATGGGGGCACCAAACCCAGTTACAAGAGGTTAATGTGAAAATGATTTACATTTCTGAATTTCGGATGGTTGACCTGACATCTGAACAAGCGCAATTTCAGTCTAACGCACCACGGTTTCTTTCAAACATTGGCTGGGTTGTCTGCTGCGGCGCTGTTTTGAGTTAAGCGCCAAATTGTTGCAATGTCGGGTCAGATATTTGGCCAGAGAAATACTGAAACCACGTCATCGGAGATGAAATGACAGGACTTCTTGCCGTCAACCGTGTACCGCGCGCCTTTGATCCTTCACTTGGTTACGAAGCGCGCGATGCAGTGGGTGGCATTACACCTGAGCAGGGGGAACTGATCGCAGGGGCTGCGGGCTCCAGCCCCTATCTCAAAGGCCTGATTGATCTGGAAGCCGACTGGCTACCGCAAGCTTTGGCGCAACCGGACGCGATGCTTGCATCCGTTATGGAAACCGCAAGGGCCTTGCCTGCGGATCAACTCAGGCCGGGGCTGAGGCAGGCCAAGAGGCGTTTGGCGCTGTTGACCGCCCTGGCGGATCTGGCAGGGGCGTGGCCGTTGGAAAAAGTTACAGGGGCACTAACCGATTTCGGGGCCATGGTAGCGGATGTTGCCGCCAAGGCCGAGATTGCAACCTTGATCCGGCGAGGTAAATTGCCTGGGATGACCGAAGATGATGTCGCCTCTGCCGCGGGGATGATCATATTGGCCATGGGCAAGATGGGTGCGCATGAGTTGAACTACAGCTCTGATATCGACCTGATCGTTTTGTTTGACGAAACGCGCTATGATCCGGACGATTTCTATGAAGCGCGGCAAGGGATGGTCCGGGCGACACGGAATTTCTGCGCCACACTCAGTGACAAGACAGCGGATGGATATGTATTTCGCACGGATCTAAGGCTGCGGCCTGACCCTGCGGTGACGCCAGTTTGTCTGGCTGCGGAAGCTGCCGAACGGTACTATGAAAGTCTGGGCCGCACTTGGGAGCGCGCCGCATATATCAAAGCGCGTCCCTGCGCTGGCGATATCGCTGCGGGGCAGCGTTTCCTGGATACGCTCCGCCCCTTCATCTGGCGAAGGCATCTGGACTTCGCGGCTATTCAGGATGCCCATGACATGCGCTTGCGTATCCGCGAAAACAAAGGGACAGGCGGTGCGCTGACCATTCCGGGTCATGATATGAAACTAGGGCAAGGCGGGATACGTGAGATCGAATTCTTCACTCAGACCCGACAGTTGATTGCCGGAGGTCGCGATACGGACCTGCGCGTGCGTGGTACTGTTCCGGGTTTGGCGGCTTTGGCCGGCAAAGGGTGGGTGCCCGAGGACGTGGCTGAAAAGCTCACCGATCACTACCGCGCGCATCGCGAAGTCGAACACCGCATTCAGATGATCCATGATGCGCAGACCCATAAGATTCCGCAATCCTCGGACGGGATTGAGCGGATTGCATGCCTGATGGGGATTGATAGCGCCGATCTGACTGCGGATCTGAAACGGCGGCTGACCGAGGTTCATGAGTTGACCGAAGGTTTTTTCGCCCCCGGCCCGACAGCCCGTGCACCTTTGCCAGAAGTTGAATTTGACGAAAGCATATTGGCGCGCTGGACGACCTACCCATCACTGCGTTCTCAGCGCGGGGCGCGGATTTTCGAACGGCTGAAACCCGAGCTGCTGACGCGTCTTGCCAAAACCGCCCAACCGGATGAGGCGCTGCTGGCACTGGACGGGTTCCTTCGCGGGTTGCCTGCGGGCGTGCAGCTGTTTTCTCTGTTCGAGGCCAACCCGCAGCTTATCGACCTGCTTGTCGATATAGTAGGCACGTCGCATGCATTGGCCGCGCATTTGTCGCACAACGCCTCGGTCTTTGATGCGGTGATTGGCGGCAGCTTCTTTGACGACTGGCCGGGCCAAGCCGTGCTCCAGGACGAACTGGAACAAGAGCTGTCGCAGGAACAAGACTACGAAAGCCAACTGGATCTGGCGCGGCGCTGGTGCAAGGAATGGCATTTCCGGATCGGCGTTCACCATCTGCGCGGGTTGATCGACGGCGCGCAGGCGGGCCGGCAATATGCTGAACTGGCTAGCGCGGTGATCGCTGCGATCCTGCCATGTGTTGTGGACCAGTTCACTAGCAAACACGGGCCCGCACCTGGTCGCGGTGCCGCTGTGCTGGGCATGGGATCCCTAGGGGCAGGGCGGATCAACTCGCAATCTGACCTGGATATGATCGTGATCTACGACCCGCTGGATCAGGACATGTCCGAGGGCCCACGGCCTCTTGCCACGCGGACCTACTATGCCCGGTTCACGCAGGCACTGATCACGGCGCTGTCGGCCCCGATGTCGCAGGGGCGACTTTATGAGGTCGACATGCGGCTGCGCCCCTCGGGCAATCAGGGGCCGGTGGCAACCAGTTGGGCCAGCTTCACGAACTATCAGCAGAATGAGGCCTGGGTGTGGGAACACCTTGCCCTGACGCGCGCAAACCCCGTCGCCGGTGAGCCCTCACTGGCCGGCGATATCGAGAGCTTTCGAACAGAGCTTGTTTCGCGCTCCCGCGATCAGGCGCAGGTTTTGCGCGAAGTTGCCGAAATGCGCGCGCGTCTGGCAGCCGCGAAAACCCCCGCCGGTATTTGGGATGCCAAGAATGGGGCCGGGCGCATGATGGACATAGAGCTGATGGCCGAAACAGGCTCTTTACTGTCCGGTGTTGCAAAGCGCGATGTACATGCCGGGTTGGACGGTGCAGTCGCAGCCGCGCTTTTGGATGTCGCTCAGGCGCAAACGTTGAAGGATTGCTACGATCTATGCTGGTCTGTGCAATGCGCAGCTCGGCTGTTGTCAGGTAAGGTTATCGAGGCCGATAAAATCGGAGAGGGCGGTTCCGCCTTCCTGTGTCGGGCCACCGGGTATGAGCAGGTAGAACAGTTGCAGGCCGCGTTGCAGGAAAGCTACGATATCGCCGCCGATATTATCGGCCGCGTGATTCAGGAGGATAAAGATGCCGCGCAATGACGATCCGAACGATCACAAAGGCCTGATCCGCGAGGCCTATCGCATCGATGGCATCACATTGCCCGAATGTCGCAGTATCTTTCTGGACTGGGCGTTAAGCCTTCCGGAGGGGTGTGATCAGAGGCAAGCCCTGTCTGACCTGCACGCCATCTATGCCAAAGATGAGGTCGATCACCCAATGACACAGGTGCTGACCGAAGGGTTGCAATCTGCTCAGGCGCCGAAACGGCGCGGTGGTTGGCGGTCTCGCAACCGCTAGGGCTTTCCCCTCGGCGCGTTCGCGACTATGAGGTCGCCATGACCCAAACTGCAGTCCGTCCCCGTATCCGCCTGAAACCCAAAGCCAATGCGCGCGGCCTGCGCCATGGCTTCCCGTGGGTCTATGCCAATGACATTGTCACCGACCGTCGCACGCGCAAAATCCCTGCTGGCGCGCTGGCCGTGCTCGAGGATGAAAATCGCGCGCCGATCGCGTTGGTGGCGGTCAATCCTGAATCGAAAATCATGTGCCGTGTGCTGGACCGCGATCCTGACGCCGAGCTGACGGCTGATTGGTTCGAAACCCGTCTGCGCCGCGCGCTTGATATGCGCGAACGCCTGTTTGACTCGCCCTTTTACCGCCTGATCCATGCCGAGGCGGATGGCTTTCCGGGTGTCATCATCGACCGGTTCGGTGAGGCCTGTGTGATCCAGCCCAACGCTGCCTGGGCCGAGGCGCATCTGGATATGTTGACCGACGCGCTGATCGCTGTGACCGGCGTGACGACCGTGCTGAAAAACGCCTCGGGCCGGACACGCGGTCTGGAAGGGTTGGATGATGTCAACCTGACCTTGCGCGGCACTGTCCCGGATGCGCCTTTGCCCGTGTTGATGAACGGTGCAACCTATATGGCGGATTTGGCGGGCGGTCAGAAAACCGGCCTGTTCTATGACCAACGCCCCAATCACGCCTTTGCTGCGCAGCTGGTTCAACCCAAGGCACAGGTACTGGATGTCTTCAGCCATGTCGGAGGGTTCGGGTTGGCGATGCTGGCGGGTGGCGCCGGACAGGCGCTGTCGGTCGATGGGTCGGCCGCGGCATTGGAGTTGGCCGCAAAAGGGGCCGAGGCTTCTGGCTTTGCCGATCAATTCGACACGCGCCAAGGCGATGCCTTTGATGTGTTGGCTCAGTTGAACGACGAAGGCGCTAAATTTGACGTCGTTATCTGTGATCCTCCCGCCTTTGCACCATCAAGGCAGGCGCTGGATGCAGGGCTGCGGGCCTATGAACGCATTGCGCGATTGGCCGCTACACTGGTCAAGCCGGGCGGATATCTGGGCTTATGCTCTTGCTCGCACGCTGCTGATCTGGGCCGCTTCCGCGACGCCTCATCCCGTGGCATCGGGCGCGCCGGGCGCTCAGCCCAACTGATCCATACGGGCTTTGCCGGGCCCGATCACCCGCAACTGCCGCAGCTGGCTGAAAGCGGTTACCTCAAGGCCGTGTTCTACCGGTTATGAAGGCTGTACTCGATACCTGCGTCATCTACCCCACGGTGATGCGAGAGATGCTGTTGGGCACCGCCCGGCTGGGCCATTTCACCCCTATATGGTCGGCGCGCATCCTCGAAGAATGGGCCCGCGCCGCACGCAAGCTGGGCCCCGAAGGCGAGGCACAGGCCCGTGCCGAGATTGCCCTGACGCAGGTCAAATGGCCCAAGGCAGAACGCCCAGCCAATGACGGTCTGCAGGCTCGACTCTGGCTGCCGGACGCCGCTGATATCCACGTTTTGGCCACTGCAGTAGCCGCGTCAGCGGATACCATCGTCACGGTCAACGCCAAGGATTTCCCCAGAAATATTCTTGCAGAAGAAGGGCTTGAGCGGCGTGACCCTGACAGTCTGCTGTATGGTTTCTGGTATAACGACCCGCAAGGGCTGGACCAGCTTGCACAGCAGGTACTGGCCGAAGCAAACCGCCTGTCAGGCGATACATGGACTTTGCGTGGATTGATGAAAAAAGCCCGCCTGCCGCGTCTGGGTAAAGCGCTCGCCAGCTAAGTGGGATCCCTGCTTCATCTGGCTAAAATTACCTCGGAGAGCGCGAGAGGCTGGCCTCTCGCCGCCGAGCCTCAGCCACGCGCCCAACGCTGCTCAAGCACTTCCAGCGCCGCAATCCGCTCATCCGTTTTGGGATGGCTCATCAACCAGGCGGGTACAACGCCCGCGCGTTGCTGCGTCAAATCCTCAAGTTTGTGAAACAGAGACTTTTGCGGGCCGATGCCGATTCCGGCTTTGGTTAGCAGGGCGGCGGCATATTCATCTGCTTCATATTCATCCCCACGTGACAGGCGCGACGCCAAAAGCGCAGTCAGCGCGTTTGCAATCATCGCACCGATGAATGGGATGAACCGGCTCAGAAGCAGCATCAAGGCTGTCCGCAACGCATTCTGTCCAGAAAAATCAATCATCCGTCGCCGTGCATGACCCAAGGCCACATGCCCCAGTTCATGTGCGATGACGCTCGCCATCTCTTCGGCGGAAACCTCGCCATTGAGGAACTTGCGATAAAACCCGCGTGTGATGAATATTCGTCCATCCGGCGCCGCAAGCCCGTTCACCGGGTCGATTTCATATATATAGACCGGAACCCTCTCGATCCCCAGCGCCGCCGCCAGCCGGTCAGTCATACGCTTGAGGGCGGGATCGGCCAGTTCGGTCGATTTCAGGTCAAGCTCGCGATGAGTGCGCCAGACCGAGATCCGGTACATCACCACGGCATACAGAACCGCCAGAAGAATCGGAGTAATTCGGAGCATGGTTCTGATATGGGGATAAGCAGACACAAGGGCAAGGCATCAGCGTTTCCGTGGGCCTGAAAGGTCTCCAAGCTACCATGACGCAGTGGAAACTGGGTTCATTAGGATTCTAGCTGTTGAAAAACGCCGCCTGCCGCCTTATCCGCACGGGAACTCGTCGGAGAACACACAATGTCCAACAATGACCACGAAGCCCGTCACCTGGAAACGCTTGACCGCGACCTTAGACGCTTTTCTCGGCTAGAAGTGGCAACCTCCCAGGTGGGTCGCCCATTTGTCGGGTCTGGCATCGCGCTTTCTTTTATCGTTGTCGCAGGTCTTGTGGCAGCCTTCCTGTTCGGACAAGGCAACAACACGCTGATCGTAGTTCTTGCGGCAATGTTTGGGGCATATATGGCGCTGAATATCGGGGCCAATGATGTTGCCAACAATATGGGACCGGCGGTCGGGGCCAATGCGTTGACCATGGGGGGCGCCATCGCGATTGCTGCCATATTCGAAAGTGCCGGCGCGCTGATCGCTGGAGGTGACGTTGTTTCCACGATCGCGAAGGGCATTATCGCTCCTGAAAGCATGGGAACGCAGACTGTATTCATCTGGGCGATGATGGCGGCTTTGTTGTCTTCGGCGCTTTGGGTCAACCTGGCGACCTGGGTCGGAGCGCCTGTGTCCACGACCCACTCGGTTGTCGGAGGCGTCATGGGGGCGGGGATCGCCGCAGCCGGTTTTGGCGCAGTGAGCTGGGGGACGATGAGCAAGATCGCGGCCAGCTGGGTTATCTCGCCGATGCTTGGCGGTCTGGTCGCCGCAGGATTTCTCTGGTTCATCAAGTCGCGGATTATCTATCAGGACGACAAGATCGCAGCGGCCCGAAAATGGGTGCCGATGCTGGTTGGTATCATGGCAGCGGCTTTTGCCAGCTATCTGGCGCTGAAGGGGCTCAAGAAGATCGTCAAAATCGACCTCGGCACGGCTTTGTTGATCGGGGCCGCCTGTGGTGGGCTGGTCTGGGCCGTGATGATTCCGGTTATTCGGCATCAATCCGAAGGTCTGGAGAACCGCAATAAATCCCTCAAAGTATTGTTCGGCATCCCTCTGATCGTATCCGCCGCATTGCTGAGCTTTGCCCATGGGGCCAATGATGTGGCCAATGCCGTTGGGCCTTTGGCGGCCATCGTGCAAGCCTCTGCCTCGGGTGATTTCACCCAGGCGATTAGTATTCCCTATTGGGTCATGATCATCGGCGCCTTTGGCATTTCGTTTGGCCTGTTCCTGTTTGGGCCAAAACTGATCCGAATGGTTGGCAGCCAAATAACCAAACTTAACCCGATGCGTGCCTATTGCGTTGCGCTGTCCGCAGCCATCACCGTTATCGTGGCCAGTTGGCTGGGTCTTCCCGTAAGCTCGACCCATATTGCAGTGGGTGCCGTCTTTGGCGTCGGCTTCTTCCGGGAATGGGATGCTGAAAGACGGCTGCGTAAAGCCCGCATTACAGTGCCTGAGCGGACGGTTTTGGCACCGGAAGAACGCCGCCGGCGCAAGCTGGTGCGCCGCTCGCACTTTATGACGATTATTGCAGCCTGGATTATTACCGTGCCCGCGGCGGCTGTGTTGTCGGGTGTTCTGTTTCTGGGCATTCAGGCCATCGCCGGGTAATCCCGGCCTCGGCAGAACCTGATCCGCGGGCTGGCGTTATCGCGTCAGCTCACGCATTCCTTTTTCCAGCCCGGCCAGAGTCATCGGCACCATCCGATCCTGAAAAATCTCGCGGATCATTCCGATTGAGTGGGTATATTCCCAATACTTCTCAGGCACTGGGTTGATCCACAGGTTCGATGCCCATTGGTCGCGCGCCCGCTGCAGCCAGATCTGGCCAGCCTCCTGGTTCCAATGTTCATTGGCACCGCCGGGATAGGCGACCTCGTAAGGGCTCATCGAGGCGTCGCCGACGAAGATGCATTTGTAATCGGGACCATAGGTGCGCAGAACCTCATGGGTCTGCGTCTGCTGGTCCCAGCGGCGGATGTTGTCACGCCAGACACCTTCGTACAGGCAGTTGTGGAAGTAGTAATATTCCAGATGTTTGAATTCGGTTCTTGCGGCCGAGAACAGCTCTTCCACCACTTTGATATGTGGGTCCATTGAGCCTCCGACGTCCAGAAACAACAGCACCTTGACGGCATTGTGCCGTTCGGGCCGGGTTTTGACGTCTAGATATCCATGCTCGGCTGTGGCGCGGATGGTGCCGTCCAGATCAAGCTCTTCCGCCGCACCCTCGCGGGCCCAGCGGCGCAGGCGCTTCAACGCGACCTTGATGTTGCGCGTGCCCAGCTCGACCGTGTCGTCTAGGTTCTTGAATTCACGCTTGTCCCAAACCTTGACCGCGCGCTGATGACGGCTTTCCTTCTGGCCGATCCGCACACCTTCCGGGTTGTACCCGTAGGCTCCGAAGGGCGACGTTCCGGCCGTACCGATCCACTTGTTGCCACCTTGGTGGCGGCCTTGTTGATCCTTGAGCCGCTCTTTCAGCGTCTCCATCAGCTTGTCGAACCCGCCAAGGGCCTCGATCTCGGCTTTTTCCTCTTCGCTGAGGTGCTTTTCCGCCATCTTCGCCAGCCATTCGGCAGGGATGTCGACGGCTTCGAGGACCTGTTCGAACCCGATCTGTTCCAGCCCTTCAAAGCTGGCGGCAAAAGCGCGGTCGAACTTGTCGATATTGCGTTCGTCCTTCACCATCGACACGCGGGCGAGGTAATAGAACGCCTCGACATCATAGGTTGCCAGCCCCTTTTTCATACCCTCCAGAAAGGTCAGATATTCCCGCAGGGATACGGGGATACCGGCTTTGCGAAGGTTTTCGAAAAAGGGAACAAACATGGGCTACACCACAAAGCGAACCAGAACCAAGGACAGAATGAGCCCGACCAGCGCAAAGGCGATTCCATATCCGGCTGCATATTGCGCGATATCGGCGCCGCTGCCGTTGCGTTTGCGCGCGGTCAGCGCCCCAAGGAGCGCACCCAGCACCGCCAGTCCCAGAACCACTATCATGCGTTAATCGCCCCCGTTAATTGACCTGTCCTTCTGCGACGTCCTGCATAAGCGACCGGGCCACTACATCCGAGCCAAAGCCGTATCGTGCCCATCTCAGACTGTCCAGTCTGACGGAACGTGCCTCTGTGGAACGGCCGACTTCATTCAGGACCTCGGCTTTCAGCAACAACAACGTTGCAAGCTGCGAGGCGTTCTCGGCCCGTGTCATCACGTTGATAGCGTCGTCGATTTCGGGTAGGAACTCTGGCCCATTGCCCTGCGAAAGCGCAAAGGCGCCCAGTTGGGTCGTGATGTAGGATTGATGCAATTCGGTGCCCGGTGTAGCGCGCAGAAACTGCAGGGCAATATCATATTGGCGCAAGGCTTCATGCGGATCATCGAACTGTTCCATTCGGCCCATCAGGTAATGAGGGTAAGCGCGCCGGTGATCGGTCCAACCTTGTTCCTTGCCAATTCGGGCTGCCTTGCGGGCCTGCCTCATGCGCGATTGCTGGCTGCGATTGGATTGCAAGGATTTCTGAATTGCTGAAATCCAGGCTCGTGGAGTTTCCGACATGGGCTGTACCGGCACCGCATCACCGCGCGGATTCAGACGCGAGAGAATTTCGGGTATGGCCGTTTCGACCTGTTCACGTGTCATACCGCTGTGCAGTTGGGATGAATATGCGGCCTTCAGGATCAACATGTCGAACCCGGTCAGAACCGTGTGGATATTGTCATCGTTGAATACCGAGTCCGGAAGGCGATACAGGTCATTCAGCGGGCCAAGCGCCTGTGCGATCTCTTCGTGCAGGCAGTCACGTTTTTCCTGCGGACTTGCATCGGCGGGAATGAAGATGCCCAGTCGCTGACGGCTGCTCAGTTTGGTCCAGCTGCTTTTCTGTTTGAACCGATCCCGGCGGTACTCCTCAAGGCTTGAGGCATTGGGCACCACGAAACATGCTGCCTGAGGCAGGATGGCCTGAATCTCTTTTTGACTGACCGCCGCGATCGTGATGTTGGCCTGACCGTCCTTGATCTGTTTGATGTCTATCCCGGCCTCGGTGCGCAGACGGGTCAGCAGGCGGCCCAGGTCCTTTTGAAGCGAGGGCGTCGCAGCCCCGGTCAACCGCACCGTGATCGGGGTTTCGAACCGCGTAAAAACAGGCAGTTCCGTACCCCCTTCCAGTGCGAAATGCAGAGAGATGAAATCCGCTGCCATGTTCTCATTCGACCGCGCCGGAGGCGAGGGGTATGCACGCGTAAAGGACTTGGCAGGGGGCAGGGGTGGTTCGACGTCCACAATCACGGATGGGCTTTCGGCAGGCTCAATCGTGGTACATGCGGTCAGGACAAAGCTGATCAAGATTGCGACCCATCGCATCATGGGCGCTGATACTTGATGAAAGGTGTCTGTTTGCCAATCCTGTCATAGAGCTTTCGCGCGGTATGGTTGAAATCCTGCGTCAGCCAATAGACAGACGGTGCACCTTGCCGGTCCGCTTCGTCGTAAACGGCCTGAATCAAAGCGCGACCGACCCCCATGCCGCGCGCCTCGGGGCGGGCGAATAGATCCTGCAAGTAGCACACGCTTTCTTCCTTCCAGGCATGGCGGTGGAACAGAAAGTGGGTCAAACCCACAAGCCCTCCGTCTGCCTGCGCGACGAAACAAGAAAAATCGTTCGGATCAACCCCCAGCAGTCGCGAGAATGTGCTGTCATAGACGGAATCCGGAACCGTGGTTTCATAAAACGCCAGATAATCCCGCCACATATCCGCCCAGTCCTCGCGATCAGTCGGATGCAAGGCTCGAATTGTTACTGTTTCTGGCATTGCTGAGTCCCGTTGGGTCTGATGGTAAATTGCCCGGACAAGCCGGGCAACCTGAGACCAATGCTTGCATCCGAGACTTGCTAAGGCAAGCGGCGATCACCGAGGGTTTACCGGCTCAGCGTTTGTTGCGGGCCATGAATGCCAGGCGTTCGAACAGGTGCACGTCCTGTTCATTCTTAAGCAGCGCACCGTGCAGTTTGGGCAGGGCATTGGCGCCATCGCGCTTGAGGTCTTCGGCGGTCAGGTCCTCGGCCAGCAGTAGCTTGAGCCAGTCCAGCACCTCTGAGGTTGATGGCTTTTTCTTCAGGCCCTGAGTTTCGCGAATCTCATAGAACTGGGTCAGAGCCGTTGTCAAAAGTGCATCTTTGATGCCCGGATGATGGACCTCGACGATGCGGCGCATCGTGGCCTCATCAGGGAACCGGATATAGTGAAAGAAACACCGGCGCAGGAAGGCGTCGGGCAGTTCCTTTTCATTGTTCGATGTGATGATGACGATCGGACGGTTCTTGGCGCGGATCGTTTCGCTGGTCTCGTAGACGTGGAACTCCATCTTATCGAGCTCTTGCAGCAGATCGTTCGGAAACTCGATATCGGCCTTGTCGATCTCGTCGATCAACAACACAACCTTTTCATTGGTTTCAAAGGCCTGCCACAATTTACCCTTGCGGATATAGTTCGACACGTCGTGCACGCGCTCTTCACCCAACTGGCTGTCGCGCAGACGACTGACGGCATCGTATTCATACAGTCCCTGCTGCGCGCGGGTGGTGGATTTCACGTTCCACTCTATCATCCGCAGCCCCAACGCTCCGGCCACCTGCTTGGCCAACTCGGTCTTGCCAGTTCCCGGCTCACCTTTGACCAGCAAGGGACGTTCCAGCGTCACCGCGGCATTTACCGCAATGGTCAGATCGTCTGTGGCGACGTATTCGGCTGTTCCTTGGAAACGTGCGGTCATTGGCCCCTCATCAAGTGTCGCGCGAAATGCGCCCTTGGGGTTACCGCGCAGCAGAAATTTTGACAAGCCAGGTCGCTGCGTCGCATGAAGGGAAATTGCCGAGTAACTACAATGCTTTTGGTTGATTCGTGCGCTAACATCCGGTGCCGTCTTTTTGGCGTTGCCCTGAAATGGTCAGTTAATTTTCACAGAAAAACAAGGTTTTGTTGTTTGGTTGGACGTATTTAGATCACGCGCAATGGCGCGGCGCCGGGGCGACGTTTGCATAGTGACAATTACTGCGCTGTCAGATAAACGCTCCGCAGAAGGGGATTGCCGCATGTCAGGTAATGAGAGAGTGACCGGCGTTGCAGGCCACACCGAGGGAGCAAAAATGAAGCAGGAAGTTTTTCTGCCTGAAGATTACCGTCCAGCTGAAGACGAACCATTTATGAATGACAGGCAGCTAGAGTATTTTCGTCGCAAGCTGCTGGATTGGAAAAACGAACTAATGGCTGGCAGCCGCGATACGATCGAAGGGCTGCAGGACAATACCCGTAACATTCCGGATGTCGCTGACCGCGCAAGCGAAGAAACCGATCGCGCGCTGGAACTGCGCACCCGCGATCGTCAGCGCAAGCTGGTTGCCAAGATCGATTCTGCCATGCGCCGGATTGATGAAGGCGAGTACGGCTATTGCGAGATGACCGGTGATCCGATTTCGCTGAAACGTTTGGATGCGCGCCCAATCGCGACCATGACGCTTGAGGCGCAGGAACGGCATGAGCGTCGCGAAAAGGTCCACCGCGACGATTGATCGCTGGGAAAATCTGATAACATAGACGCCGGGGCCTTTTGCTCCGGCGTTTTTGCGTTAAGCCGGTGACATGAACATCAGCGGATCGAAATTCGGCATAGTCGGAGGTGGCATTGGCGGCCTCGCGGCTGCTTTGACCCTGCGACAGCGCGGCGCCGTGGTGACCGTGTTTGAGCAGGCACCAGAATTGACCGAGGTTGGCGCGGGCCTTCAGATCAGCGCCAACGGGATGGCTGTGCTGCGTGCGCTGAAGGTTGTTGCGGACACGCCCGAGGCTGGGCTTTTGTCCCATGGAACGGTCCTTCGTGATTACCGGGCAGGGCGGCTGGTCTGCAAAATCGTGCCACCCTCTGCCGGGCCTACCTATTATTACCATCGCGCTGACCTGCTTGATCTTCTCTACAAAGCGGCGGTTCAAAAAGGGGTAGAGTTTCACCTTGGTGCGCGTGTGGAACGGGTGCGAAAGCACCCGTCCGAGGCCGAAATTATCCTCGATACGGGGGCGAGATTTCGGGTTGATTGTGCAGTCGCGGCGGACGGCGGCCAAAGTGCAATTCGTGCTGACCTGACTGGCAGGGAAACACCGAAATTCACACATCAGGTTGCCTGGCGCGCGACGATTCCATGGGACCGGCGCAACAAGAACCCTTGCGCTGTGCTAACCATGGGGCCGGGACGGCATGTAGTAACGTATCCTTTGCGCGATCAGACCTTGATGAACATCGTGGCAATCGAAGAGAGGTCTGACTGGCAGGAAGAAGGCTGGCGTCTGCGCGGTGATCCAGAAGAGCTGAAGGCGCGATTTGCAGGTTTTGGCGGCTTGGTCAAAGAGATTTTGCAAGAGGTTCAGGACCCGAATATCTGGGCATTGTTCCTGCGCCCTGTTGCTGAATGCTGGCAGAATGGGCGTGTGGCGCTTTTGGGCGACGCAGCTCATCCGACGCTGCCTTTCATGGCCCAAGGTGCTTGCCTTGCACTAGAAGATGCCTGGACTCTGGGGCGGTCTTTCGAAGAACAATCCGGCGTTTCGCAAGCACTGGCCGCCTATGAAGCGACCCGTCGCCAGCGGGCAACTCGTGTGGTCGCTGCCGCTGGAGCCAACGCGCGCAACTTCCATCTACGTGGCCCTATGCGTGTCGGGGCGCAACTGGCGTTGATGGCAGTTGGATCGCGGTTGGGCCGAAAATATGATTGGATCTATGAGTTCGATGCCACGGCTTAGCCGATTACAGATCGAGATCGACCCAAACCGGAACATGATCTGACGGTTTTTCGTGCCCCCGAATTTCGGAATCGATTTTGCAATCGCGCAACAGGTCAGCGGCCTGAGGGGTCAGAAGGAAATGATCAATACGAATCCCGTCATTTCGGTTCCACGCACCCGCTTGATAATCCCAGAATGAATAATGTTCCGGACCTTGCGTGCCAGCGCGAAAGGCCTCGGTGAAGCCGAGATTCAGAATTTTCCGAAATGCGGCCCGACTTTCAGGGCGAAACAATGCATCCTCGCGCCAGGCATCGGGACGCGCTGCGTCTTCGGCCTGGGGAATGATGTTGTAATCACCTGCCATCAGAGCGGGTTCTTCACTGTTCATCAGGTCGCGGGCCCGATGATAGAGCCGCTCCATCCAGGCAAGTTTGTAGTCGTATTTTGGCCCTGGGGTGGGGTTGCCGTTTGGCAGATAGAGCCCACAGATACGCAGCGCCTGTTTGCCGACGACCGTGGCCTCGATCCAGCGGGCCTGTTCGTCCTCATCATCACCGGGCAACCCACGTGAGACATCCTCAAGCGGTAGCTTCGACAGAATGGCAACGCCGTTAAAGCTTTTCTGACCGTGCGTTTCCACGTTGTACCCGCGCGCCTCAAAGATCTCTCTGGGGAAGTTATCGTCGACAGACTTGATCTCTTGCAGCAGCACAACATCGGGTTGTGCATCATCCAGCCAACGCGGCAATGCTTCGGCCCGCGCCTTGATGCCGTTGATGTTGAATGTGGCGATTTTCATGCGCGGCCCTCCGACAGTCCTTGGCAACCTATCGCTCAGAACGTGCCCAACGGCAAGGCGGAGAACGGGTTTGCGAGGCGCTGCCTCGCGCTCCGAGGTATTTTTAGCCAGATGAAGAAACGGATCATTAACCAGAATCCCCGAAAATCAGGTGGCGGTACAGGCGGAGGCGCCGATGACCGCGCCAGGTGAAGCTCTCCGGTCTAGAAATCGGAGAGCGGATCCCTGCTTCATCTGGCTAGAAATACCTTGGGGGTCTGGGAGTAAAACCCCCACGGGTGATCACATTGAAAACGAAGTGCCGCAGCCGCAGGAGGAGGTGGCGTTTGGGTTTTCGATCACAAAGCGTGCGCCGATCAGTTCTTGCGTGAAATCAATCACCGCATTTTCAAGAAACGGCAGTGAGATTGCGTCGACAATGACCTTCTGCCCCTTACCTTCAAGAACCAGGTCGTCATCTTTGGGTTTGTCCAATGCTATTTCGTACTGAAATCCCGAACACCCGCCGCCTTCGACAGCGACACGCAGGGCTTGACCCTGATCGGCCGCGCCGATCTCGGCAAGGCGGTCAAAGGCGCGTTCTGTAACTGTCGGGGGCAGATTCATGCCAAACTCCAAAGGTTTATTTCTTAACCACTCTACCATATAGAAAGCCCAAGGACAGGCGACAAGGACAAGACCGTTGGACAGAGCAGGTTTTGCCTCGGATCCCGACCGCGCAAGAGGGCGGTTGGTGCCAGAGGAAGAAAGCAGTTTCCGGTCATGCTTTCAGCGCGACCGGGACCGGATCATTCATGCCAGCGCCTTTCGGCGGCTCAAGCACAAGACCCAAGTTTTTGTTGAGCACGAAGGGGATAGCTATCGGACCCGGTTGACCCATTCGATTGAGGTCGCGCAGGTGGCGCGGACGATTGCCGGGGCCTTGGGTTTGAATCCAGAACTGACTGAAGCGGTTGCCCTGGCCCATGATCTTGGCCACACGCCGTTCGGACATACTGGCGAGGATGCTTTGCATGAGATCATGCAGCCGTATGGTGGGTTCGATCATAACGCGCAGGCCATCCGGATCGTGACCCGGCTTGAGCGTCATTATGCCGAGTTCGATGGGTGCAACCTTACGTGGGAAACCCTGGAAGGCATTGCAAAACATAACGGACCGGTGGAAGGGGAACTGCCTTGGGCGCTGGCGGAGTGCAATGCGGCGTTTAATCTTGAACTGCACACGCACGCAAGCGCAGAGGCGCAGGTGGCGGCCTTGTCTGACGACATCGCCTATAACAATCATGACCTGTTGGACGGGCTGAGGGCGGAGTTGTTCAGCGACGAGGACATTCAGCGACTGCCGATCGTGGGCGACTGTTATGCGGAGGTGGATCGCAAGTACCCGGGCCTCGACCCCTATCGCCGTCGGCATGAGGCGTTGCGGCGGGTGTTTGGGGTTATGGTGTCGGACGTGATCGACACGTCTCGGGCTCTGATCGCAGGGTCCGGTGCCCAGAGCGTCGAAGAGATCCGGCATCTTGGCTATCCGGTCATTCAGTTCTCAACAGGCCTTTGGGCGCAACTGAAGGAAATTCGCGCTTTCCTGTTTTCGCGGATGTACAGGGCGCCGTCGGTGATGACGGTGCGCGCCGAGGTCAGCAAAGTGGTCGAGGATTTGTTTCCAATCTACCTTGGCGATCCTAAGCAGATGCCCGCGCGCTGGCACGCGGACATTGAAGAGGCTGAGGATGAGACTGCCTTAGCCCGGATCGTATCGGACTATATCGCCGGGATGACCGACAGGTTTGCGCTACAGGATCATGAAAGATTGACAGGGCGCCCGATATCAGCAGATCATTCGACTCCGATATAGGCCAAGGCCCATACCTGTTGACCTGCCTGATCCTGTGCTGCCTCAGCTTCGTCGGTTGGCGGGAAAACGATCATCGTTGGGCCATATCCTCCGATCCCCATGGGGGCGCCGTCGGCGTGGGTCGCAAGGATGGGCTGATAGGTCGAAATGCTTTGCCAGGGAATTTCTGCCTGGTACCCGTCCATTGCCATTGGTTTGGCCGTTTTACCTTCGGCACCGGCCATGACCATCACATCAGACAAAAGCGGGCCGCTAAAGGTGATGTCGCGCTGGTTGTCCTCGGGGCCGTAGGGAATTGTGATCTCGACCTGATCCAAACTATCCAGCAATGTCGCGTCAAAGCCAGCTGCCCCGTCATGGGTGACCTCCAGATATCCCAGCAAGCCGCCGTCATTCTCGCCGCGCGCTGGCAGGTTGGTTTCCCCAACCGCGCCGCCAAGGGTGACCAGCACATGGCCTTGCGGGGCAGGCATTTCAGCAAAAGCCGGAAGGGCGGTCGACAAGATCAGACCAAGGGGCAGGGCAAAACGCATGGGATTCTCCGTTTAGGTGTATCTGACAGACCTTAGCGGGGAGGGGTCTTTATCCAAGCGCAAATTGAATGCCTCCATTGACCTTGCGGTGTTGCGTGGTAAACCGCCGGGCAAGCAAAAGGACATTCGAAATGAACCTGTTTTCCGAGATCCGCAGCCTCGTGCTGGACGCGTTGGCACAGATGCAGTCCGAAGGCGTGCTGCCCGAAGGGTTGAGCTTTGACAACGTGGCGGTCGAGCCTCCACGTGATGCGGCGCATGGCGATATGGCAACGAATGCGGCGATGGTGCTGGCAAAGCCCGCCAAGATGAAGCCGCGCGACATTGCCGATGCGCTGGCTGGAAAGCTGGCAGAAGATGATCGGATCACAAGTGCAGAGGTTGCCGGGCCGGGGTTCTTGAACCTGCGGTTGGCGCCATCAGTCTGGCAGGGTGTTCTGGCTGCGGTGCTGCAACAGGGCACGGATTATGGCCGCTCGACCATGGGGCATGGGCAGAAGGTGAACGTGGAATACGTCTCGGCCAACCCGACCGGCCCCTTGCATGTGGGTCATACGCGGGGCGCGGTGTTTGGCGATGCGCTGGCAAGCTTGCTGGCCTATTCCGGCCATATCGTGACCCGTGAATACTATATCAACGATGGCGGTGCGCAGGTCGATGTGCTGGCGCGCTCGGCCTATGAACGGTACCGCGAGGCCAACGGGCTGAGCCCCGAGATCGCCGAGGGCCTGTATCCTGGCGACTATCTGATCCCGATTGGCGAGGCGTTGAAAGAGAAATACGGTGACAGCCTGATCGACAAGCCGGAAAGCGACTGGCTGGAGGATCTGCGCGAGTTTTCGACAGAAGCGATGATGGACCTGATCCGTGCCGACCTGAAGGCGCTGGGCGTTGAGATGGATGTGTTCTTCTCGGAAAAGTCGCTCTATGGCACGGGTCGGATTGAAGCTGCGTTGCAATCCCTGACCGACAAGGGCCTGATCTATGAGGGCGTGCTGGAACCGCCCAAGGGCAAAAAGCCCGAAGATTGGGAACCACGTGAGCAGACCCTGTTCAAATCGACCGAGCATGGCGACGACGTGGATCGCCCGGTCAAGAAATCGGACGGGAGCTGGACCTATTTTGCCCCGGATATCGCCTATCACTATGACAAAGTGACCCGTGGGTTTGACGCGTTGATCGATGTGTTCGGCGCTGACCACGGTGGCTATGTCAAACGGATGAAGGCCGCAGTATCCGCTCTGTCCGACGGCAAGGTACCGCTGGATATCAAGCTAACCCAGTTGGTGAAACTGTGGAAGAACGGCGAGCCGTTCAAGATGTCCAAGCGGGCAGGGAACTTCGTCACATTGCGTGATGTGGTCGATCAGGTTGGCCCGGATGTGACCCGCTTCGTGATGCTGACCCGCAAGAATGACGCTGCCCTGGATTTTGACTTTGACAAGGTGTTGGAACAAAGCCGCGAGAACCCCGTTTTCTACGTCCAATATGCCCATGCCCGCGTGATGAGTGTTCTGCGCCGTGCAGCTGAGGCCGGGATCGACGCGCAGGACCCAGCGCTTAAAAGCGCCGATCTGGGTAAGATCGACCATGCCTCTGAGCTGACTGTTGCCAAGAAGCTGGCCGAATGGCCGCGTCTGGTTGAGATCGCCGCACGTACCAATGAACCCCACCGCGTTGCCTTCTATCTGTATGAACTTGCAGGGGATTTCCACGCGCTTTGGAACAAGGGCAACGATGAAACCCAGCTGCGGTTTATTCAGGATGGCGATGTTGCCACAAGCCAGTCAAAAATCGCACTGGCCCGGTCCGTTTCTGTTGTGATTTCAGCAGGCTTGGGTATTCTTGGCGTTACCCCGGCGCAGGAGATGCGGTGAACAACACCGTCCGAACCGCCGGTACGAGGTAGGCAAGAAATGACCCGCGCGCCTTATTTTCGGCGCTAAACGGGCGGTGAGGCGGACATGGCAAGTTACGATTACCCGGGGCAAATGCGCCCCGAGCAGATGCATTATACGAATCAAGCTCATCCTCAGGATGGGTATGAATTCCCTAACGACTTGCACGGATATGACGAAACGCCCCATTCCGCGGGTTTGGGTCGTATTGTTAGTGCTCTGGGTGCTGTTGCATCTTTGGCGCTGGTCGCTGGCATCGGTGTTTGGGGTTACAATTTGGTAATGCGCGATGTCAGTGGCGTACCGGTTGTTCGGTCCTTAGATGGACCAATGCGTATTCAGCCGGATAGCCCGGGTGGCACCCCTGCGGATCATCAGGGTTTGGCCGTGAACACGGTTGCGGCAGTGGGCACAGCAGCGCCGCCTGCTGATCGGCTGATCCTTGCACCGCGCCCGGTTTCCCTGACAGATGAAGATACTCCGGTGGCACCGTTGCAACCGATACCTGCCGTACATGTGATCCAGGAAAACGTCTCTGACCGGACGGCCACACAGATGCGCCAGGGCGCGGTTGATACACTGGTTGCTGAACTGGCGGGAGAGGCGGAAAATTCCGATCAGGTTGGCGAGCAAAGTTTTCAGTTGGCCTCTTTGACCATCCCCGAGGAAGAGCCTGCTATTGATCCGGCCGATCTGGCTGCATCGCAACCGGACCCAGAACTGGCAGCTTTGCCAGGTGTGCGCCGGTCGCTGCGCCCGGTCCTGCGTCCAGCTGGTGGTGTGCGCAGCGCGATTACGTCAAACAGCACTACCGAAGACGCGATCAACGCGGCGGTCAAAGCTGCGGTCGGCTTGGATGTGGATCCTGAAACTCTGACCAAGGGCACCCGTATGGCCCAGCTTGGCGCCTATGAAAATTCGGACGTCGCGCGCTCGGAATGGGATCGCATGAATGGACGATTCGGGGATTATATGGATGGAAAACAGCGTGTTATACAGAAAACCTCAAGCGGTGGGCGAACCTTCTATCGTCTTCGGGTTCTGGGGTTTGACGATCTGAGCGACTCGCGCCAATTCTGTGCCGCTTTGCAGGCCGAAGGCGCTGATTGCATTCCGGTTGCCGCGCGGTGAATTTCGGCGCAGTCATTACGGACGCTGAAGGTCTGCGTCTGACGTCTGACGAGAAAAAACTGTTCCGAGAGATGAACCCATTCGGGTTCATTCTGTTTGCCCGTAATATCGAGTCTGCGGATCAGGTGCGCGCCCTATGCGACGATTTCCGCGAGGCTGTGGGGCGAAACTGCCCGATCACTGTTGATCAAGAGGGTGGACGCGTGCAACGACTGCGCACACCGCTGGCACGGGAATGGATGCCGCCGTTGGATCACGTGGCCCAGAGCGGAGAGCTGGCCGAACGTGCTATGTATCTGCGCTATCGCTTGATTGCGAATGAACTGTTCGAGCTTGGGATCGACAGCAACTGCGCCCCCATGGTGGATCTGGCCCGGAACGAGACGCATCCGTTCCTTAAAAACCGCTGCTATGGGTCTGATCCCAAAATGGTTTCCCGGATCGGTCGTGCGGTTGCCGAGGGGCATCTGGATGGCGGTGTATTGCCGGTGCTCAAACACATGCCGGGTCATGGTTTATCCACGCTGGACAGCCATCATGACCTGCCCCATGTCGATCTTGCGCAAGAGGAGCTGACCGAAGCAGATTTCGGCCCGTTTCGGGAGTTGAACGATCTGCCAATGGGGATGACGGCGCATCTGGTCTATGACCGGATTGACCCTCAACCTGCTACGATTTCTCGGACCATGATCAGCCTGATCCGCAAAACGATCGGGTTTGGCGGGCTGATTATGACGGATGATATCTCGATGAAGGCCCTCAGCGGAAATCCAGAAGAGATTGCCAATCAGGCGCTAGCTGCCGGGTGCGATGTGGTATTGTACTGCAACGGCTCTTTTGATGCCCGTGCTAAGGTGCTGAGCACCGCCGAAAAGATGTCCGAACAGGCACAGAAACGCGCTGAACGGGCGTTGGCGATGCGCAAAGCCCCGCAGGAACTTGACATCCAAGCCGCCGAAGCCGAACTTTCTCGCCTAATGGGCGGGCAGGTGTATGTCGGATAATCTTTTTAGCGAAGACCCCGTCTCGGTCGCGGATCGCCTTGCGGCAGAGGCATTGATCGTAGACGTCGACGGGTTTGAAGGTCCGCTCGATGTGCTGCTGATGCTGTCCCGCACGCAAAAGGTTGATCTGCGCAAAATATCGGTTCTGGCGCTGGCGCAGCAATACTTGTCCTTTGTTGAAAAGGCACGGGCGCTGCGGATCGAACTGGCCGCCGACTATCTGGTGATGGCGGCATGGCTGGCCTTTCTGAAATCGCGCTTGCTGCTGCCTCCGGATCCGAATGACGAAGGCCCCTCTGGCGAAGAACTGGCCGCGCATCTGGCATTTCAGCTCGAGCGGCTTCAGGCCATGCGTGATGCCGCCGCCCGTTTGATGGGGCGCGATCAGCTGGGGCGCGATTTCTTCAAACGCGGGCAGGGCGAGGATGTCACGCGCATCCGCACCGTGACCTATTCCGCCACTCTGCTGGACCTGATGCAGGGCTATGCCCGCATTCGCACCCGTGATGAATTCCGCCCCTTTGTCATGGACCGTGACGCCGTATTCACGATGGAACAGGCGCTGGAACGTATGCGCCCGCTGATCGGCTTTGCCGGGGCCTGGACGGATATGGAGACCTATCTGCCCGAGGGCTGGGATGCCGACCCGGTGCGCAGGCGGTCCGCGACGGCGGCTACTTTTGCGGCCTCACTTGAGTTGGTGAAAGAAGGACATATGGAAATACAGCAGAGCGAAACTTTTGCTCCGATACAGCTACGCAAGAGGACCCAATCCCGTGACTGACGCGCCTCAGGAAGAAGGTACCGGCACCCTGTTCGAAGCTCCGCCTATGGCCGAGCAGGAACGCATGGTTGAGGCCGTGTTATTCGCCAGCGCCGAGCCGGTGACGATCGCCGATCTTGAAGTGCGGATGCCCCATGGCAGCGACGCGTCACAGGCGGTGGATATGCTTAAGAAACGCTATGAAGGGCGTGGTGTTCGTGTGGTTCAGGTTGGTGAATCCTGGGCCATTCGCACTGCCCCAGACTTGGGTTTTCTGATGCAAAAAGAAACGGTTGAAACCCGCAAGCTCAGCCGGGCCGCGATCGAAACGCTGGCGATCGTGGCATATCACCAACCCTGTACACGTGCCGAGATCGAAGAAATTCGCGGCGTATCGGTCTCGCGCGGGACCATTGACCAACTGTTGGAGATGGAGTGGATCAGACTGGGTCGTCGTCGCATGACGCCGGGCCGTCCGGTGACTTTCGTGGTGACTCCACAGTTTCTGGATCACTTTGGGCTGGAGAACGCCCGGGATTTGCCGGGGTTGAAAGAATTGCGCGCTGCCGGTTTGCTGGAGAACAGACCGCCTCCGGGAACGATCCCACTGGGAGAGGGGCAGGAAGACGAAGATCAAACCGAACTGTTCGAGGACGAGTGATCACGTGGCCCTTTTGTTGCCGCACAAATCGACTATTTAGAAGCCTGGAAATCGGAGTTGAGCAATGAATGCCAATCGTATCATTGACATGATTGTGCGACAGGTCATGCGGCGGCTTGTCACCAAAGGGGTGGACAAGGGGTTCGACATGGCCAGCCGCGTGGGCCAGAAGTCGGGGCAAGAGCAGCCGCCGCACGAGAGCTCAGGTGCCTCTGATCAGTTGCAGGCTGACGGAAACCGCCATCGTCAGAACATGCGTCAAGCCCAGCGAGTGGCCAATCAGATGCGCCGGTTTATCCGGTTCTGATCAGGTTACCGTTTTGAAATGCTTGGACAGTTTCAATCCTTGTCCCTGATAGTTCGAGGCGATGCCCGCACCATAAAGCTGCGTGGGCATTTCTGACATCCGCTCGTACACCAGCCGTCCGACGACTTGGCCGTGCTCCAACACAAATGGGGCCTCGTGACAGCGGACTTCCAACACTCCGCGTGATCCTTCGCCACCTGCGGCGGCATGGCCAAAACCGGGATCGAAGAAACCGGCATAGTGCACCCGGAATTCCCCGACCATCGCCAGATAGGGGGCCATTTCAGCCGCATACATCGGCGGGATATGCACCGCCTCGCGGCTGACCAGAATGTAAAACGCACCGGGGTCGAGGATGATGCGCCCATCGGTGGTACGCACCTCTTCCCAATATTCCTGCGGGTCGTATTCGCCAATCCGGTCCAGATCAATGACACCGGTATGAGGTTTGGCGCGGTAGCCCACCAAATCGGTGTCGGGCAGCCGCAGGTCCACCGAGAACCCGAGCCCGTCTTGAATGACAGCGGGGCCATCGACCAGCGGGGATTCGGCGTGCAGGGCGCTTAGATCGGTATCGCTCAGCACGGCCTGTCCCTGCCGGAACCTGATTTGGTTCAGCCGCATTCCCGGACGCACCAGAACCGAGAATGAGCGGGGGCAGATCTCGGCATACAAAGGGCCGGTATAGCCTGCAGGCACCCGGTCAAACTCGGTCCCGCCATCGGTGATCGTGCGCGTCAGAAGATCCAGCCGCCCGGTCGAGCTTTTTGCATTGGCGGCCGCGCTCAGCCCCTGGGGCAGGGCCAGCGATTCCATCAACGGCACTAGATAGACACAGCCCTTTTCCAGCACAGCACCTTCAGAGATATCGATGCGGTGCATCTCAAATTCCGACAAACGTTCGGCTACGGTGCGACCTTCGCCTGCCAGAAACGAGGCACGTACCCGGTAAGCAACTGTACCTAAACGCAAATCAAGGCTGGCGGGTTGAATCTGGGCGGGGATGGCCTCTGGACTTGCGGTAATCTCACCGCGCGCGATCATCGCCTCTATCTGCTGGTTCGGGCATACGCCGGTCATTCCGATCCCCCCTGATGCCAGAGCGGGATCTGGCCTGTGTGCCATAAACGTCGGTGTGATTTGGTCGGGCTAGCAGGACTCGAACCTGCGACCTTCCGTCCCCCAGACGGACGCGCTACCAGGCTGCGCCATAGCCCGACGTTGAGGTGTTCATAAAGACTTTCCCGGCGGGGGCAAGAGGAAATCATCGCCTTTTTTCTTATCCCGCCGATCGGTTTTCTATTCGGTTCAACACGCTGCGCAGCTCTTGCGCGATGGGCGCTATCTGGCTGAGCAAATGGTCATCGAATGCGTCTCGGGTCCAGGCCAATGTCGCGATCCCACCCAACAAGGGTGAGGCGTCGGGATAAGACGGCTGGGCTTGGGCCGCAGGCTCAGCTTTTGGCGGAGCGGGGGCAGGGGTCGGTTCGGGTTTTTGCGCGTCGCCAAGATCCAGATGTATCTGCTCTTGCGGGGGGGCTGGCTTGGCCGTGAATGGCACAACGACATTTGCATCGGGTGCGGGTTCAAGATTCGCCATTTCATCCAGGCCCTGGGACACTGAAGAAACATGCGCCACGCCCTGTTCACGCAAGATGCGCTGTACGCCTTTGATGGTGATCCCATCCTCATGCAAAAGCTTCTTGATGCCGCCCAGCAGGCGCATGTCGTTGGGGCGATAATATCTGCGCCCGCCGGCCCGTTTTACCGGTTTCACCTGATTGAAGCGGCTTTCCCAGAATCGCAGAACATGCGGCTGCACACCCAACCAGTCCGCAACTTCACTGATGGTGCGAAAGGCGTCTGGGGACTTGCTCATATTCGTGCCGTCCTGATCTTATTTGCGGTTCCCTGCGGCGACGCGATCTTTCATCAGATGCGACGGGCGGAAGGTGAGAACACGGCGAGGCTGAATTGGAACCTCTTCGCCTGTCTTGGGATTGCGGCCGATACGAGCTGTCTTGTCCCGAACACTGAACGTTCCAAAAGACGAGATCTTTACCTGTTCACCGCGCACCAATGCGTCGGACATATGGTTCAGAACGCTCTCGACCAGTTGCGCGCTTTCATTGCGTGAAAGGCCAACTTCACGAAATACGGCCTCGCTCAGATCCATTCGGGTCAGTGTTTTGTCGCTCATGCCAATTCCCCTGTTGCTATCAGAGCATAGGGTCAGGGCAAATTCGCTGTCAATATCAATGAATTGCGGGCGAGTGTGTAAGCTGAATTGCGCTTGTTACCACCGCAAGAGGACTGAGCCCCAGGCCAAACCACCTCCGATTGCCTCTGTGACCAGCAGATCACCCTGTTTGAACTGCCCACGCTGTTTCGCAACAGACATTGCCAGGGGAATCGATGCGGCCGAGGTATTTCCGTGGTCCTGCAGGGTAACGACAACGTGTTCCATAGGAACGCCCAATTTCTTGGCTGTGCCCTGGATGATTCTAATGTTTGCCTGATGCGGTACGATCCAATCCACATCTTTATGACTTAGCCCAGCCTTCTCTAGGCAGGTTTCTGCGGTAGAGGTCAGTCGTTCAACTGCCTGCCGAAACAGCTGGTTTCCTTTCATCCGCAGATAGCCTGTGGACTGGGTCGAGACGCCTCCATCCACATAGAGCAGGTCCTTATAGCGCCCGTCCGAGTTCAGGTCGGTTGCCAGAATGCCCCGATCGTCCGAGGTTCCTGCGCCCTCATGCTGTTCAAGGATTATTGCCCCGGCGCCGTCGCCGAAAAGCACGCAGGTCGACCGGTCGGTCCAGTCCATGATACGAGAGAACGTCTCGGCGCCGATGACCAGCACGCGTTTGGCCTGGCCTGACACGATCAGCGCATTGGCATTGGTCATGGCATAGACAAATCCGGCGCAAACCGCCTGTACGTCAAAGGCGAAGCCTTTGGTCATGCCAAGCTGCGATTGAACCATTGTTGCGGCAGAGGGAAACGTCAGGTCAGCGGTCGATGTTGCAAGAATAATCGCATCAATATCATCTGCCTCCAGACCCGCATCGGCCAGTGCGGCAATGGCAGCCTTTGTGGCCATAATCGAAGTGGTTTCGTCTTCCGCTGCAAAATGCCGGCGTTCGATCCCGGAACGTGTCCGTATCCACTCATCAGACGTATCGAGCGTTTCTTCGAACTCGGAATTCGGGACGATGCGCTCTGGCAAATAGTGCCCGACACCAACTATAATTGAACGGCCTGCCATGCTGGGGTACTGCCTTTTTTGTTATTCACCGGCCTTCGACGGCGTGTCTGCGGCATCTTGTGCAAGCTCGGCTGTCGATGCAACCCGTGCTGCCAATTTTTCGGCGAAGCCGGACTCGGCCAAGGTAAAGGCCAGCTTTACAGCGGCTGACACGCCGGTCGAGTCTGCACCACCGTGTGATTTGACGACGGTTCCGTTCAGGCCAAGGAAGACCCCACCATTCACGCGCCGAGGATCAATTCGTTTCTTCAACCGCTGCAAAGATGTGATTGCAAGGATCGAGGCCAGTCGTGAGAGCGGAGAATATTTGAACGCCTCGCGCAGAAGATCTCCGATCAGGCTGGCTGTGCCTTCTCCGGTCTTGATGGCGACGTTGCCTGTAAACCCGTCTGTTATAATGACATCGGCTTTGTCTCCCGGGATGTCGCTGCCTTCGACAAAACCCACAAAGTCAAAGCTGGCCTGATCCGCAAAATCCGAGATCATGCCATGCGCTTCTTTTAGCTCGGCGCGCCCTTTATGTTCCTCGGTGCCCACATTCAAAAGGCCGATCCGGGGACGTTCCAACGCCATGCCGTTTCGGGCATAAGAGGCACCCATCAAAGCATATTGCAGCAGGTCCTTGGCGTCCGCGCGCACATCGGCGCCTACGTCCAGCATCACATTGAAACCCTGTGGATTGCGCGAGGGCCACAAAATAGCGATTGCCGGGCGGTTTACCCCCGGCAGCTTACGTAGACGCATCATCGACAGGGCCATCAATGCGCCGGTATTGCCACAAGAGACCGCGCCATGGGCTTCACCCTGACGTACCGACTCCAGTGTGGACCACATCGAGGTTTGCTTGCCGTGTCGGACGACCTGGCTGGGCTTGTCCTCCATCGTGACCACATCGGGACAATCACGAAAAACGACGCGCCCGTTCAGGACACGCCGTTTTGCGACAAGTTTGCGCAACATGGCCTCAGGCCCGTGCAAGATGAACGCGATATCGGGGTTCTTATCCGCCGATTTGGCGATCCCCGCCACAACAGCAGCGGGCCCCGAATCTCCGCCCATTGCGTCAACCGAGATGGTAATCCGTCCGGCGTGCGTGGGCTGTTCTGTCATGCTTGGCCTGCGCTTTTAGGGCTTAGGCCGCGTCTTCGTCCAGGTCGATTTCGTCGGCCTGAGCGACGACTTCGCGGTCATCATAGTGGCCGCAGGACGCGCAGACGTGGTGCGGGCGCTTCAGCTCACCACAGTTGGCGCATTCGTTCGGGTTTGCAGCAACCAGAGCGTCGTGCGCGCGGCGGTTGTTGCGACGCGACTTGGAAACTTTGTTCTGTTGGACAGCCATGGTCTCAACCTTTGTCTACTAAGGGCCGGCAGATTCGCTGCGGGCCAGGTTTCATTCTTCGTTTTTCTCGTGGTTTGACGCGCGTTTAGGGGACGGGCCCCGCGATGTCCAACCCAAATTCCGATGAGCGCGCGAAAATACTGCGATTCTCAGCATGTTCAAGCGATTTTTCTGAGCGCCTGCTATGACAGGATTTCAGGCCCGTGTCACTCGTCTTTTTTCAGTGCATCGCGCAGCCCGGCCAAGCCCGCAAAGGGTTTGACATCTTCATCCGTTATTGCCTGTTTGCCGGGTTCGGTAAAGCCCGCCTGTTCCAATTCCGCACCTTCTTTCCGGGGATACTGGGGCAGGGCAAGCGCCAGCGCTTCGGACATGACCTCGGTCAGAGCGATTTCGGTCCCTAGCGGTTCAGATTCGTCACCCTCCGGGATTTCGAACTCTTCCTCGTCAGGGTTTGTCCAATCTGACAGAAACATCCGGGTCACCGGAATGTCGATCCGCGTGGTAACCGGTGTCAGCGTCACGACACAGGGTTGAATCACGGTTGCCCCCAGTTTTCCTGAAAGCGCCCAATCACGCTTTCCATGCGCACGCACCTCGCCGACAAAACTCAGCTTACGCAGCCCAAGCAGGCTCAACTCGTTCTTTAAGACATCCAACTCCTGCGCGTCAGGGCGAATTTCAAAGGGCGTCGGTGCGTTCTGAGGCAGGTCGGCGACCCGTAAAGATGTCTGGTTGCTCATACGTGGCCCTTTCGTGTGTTGAACCGGGGTGGCGGTTTGATGTAATCGGATAGGGGCCGCACGGTCCCAAGGCAAGAGGGTGTGAATGTTGAAAGTTATGAGCAGGTTGAAACCAGCGTCCAGAACGCTCGTATTTGCGGCCTGTCTGACCGCTGCTGGTGCGTGTGCTCCGGTCTTCAAGAAACACGGTTATGTCCCCACAGCCGAGGACCTGGCCGAAATTCAGGTGGGTGTCGATACACGTGAAAGCGTACTCGAATCCGTTGGCGCGCCCAGTACTTCAGGCGTTGTTCGCGATTCCGGCTTTTATTATGTGACATCACGCGTTCGTCATTATGGTCCGAAACGACCAAAAATCGTCTCGCGCGAGCTTGTGGCGATCAGCTTCGATGACCGGGGTGTTGTGCGCAATATTGAACGCTTTGGCCTTGAGGATGGAAACGTTGTGACGCTGGATCGTCGTATTACCGAATCCTCAGTTCAGAACCGTGGGTTCTTGCGGCAGCTGCTTGGCAATATCGGCAACTTCAACCCGGCAAACATTCCTGGCGCGACCAACTAATTCATAGTCACGTCTTGTCAACTTCACAGGGCGGTCACAAATCCTGTGTTATTGACCCTGCAAGACGAAACAGGTCAGCAACCCAGGAGGATGCGACCATGGCACTATTGCTCGGCAAGGGCCGGTACCGTGCGCGACAGGCGCAAACACCGCAGGATGTCGCGGCGGCACAGTGTCTTCGAACACTGGCTTTCGGGACTGATCAGGTGGATCAGGATGAGTTCGACAGCCGTTGTGCGCATATTCTGGTCGAGGATATGCGTGCCAACGGTAAACTCGTGTGCTGCTTTCGCATGTTGATGACGGAGCGCGGGGCCGAGATTGGCCAAAGCTATTCCGCCCAGTTCTATGACCTCTCGGCACTTGAAGGGTTTAAGGGGCGTATGGTCGAGATGGGGCGCTTTTGCGTGCATCCTGGTCGAAACGACCCAGACATTCTGCGTGTTGCCTGGGGGGCGATGACTGCATTTGTCGATCAGAATAATGTTGAGATGCTGTTTGGCTGCTCATCGTTTACGGGTACAGACACGGCGGAATATCTTGATGCTTTTGCGATGTTGAAACATCGCCATCTGGCCCCGAAAAGCTGGTTGCCACGGGTCAAGGCCCCAGATGTTTTCCGGTTCGCCGCGAGATTGCGTCGGCGCCCGGATGCCAAAAAAGCCATGATGCGCATGCCCCCTTTGCTGCGTACTTACCTGATGATGGGCGGCTGGGTCAGTGACCACGCAGTCGTTGACCGTCACATGAACACTTTGCATGTCTTTACCGGCCTCGAAATCTGCGCGATTCCGCCCGCACGTAAACGTTTGCTGCGGGCCGTTGCCGGGTAATCGCCGTTGACGGCTCGACGCTGCGGGGGTAGCTGGCGGGCATGGCAAGAATTCCTTTATTGCAGATGTCCGGCATTTCCCTGACTTTCGGGGGCGATCCGGTTTTTTCAGACCTTGATCTGGTGGTTCAACCAGGCGACCGCGTCGCTCTGGTTGGGCGGAACGGATCCGGCAAGTCAACCTTGATGAAGGTGATGGCCGGTTTGGTGGAAGCGGACAAGGGCGAGATTGTAATTCCCCCGGGTAAGTCAGTCGGTTACATGGAGCAAGACCCCGGAATGGAAGGGTTTTCTACGCTCGGCGACTATGCCTCCAGCGGGTTAGAGCCGGGTGAGCTTTACAAAGTCGAACGCGCAGGCGAAGGGCTGAAATTCGACCCGGCGCGCGCTGTTGAGACGGCCTCGGGCGGTGAACGCCGCCGTGCCGCGCTGGCCAAGCTGATGGCCGAAGCCCCGGATTTGATGCTGCTGGACGAGCCGACCAACCATCTTGATATCGAAGCCATCGCCTGGCTCGAGCGTGAGCTAGGATCGACACGGACGGCCTATGTGCTGATCTCACACGACCGTGCCTTTCTGCGCGCTTTGACCCGCGCGACGCTATGGATCGATCGTGGGGCGGTCCGACGGCAGGAGCAAGGGTTTACGGCATTCGAGGCTTGGCGCGACAAGATCTGGGAGGAAGAGGACCAGCAACGCCATAAGCTGAACCGTCTGATCAAGTCCGAGGCGCGATGGGCCGTCGAAGGCATCAGCGCCCGTCGCAAGCGCAACCAGGGTCGGGTCCGCGCCTTGCAGGACCTTCGATCTGAAAAAGCCGCACAGATAAAACGTCAGGGTTCGGCCGCGATGACCCTTGAGGCTGGACCAAAATCAGGGCGAAAAGTGTTTGAAGCCAAAGGCCTATCCAAGTCTTTTGGTGATCATCAGATCGTGCGCGACTTTGACCTGTTGGTACAGCGGGGCGACCGCGTGGCCTTTGTTGGCCCAAACGGCGTCGGCAAGACAACATTACTGAAAATGTTGTTGGGACAAGAGAACCCGGATGAGGGGTCGGTCACGCTGGGCACCAATCTTGAGATTGCGGTTTTCGACCAGACCCGCGCGCAGCTCGACCCTGAAATGAGCCTTTGGGACAGCCTGACCGGCGACCCCGAGATGCGTGTTTCCGGCAAGGCGGATCAGGTGATGGTCGGTGGCCAACCCAAGCATGTGGTCGGCTACCTCAAGGAGTTTCTGTTTGACGAGGGGCAGGCCAGAGCAGCCGTTAAGTCACTGTCAGGTGGGGAAAAAGCCCGTTTGCTGCTGGCAAAGCTGATGGCCAAACAGTCGAACCTGCTGGTATTGGACGAGCCGACCAACGATCTGGATGTGGAAACACTGGATCTGTTGCAGGAACTGCTGGACGATTATGACGGCACCGTTTTGCTGGTCAGTCACGACCGGGATTTCTTGGACCGTGTGGCCGCAACGACCATCGCGATGGAGGGTAACGGCCGTGCAACCGTCTATGCCGGGGGGTGGTCGGACTACCTCGCTCAGCGCGGCGAGGTGTCTGATAAGAAAGAAGTAAAAACAAAATCTTACAAGCCAAAGGTAAAGCATGAGGCGCAACCGAAACTGGGGCTATCATTCTCAGAGAAACACCGTCTTGAGAAATTGCCTGCCGAGATTGAGCGGCTTGAGGCGGAAATCGGAAAGCTTGAAGAGCTGATGTCCGATCCTGAGCTTTTCAGCCGTGAACCTGTTAAGTTTCAGAAAGCGACCGAGGCTTTGGTCGAGCGGCAAGAAAAGCTGGCCGCAGCCGAGGAAGAGTGGCTGATCCTCGAGGAAAAGGCCGAGGGCGCCTAGATCAGCTTTCGCGCTGTGGCCGGCTATCCGACCACAGTTCATTTGAGTGAGCCGTTTTCATCGGTAGGTGATCAGCCACGCTCAGCGCATTCGCAGCGCGCCGTCGATACGGATGACCTCGCCGTTCAGATAACCCATTTCGACGATGAACCCGGCCAGTCGCCCGTATTCGCGGGGGTCGCCAAGGCGCACAGGGTTGGGAACGTCAGAGGCCAGTTGTTGCTGCACCTCTTCGGGCAGACCGGCCAGCATCGGAGTCATAAAGATTCCGGGTGCGATGGTCATCACGCGGATTCCGGACGAGGCCAGATCCCGTGCCATGGGCAGGGTCATACCTACCACACCACCTTTCGAAGCCGCATAGGCAGCCTGACCCTTTTGCCCATCAAAGGCCGCGATTGAGGCTGTATTGATGATGACACCGCGCGCGCCATCCGGTTCTGGGTCGTTCTTTGCCATTTCCGCGGCTGCAAGGCGTGAAACGTTGAATGTACCCACAAGGTTGATGTCGATCGTGCGCTGAAATGCATCAAGCGGGTGCGGGCCATCCCTGCCTACGGTTTTCATGCCAACCGCGATCCCGGCGCAATTCACTGCCGCGTTGATTGCTCCCATCTTCTTGCGGGCATGGGCGATGGCCGCGGCCACGGATGTTTCATCGGTTACATCCGTCTGGGCGAAATGCCCGCCAATTTCTGTTGCGACCTGGCTGCCTCGGTCTGCATCCCGGTCCAGAATGGTTACCTGTGCATTGTTTTCTGCAAAAAAGCGGGCCGTTGCCTCACCCAGCCCCGAGGCGCCTCCGGTGACAATGGCTGCGGTGGTCGACAGGTGCATCTGGATTTCCTTCCAAAAGATATGAACATACGTTCATTTAATATCAGCAAAGGGACAGTGTCCATAGGGGGGCGTCGGGCAGGCGGCCCTTCCTCAAGGCTTTCTCAGGTCAGCTTCAGGCGTTCTTAATGTTGGAATCTCAAATCGACACTGAACGCAATCGAGCGTCTGGGTGGCGCATTTGAGGAGGACAAACTATGCGAATTGGAACCAAATCAGGGCTTTCCGCTTTGGTAGCCGCTCCGTTTCTGGGGATTATGGCGGCTGGAAGTGCGGCCGCTGCACCAGAGGTCTGCAACTGGAAAACGGCGCGGGATGCTGCAAACAGCGGCGATTATGCGACCATGTGTGAGTGCACGCAGGTAACCCCCAGCTTTCTGGAGCGCTTGCAGAAACGTGCGGATTTCGAAACCACATTGCGAAACACATCCGCGCAATGCCCGGGGTTGGCCGCCTTGTTGACCGACTTTCCGACAGCATCAATCGTAAGCGCGGCAAATGCGGGCGAAGACCGCAGTTCAGACCCAAGCCGTCCGGTCACGCCGGTTGGCGGCGGTGGAACTGGGTCCGGCGGGTCGGGCGGTAACGGTCCCGGCAACGGCGGCGGCGATGATCCGGGTGGCGACAACCCTGGCGATGATCCCGGCAACGGTGGCGGGGATGATCCCGGTGACGACAACCCAGGTGATGATCCCGGCAATGGTGGTGGCGATGGCCCCGGCAAACCTGGAAATGGCAATGGCCCCGGCAAAGGGGGCAATGGTCCAGGTAAAGGCGGGAACGGCCCCGGTAAGGGCGGTAACGGCCCTGGCAACGGCAATGGAAACGCTGGAAACCCCGGCAATGGCGGGGGCAATAACGGCGGCTCTGGCCCCGGCACCGGAAACGGTGGAGGTAACAACGGCCACGGCGGAGGCCACGGTAACGGCGGCGGCGGCCACGGGAATGGCGGCGGCCACGGTAATGGTGGCGGCCACGGTAATGGTGGCGGCAAAGGGGGCAAGGGATAAGCCCACACTTGGCAGATATGTCCGTACCGAAACAGAAACGGCCACCCAATTAGGTGGCCGTTTTTCTTTCAGAGGTCTTAGTTATCCAACTGAACTAGCGCGTGCCTCTTCTTGCCCGCACTCAGTTTGATGGGCGAGGACAAGGCGCCTGCGTCGATCATCAGTCCCGCGTCTGTTAATGAAGCGTCGTCCAGTTTGGCGCCGTTTTCTGCAATCAGGCGCTTGGCCTCTTTGCCAGATTTCGCCAGGCCAGACTGTACGATCAGTTGCACGATGGATATCGGCAAGTCTGCTTCGCCGACCGTTAGGGTCGGCAGATCGTCCCCGACGCCACCTTTTTCGAACACTTCGCGAGCGGTGGCCTCGGCGTTTGCCGCAGCCTCGGCCCCGTGCAGCAAGGAGGTGACCTCGTTTGCCAGGCGGATCTTGGCCTCGTTGATCTCGGACCCCTGCAATGCGCCAAGGCGGTCACACTCATCCACAGGCAGTTCGGTGTACAGCTTAAGGAACCGCCCAACATCCGCGTCGGTGGTGTTGCGCCAAAACTGCCAGAACTCATAGGGTGAGCGCATCTCGGCATTCAGCCAGACCGCACCGTCTTGCGATTTGCCCATCTTCTTGCCATCGCTGGTGGTCAGCAGTGGTGAGGTCAGGCCATAGATCTCGTTATCCAACACGCGACGGGTCAGGTCGATACCGTTGACGATATTGCCCCACTGATCGCTACCGCCAAGCTGTAGGACACAGCCATAGCGACGGTTCAGTTCAAGGAAGTCATAGGCCTGCAGGATCATGTAATTGAATTCGAGGAAGGATAGCGATTGCTCGCGGTCCAGCCGGGATTTCACCGATTCAAAGGCCAACATCCGGTTGACCGAGAAATGCCGGCCGATGTCGCGCAGGAAGTCGAGGTAATTTAGGTCGTCCAGCCACTCTTCGTTGTTCAGCATCAGTGCTGCGTTTTCTGCGCCGCTATCATAGTCGATATAGGCGGCAAACACCTTTCTGATGCCTGCGATATTGGCGTTGATCTGGTCCGGGCCCAGCAGGGGGCGCTCATCTGACCGGAAGGACGGATCGCCCACCTTAGTGGTGCCGCCGCCCATCAGGGTGATCGGCTTATGACCTGTTTTCTGGAACCAGCGAAGCATCATGATCTGGATCAGGCTGCCCACATGTAGGGACTTTGCCGTTGCATCAAACCCGATATACGCCGACTGACACCCGCTGATCAGCGCCTCGTCAAGGCCCTGATAATCGGTGCAGTCAGCCAGAAAGCCGCGCTCGATCATCGTGGCGATGAAATCCGATTTGGGGTGGTAGGTCATATCGTGCCCTTTGGGTTAATGTTGCGGGGCAGTGTATAGGCGGTGGGGATGACAAGGAAAAGGCACCTTGTCCAAGAAAAACACGCGGCTTATGTGATCTGGCTTGCCTTGGGTTTGCGTTAACGTGCAGGTTGTGGGCAACGCGACGACATAACGGGCGCGAACAGGCGAAAGAGGGCTGGCGTGGGTCGGGCAATTAGCAAATCAGGCGTATTGACTGCATTGGGTGCAATGTCGGGGACCTCGCTGGATGGCGTGGACGCGGCGGTGATCAAAACGGACGGTTACAGAATTCTTGGCTTTGGGCCCACCGGATACCGCGCCTATTCAGATGCAGAGCGGAAAACGCTTCGCGCAGCACTGGGGCAGTGGCACGGCCCCGAGGTGGATGCCGCGGCGGAATTGGTCACGCTTGCCCATGCCGAAATACTGGCCGACTTCGACAAGATTGACCTGATAGGGTTTCACGGTCAGACCCTAGCACATGAACCAAGCGGGCGCGGTACGTTGCAGGTGGGTGACGGCGATGGCCTGACGCAGGCCTTGGGTGTCCCCGTCGTTTGGGATTTCCGCAGCGATGATGTGGCGATGGGGGGCGAGGGCGCTCCGCTTGCGCCCTTTTTCCACTTTGCCTGTGCCAAGTGGATTGAGGCCAACCAACCGCTTTGTTTTCTGAACCTGGGCGGGGTCGGGAACCTGACCTATGTAGATCCCAGGTTTGATGGCCCTGAAATACCAGGTGCGCTCTTGGCTTTTGACACCGGTCCGGCCAACGCACCGGTTGATGATCTGATGCAGGAACGTCTGGGTTTGCCCATGGATCGCGACGGCGCGATTGCGCGCGGCGGCAGGGTCGAGGCCGGAGCACTTGAGTTGTTTCTTGCAGAGCCCTTCTTTAACAGGATGCCGCCAAAATCACTGGACCGGAACGACTTTGCCGAGATGATCCGCCTAGTCCAGGAATTATCAGATGCTGATGCAGTTGCCACGCTTACCGGCATGTGCGCCGCCGGAGTTGCGCAAGGGATCGAGCATTGCCCGGAACCACCGTCGCGTGTGTTGGTGACAGGAGGGGGACGGCATAACCCGGTCCTGATGGAGATGCTGCGCGTTTCGCTGGATTGTCCGGTGGAGCCGGTCGAAGCGGTTGGTCTGGATGGAGATATGCTGGAAGCACAGGCCTTTGCCTATCTTGCTGTCCGTGTCGCGCGCGGGCTGCCGACCTCTTGCCCCGGCACCACCGGGGTCAAGGCACTGGTCGGGGGCGGGATGGTCAGCGTTCCATCGAGCGAACGTAGTCTGACGTAAATTCTGAATACCCCTCAGAAGTCGATTTCAGATGTGCTTTGGTCCAGTCATGCAGCGTTGGCAGCTGGTGAAACGGCACGTTTGGAAAGGCGTGGTGTTCTGCGTGATAGGGCATGTTCCAGGCCAGAAATCGGACCAATCGGTTGGTGAACGTAGTGCGCGAGTTTTCAAGCATATTCGCCACCGGCGGGCAGAGGCCGTGTTCCGCAAGCAGGTACAGCCGAAGAACGGGCTGTGCCACCAAGACCGGCAACAGCCATAAGCTGACCACCAAAGGAGACACCAGCAGGCTTGCCCCTGCAAGCGCGTAAATGGCCAGCAGGACACGGGCCTCAATCCGCATGGCCTTATGTTGGCGATGCGGCAAATAGGGCGCCTCGATCCGGCCCATTGCGTTACTGATCAGAACGCTCGTCATCCCAGACCAATAAGGCCAACCACTCAGATAGATCATCAGGCCGGGCCAGCTGTCGGGGCGCGGTTTGCCACCCAGCTCTGGATCTTTGTCCGGGTGGCTGGTCCATTTGTGATGCGCAAGGTGATAGTATCGAAACCAGGTAAAGGGCAGGGCGATTGGGATTGAGACAAGATGCCCAACCGCGTCATTCATCCAGCCGGTCCTAAACGGCGTTTTGTGGGTGCATTCATGGCTGAGGGTGAACAGAAACACCAGCAGCACGCCTTGCGGCAGGATCAGCAGCGGCCAGAGCGGGATTTGCACGGCGATGCCTGTGCTGGTTGTGAACAACACCAATAGATACAGCACCAAGTGCCTCAGACCCGCCGCGTCAGACCGCATCTGCAGCCGGTCTTTGGCCTCGGCCGGGAGTGATGCGATGAGGGCGCGGTGATCCATCGGTCAGCCTCGGGGGATGTCGAACCCTGGAGCGGCGAGCTCGAACCCGTCAAACTCAAACCCCGGGGACACGGTGCAAGAGACCAGCGTGTAGGCCCCGGTGCTGCGCGCGGCCTGCCAGTGATCCTTGGGCACGATCAGTTGTGGCGCGCCTTGCGACAGGTCCGGGGTCAGCATGTGGTCGGTCGCCGGGCCAGTTTCGGTTGCGCTGAGCGACAGCACCAAGGGCGCCCCCGCGTGATACAGCCAGATCTCGGTCGCATCGACGCGGTGCCAATGGCTGGCCTCACCCTCGGGCAGCAGGAAATAGATGCAGGTCCCGGTGGCGCGGCTCTCCTGGTTATCGGCGCGCCAGGTTTCTCGGAACCAGCCGCCTTCGGGGTGGCGTTGCAGATTCAGATGTTGAATGATCTCTTGTGCGGTCATGGGGCCTCGGTCGTTTCAGGGCGATTATGCACGGGATTGGACGATCCGCTATGGTATTCGTCCCGATCAGGAATATGTTTGGAACATGACTCTGATGATCCCCTTCGACAACAGTTACGCCCGTTTGCCAAACAGCTTTTATGCGCGGCAAGCGCCGGTGCCGGTTCGTGCGCCTCGCTTGATTGCTTTCAACTCCGATCTTGCGCAGATTCTGAGAATCACGCCCGGCGAGGTGCATGAAATGGCCGAGGCCTTTTCCGGCAACGCCCTGCCAGAGGGGGCAGAACCGATTGCACAGCTCTATTCAGGGCATCAGTTCGGAAATTATAACCCCCAGCTTGGGGACGGGCGCGCGGTTTTGCTGGGCGAGACAGTTGGGACGGATGGCGTTCGACGGGATATCCAGTTGAAGGGATCAGGCCCGACGCCGTTTTCCCGACAGGGTGACGGACGTGCATGGCTGGGTCCGGTGCTGCGCGAGTATGTGGTGTCCGAGGCGATGCACGCACTGGGCATCCCGACCACAAGGGCGCTGGCCGCCGTTGAGACTGGCGAGGCCATTTTTCGAGAAGGTCCAATGCCTGGTGCGATCCTGACCCGTGTCGCACAAAGCCACCTGCGCGTAGGTAGCTTTCAGATCTTCGCCGCGCGTGGACAGTTGGACAGTCTGCGTCGACTGACAGATTATGCCATCCAGCGACATTACCCGCAGGCCGACGGCCCGATGGGTCTTTTGCGCGCTGTTGTCGACGCACAATCGCAGTTGATTGCCGCATGGATGAGTGTGGGATTCATCCATGGGGTGATGAATACTGACAACTGCTCGATCTCAGGCGAAACCATTGATTACGGCCCTTGCGCCTTCATGGATAACTATCATCCCAATACCGTCTACAGCTCGATCGACCGCATGGGTCGCTATGCCTATTCCAACCAGCCCGAAATCGCCGTTTGGAATGCAGCGCAGCTGGCGACCGCGCTGATCCAGCAGTTCGAGGATAAAGAGGCCGCCGTTGCTGAGGCTACCGAGATCGTCCATGCGATGCCCGACCTGATACAGCAGCAATGGCTTACAAAGTTCCGGGCCAAGATCGGTCTTGTGACGCAGGAAGACGGCGATCTTAAGATGATCTCGGACTTGCTGAATTGCATGGCGCAGAACCAGGCGGATTTCACAAACACCTTCCGGGCGCTGGGCGGCGATCAGGCGCGGGATCAATTCACCGATCCGCAGGCCTTTGATCAATGGGCAGACGGTTGGCGGTCGCGGCTGTCTCGTGAAAAAAAACCTGCTGAGGTGATTAACAAGGCCAATCCGGCCTATATCCCGCGCAACCACCGGGTCGAACAGATGATCCAGGCGGCGGTGCAGGGGGATTTTGACCCATTCCACCGGCTGAACAATGTGCTGTCCCGGCCCTATGAGGATCAACCCGGCGCTTTGGATCTGACACGGCCACCGGCACAGGATGAGGTTGTTCAGGCGACCTTCTGCGGTACATGAGTTCCTCACACCTGTTTTCGCAGTCAGCTACGTCGGTGTTTCGCCATGCGCTTGCTTTGGTGAAGCCGGCTTGCAATCAACGATGAGCAGCGCAATCCTGCGATCTCAAACGGACTTTCAGGAACCCATGTCTCAGACCGCAATCCTGCGCATCGCCAGCTATAATATTCAGAAATGTGTCGGACTGGATCTGCGTCGACAGCCCCAGAGGATTCTTCAGGTCATCGAAAGCCTGCAGGCCGATATTGTCGTCTTGCAAGAGGCCGACAAACGATTGCCTCCGCGCCCTGCGGCCCTGCCGCATTTCATGCTGGACGAAGCGGGATGGCAGATCGTTGATTTGGGTGGGGCTGGCAGCTTGGGGTGGCATGGGAATGCAGTGATCTGGCGGGGTGATGCGATCCGTGTCCGGCAGACCGGGCATCACGAATTACCGGGGCTGGAACCGCGTGGAGCTGTCAGGGTCGAGTTTGACACACCAATCGGTCCGCTTCGGGTGATGGGCATGCATCTGGGGCTCTTGCCCGCCTCACGCCGTCAGCAAATCACCCACCTCAGACGGTGCGATGCGAATCTTGAGGATTTGCCAACTGTCTGGGCGGGGGATTTCAATGAATGGTCCCGACAGCCGGTTCTGGATCACCTGGCCCCGGATATGCACTTTCTTCCACCATTCCCCAGCTTTCCAGCGGCACAGCCGCTGGGCGCGCTGGATCGGATCGCGCTCGGCGCGGGGCTTGAGGCTGTTTTGCATGGCGTGCATTCGGTGCGACCCGCGCATATCGCCTCGGATCACTTGCCAATCTGGGCCGATCTACGCCTTGTAGCTTAGCCGGTAAATCCCCTGTAGCGCCGATCACGCATACGGTTTAATACAGAGAACCGAATATATGCCGAGGGTTCCTATGTCCGACACGATCATCGCCCGTTGCGAAGCCAAAGGCCTGCGTATGACAGGACAGCGCCGCACGATTGCACAGGTGCTGCAACAAAGCGATGATCATCCCGATGTCGAAGAGCTCTATTCGCGCGCCTCGCAGGTTGATTCTGGTATTTCCATCGCCACCGTCTATCGGACCGTCAAACTGTTCGAAGAGGCCGGGATTTTGGAGCGTCTGGAATTCGGTGATGGTCGCGCGCGGTACGAGGATGCCGAACGGGACCATCATGATCACTTGATCGACATGCAGTCAGGTGAAGTCATCGAATTTGTAGATCCTGAGATCGAAGCGCTACAGGAAAAGATTGCAGCTAAGCTGGGCTACAAGCTGAAAGGGCACCGGCTGGAACTGTATGGCGTTCCGCTGGACCACGACTGATCCATCACAAAAAACGAACGGCCTGCGCACGGGAATTCATGATTCCCAGGCGGATATTGCTTGCCTGACCGCCCGGCATCGGCTTTTGCTTGGATATGACCGGCTGAACGCGCCGCAATATTCTACGGACAAAACTATGAACAACGTGAACGGCATTTTGCTGGTCGTCGGCGCAATGGCGGCCTTTGCACTTGAAGATATGTTCATCAAACACCTGTCGGTCACAGTGCCAACAGGACAGATCATGGTCATTCTGGGCCTTGCCTGTGGTTTGGTTTTCGCAGCGATGGCCCTGTTCACACGCAAGCACATCTTTGATGTCGCCGCGTGGCAGACCTTGCCCCTGATCCGCGCGCTCTGCGAAGGGCTGGGAGCCGTGGCGTTTGTGACCGCGCTGTCTCTGGTCGATTTGTCAACGGTTGCCGCGGTGTTTCAGGCAATGCCTTTGGTCGTTACAATGGGGGCGGCGTTGTTCCTGGGCGAGCAGGTTGGATGGCGGCGATGGAGCGCAATCGGCGTTGGTTTCATCGGTGTTCTCTTGATCATCCGACCGGGGTTGGACGGGTTCCAGCCAGAAACCCTTTTCGTCGTGGCCAGCGTTGTGGCTATTGCCGCCCGCGATCTGATCACACGCAGGCTGGATGTGCGTGTGGCCTCGGCAGTAGTTGCGATGCAGGCCTATGGAGCGGTTACCATTGCCGGTCTTGTGCTGATCTCAATGGCCGGCCAGCCGGTCGTTGCGCTGAACCAGGCGCAATTCGGGCCGTTCCTGGGCGCGATTGGATTTGGTGTTCTGGGGTATTACGGGATTGTCAGTGCAATGCGGATTGGCGATGCCTCGGCCCTGACCCCGTTCCGATACACCCGGCTGGTGTTTTCTATCGCGGCCGGAATGCTGATGTTCGGGGAGCGCCCGGATATGATGACGGTTGCCGGTGCCTCGCTGATCCTGGGGTCGGGGCTCTATACCTTCCTGCGCGAACGGCGTCTCGCGCGGTCACTGGCTGTCGCGGCCTGACGGATCGTCGCAGGTTTGCGCAAACAGGCTCTCAGACCTGTGTTAGCGATAACATGAGTGGTTTACTTTTTGCCCTATACTGATATGAGGCTGGCAACTGATTGCAGCCACAGGGACGGGCCTCATGAGCACCATCATCGACATCCATGCACGCGAAATTCTGGACAGCCGGGGCAACCCGACCGTCGAAGTGGACGTGATCCTGGAAGACGGCACCATGGGCCGTGCCGCCGTCCCGTCGGGTGCCTCGACCGGCGCCTATGAGGCGGTCGAAAAGCGTGATGGCGACAAATCGCGCTATATGGGCAAGGGCGTGCTCGAAGCGGTTGCCGCCGTAAATGGTGAGATCGCCGAAGAACTGGTTGGGTTCGACGCGACCGAGCAGGTGGCGATCGACCAGACTATGATCGAACTGGACGGCACCGAAAACAAAGGCCGTCTCGGCGCAAACGCCATCTTGGGCGTTTCGCTGGCAACGGCCAAGGCGGCAGCGGATTTCACCACGCAGCCGCTGTTCCGCTATGTCGGCGGCACCTCGGCCCGTATCCTGCCCGTGCCGATGATGAACATCATCAACGGTGGCGAACATGCCGACAACCCGATCGACATTCAGGAATTTATGATCATGCCGACTTCGGCCGCGAATATCCGCGACGCGGTGCGCATGGGGTCCGAGGTGTTCCACACTCTGAAGAAAGAGCTGTCGTCGGCAGGTCTTGCCACAGGTGTCGGCGACGAGGGCGGCTTTGCCCCCAACATCGCCAGCACGCGCGAGGCACTGGATTTCATTCTGAAATCCATCGAAAAGGCGGGCTACAAGCCGGGTGAGGAAATCCATCTAGCTTTGGATTGCGCCGCGACCGAGTATTACAAAGACGGCAAATACGTCCTGTCGGGTGAGGGCAAGAGCCTGACCTCGGAAGAAAATGCCGACTATCTGGCGGCGCTGGTCAACGACTATCCGATCATCTCAATCGAAGATGGTATGTCTGAAGATGATTGGAACGGCTGGAAGGCCCTGACCGACGCCATCGGCGACAAGGTGCAACTGGTGGGCGACGATCTGTTCGTCACCAACCCCACGCGACTGGCGGAAGGGATTGAACGCGGTTGTGCCAACTCGATGCTGGTCAAGGTGAACCAGATCGGAACACTGACCGAGACGCTGCGCGCCGTCGATATGGCCCATCGCGCACGCTATACCAATGTGATGTCGCACCGCTCGGGCGAGACCGAAGATGCCACGATTGCCGATCTGGCAGTGGCCACGAATTGCGGTCAGATCAAAACCGGATCACTGGCGCGGTCAGATCGGTTAGCCAAGTATAATCAACTGATCCGTATCGAAGAATCTCTGGGTGAGATTGCCGAATACGCAGGGGCCTCAATCCTCAAGCGCTGAAACCTGTAAGCCTGAATCTTGATTGCCTGGCCTGTGGAAATGGGCCGGGCTTTTTTGTGTTGGATTGTAGGTTTTGCCCATGTCTAAATCTCAAACCGGCACTTTAGCATGATTGGGTCAGAAGAAACTTGGGAGGTTATGAATAGTATTATCTAGATATATTAATGACTTATATAGGGGTCCTGCGCTGGCGATCCTTATGTGTGAACTTTTTCCTTTTTGTTCTGTAGTGCGCATTCGTATCATATTGAAATAACAGATAAGGGGAACACTATGAATGGTTCGAAACTTCTTCTGGTAGCGTCTGCACTCAGCACTGTATTTCTGGTTGCTTGCTCAGAGCCTGGAACATATCCGATCACCGGTACGGCAGTGTCCCCTGACGATCCGGTGGCAAACCTTGAAGCACCGGTTTACATCCGTCGCGGTGAGGCCCGGTAGGGTCTGTCAATCTTTCGCGGGTGGCCTTGTTGTTCAGCCAAACAGAAATGGATCAAAGGGTTTTGCTCATCAGCATATAGCGGTCACGAGGCTTGAAACCTGTGCGTAGATACAGTTTCTGTGCCGTCTCGTTTGTACGATCGACTTCAAGATGCAAGGCTGTGAGCCCCGCGCTCGCCAACGCCTTGGGCAAATCCAGCAAGACTTCAGACGCAATTCCGCGCCCTCGCACGGCAGGACGAATATAGATCTCATCCACGAATCCATCCATGCCGCCGAATTCAACAGACCACCCAAAGGTCAGGATGACATAGCCCAAGGGTGCGCGACCGGGCCCAATCAGGTAGATGCACCCAAAAGGTATTCCCTCGAGAAGAGGGGCAAGCGCATTGCGCGTCTGATCGGCATCCTGGGTAATGCCTTCTTCGGCGTGAAAGGCGGCGACCAGACCAACCAGACGTTCCAGATCCTCGGGGCGGGCAAGGCGAAGTGCGGCGCTCATAGTCGGGCCAGCCGATCCGTGAGCAGATCAAAGAACCCGCCAGCGTCAATTTCTCCGATGAACAGGGCGTTGGGTTTTCTGTCGGTAACACCCCACCAATCGGCAACGGTCATGCCCAGGGTCAGCTCTGATTGGGTCTCGACTTCGACATTCACCAGCCGCCCGGTAAACAGTTCGGGTTTGATAAGATAGGCTGTCACGCAAGGGTCGTGTAGCGGAGCACCTTCCGAGCCGTATTTGTTCTTGTCGAACCTTTCAAAGAAATCGGTCATCTCGGCCACCGCGACACCGGCCTTGTTTCCAATTCTACGGAAGGCATCGTTGCGCGTCTTGGTCACCAGAGCTTTATGCGTGACATCAAGCGACATCACCACAATGGGACGTCCAGATTTGAACACAATATCAGCGGCTTCTGGATCGACGTAAATGTTAAATTCGGCGGTTGGGGTGATGTTTCCAACTTCGAAATATGCCCCTCCCATCAAAACGATCTCTTGAACCCGGTCCACGATGTCAGGCGCTTTGCGGAACGCTGTGGCGATGTTGGTCAATGGCCCAAGGGGACAGAGCGTAACGGAGCCTGGTTCATGCGCGCGCAACGTGTCGATGATGAAATCGACGGCATGCCCTTCTGACAGCGGCATCTGCGGATCCGGCAGAATCGGCCCATCCAAGCCAGTTTTGCCATGCACATGCTCTGCTGTGATCAGGGGGCGCTCTAACGGGCGGTCGCATCCGGCATAGACGGGGGTCTGGGTATGGCCAGCCAGTTCACAGACAATACGCGCGTTTTTGGCGGTTAGCTCTAAGGGTACGTTGCCAGCGACTGCGGTAATGCCCAAAACCTCAATTTCGTCGGGGCTGGCAAGCGCCAGCAGAATGGCGACGGCATCGTCCTGTCCCGGATCGGTGTCTATAATAATTTTGCGAGCGGGCATGATCGTCTCCGGAGGTCGTGAAGGTGGGACACTCGCAAGTGTCCGAGAGCTTGTCTAGCGGTTTTACGTTCCGGCCTCGGCCTTTGCCGGCGGGAGTTTGCCATTGGCCCGATGTTCCTCGATCTTCACCTCGTCCCAAAGCGCGTCCATCTCTTCCAGCGTGCTTTCTGTTGGGGTTTTTCCCCGTGCAGCCAGGCGCGACTCGACCTGCTCGAACCGGCGGGTGAACTTGGCGTTGGTCCGACGCAGGGCGGTCTCGGGCTCGACCCCAAGATGGCGGCCCAGATTGACCATAACGAATAGCAGATCGCCGAACTCATCCTCTAACGCATCCGCATCCATGCGGTCGCGTGCCTCTTCCAGCTCGGCAGCCTCTTCGGTTATCTTGGCCAGCACATGGCTGGCATCGGGCCAGTCGAATCCAACACGGGCGGCACGTTTCTGCAATTTGAGAGCACGCAGCAGCGCGGGCAGGTTGGCGGCGACACCGTCCAACGCGCCTTGTTGTTCTTTACCAGCACGTTCGGCTGCTTTGATGGCTTCCCAGTCCAGTGTTTGCTGCTCTGCCGATTTGTCGCGGGATTCGTTGCCAAAGACATGCGGGTGCCGGGCGACCATCTTGTCCGACATGGTGCGCACCACGTCCTGAAAGGTGAAATGCCCGGCTTCTTCGGCCATTTGTGCATGAAAGACAGACTGGAACAGCAGATCCCCGAGTTCGCCCTTCAGCTCATCATAAGCCTCACGTTCGATGGCATCAGCGACCTCATAAGCCTCTTCGATCGTATAAGGAGCGACCGTGCCGAAATCCTGCTCGATATCCCATGGGCAGCCGGTTTGAGGGTCGCGCAGTCGGCGCATGATCTCTAACAAGCGTTCGATGCCAGCATCGCTGTCATGGATCAGAGGATTTTCGGCCATTGCGAACCCTTTCGTTCCGGTGTCAGATGCATCCATTCCGCAGTCACGATCAGGAGTCCACCCCAGATGCCCGTCGTCAACCGAATTGCCGATTTCTCTGCCGATATGGCCGCATGGCGCCAGCATCTGCATACGATCCCCGAGCTTGCATTCGAATGCCACGAAACCGCGGCCTTTGTCGCTGATCGACTCCGTGAGTTCGATGTGGATGAGGTGCACCAAGGGATCGCCACCACTGGGATCGTTGCGATCATCAATGGCCAGGGTGAGGGGCCGACGATCGGTCTGCGCGCTGATATGGACGCTCTGCCTATCCCCGAGGAAACAGGGGTCGCGTACCAATCAACCAAGCCCGGAAACATGCATGCCTGCGGTCATGACGGGCACACCACGATGTTGTTGGGCGCAGCGCGCTATCTGGCGGAAACCCGAAATTTCCGTGGACGCGTGGCGCTGATCTTTCAACCGGCCGAAGAAGAGGGTGGTGGCGCGGGCGTCATGGTCGAAGAGGGGATTATGGACCGGTTCGACATTTCCCAAATCTATGCATTGCACAATGCGCCTGGAATTCCCGAAGGATCCTTTCAGACAACCCCCGGGCCGATCATGGCTGCTGTTGATACGTTCGAAGTTCACATTCAGGGCCTTGGTGGCCATGGTGCCATGCCGCATGAAACCCGGGATCCGGTGATGGCGGCCTGCGGTATCGCCCAGGCGATTCAGACCATCGTCAGTCGTAACAACTATGCTTTGGACAGTCTGGTGATCTCGGTCACGCAAATCCATACCGGCACCGTGAACAACGTGATCCCCGATACCGCCTTTATCAACGGCACTGTGCGCACTTTTGATCCGACTGTGCAGAAAATGGTGATGGAGCGGATGGAACAGATCGTACAAGGACAAGCCCAATCCTATGGTGTCGAAGCGCGGCTGGACTATGAGGTCAACTATCCTGCAACAATCAATGACGCCGACAAGACTGGTTTTGCCGCAGAAATCGCGCGTGATGTTGCCGGTGCAGATCGCGTGATGACCAATGTCGACGCGATGATGGGGGCCGAGGATTTTTCATACATGCTGCAGTCGCGCCCCGGCGCTTACCTGTTTCTGGGGCAAGGCGAGGGGGCCGGACTGCATCATCCGAAATACAACTTCAACGACGACATCGCGCCGGTTGGGGCGTCTTTCTTTGCGCGGATCGTCGAAAAGGCCCAGCCTTTGGGCTGACAGGAGAAAGACATGGCACTGGAAGATTCAAAGAATTTCGTCGACGAGGCGTTTACCAATCCTGAACTGAAAGGCGTCTCGTACGAGAATACTTTCGGGGGGGCGATGTCATTTTTGCGCCGCTTGTATACCAAGGATCTGACCGGGATTGATATCGCCGTAACCGGCGTGCCATTTGATCAGGCGGTGACGAACCGCCCCGGTACGCGTCTTGGGCCACGCGCCATCCGCGAGGCCAGCACGTTGCAATCCCCGGATGAGCCTTATGGCTGGCCGTTTGATGCGCTAAGCGAATTGGCAATCGTGGATTACGGGGACATGGCTTATGACTACGCCAATATACCTGCCTTTCCGGACACATTGACGGACCACATTCGCACAATTCTCAACGCTGACGTGGCCTCGGTGACGCTTGGTGGGGACCACTATATCAGCTTCCCGATCCTGAAGGCCTATGCCGAGAAATACGGGCCGATGTCCTTGCTGCAATTTGATGCGCATACGGATACATGGGCTGACGACGACATGTCCCGCGTGGATCATGGCACCATGTTCTACAAGGCGGTCAAATCAGGGATAGTGGACCCTAAGCGTTCCGTTCAGGTGGGTATTCGTACGACGAACGAAGATACTTTGGGGGTCAACATCATTGACGCTCGGGAGGTGTACGAGTCCGGTCCCGCCGCCGTGGCGCAAAAGATCAAAGGCATTCTTGGTGACAACCCGGTTTACCTGAGCTTCGATATCGACGGTCTGGACCCGGCCTTTGCGCCTGGCACGGGAACGCCGGTCTGGGGTGGACTGAGTTCGATTCAGGCCCAGATCATCCTGCGCGACATTGCTGGGATTAACATCAAAGGCGGGGACGTGGTCGAGGTTTCGCCGCCCTATGACACCTCAGGTGCGACAGCGATTGCAGGCGCACATGTGGCGACCCAAATCATTTGCCTGCTGGGATGGAACAAGCTGAAGCCTTAACCTTTGGTTAGCCATCTTTCCGGTATCAGGTTAGCAGCAGGCAGGACGGAAGACATAACGGCATGACACAATTCAACCAACCAATCAGCGGTAACGATCTGGCGCGTTTTTCCGGCCCAAACACGTTCATGCGCCTGCCGCAGGCGGATACATTGGCCGGATTGGATGTGGCCGTAATAGGCATACCGATGGATATCGGCACCTCTTGGCGGTCGGGGACACGGTTCGGACCGAAACAGATCCGCAGCGAAAGTGCGATGCTGCGGCCTTACAATATGGCCACCTTTGCGGCCCCCTTCGACAGCTTGCAAATCGCGGATATCGGAGATCTGGCGATCAACACCTTTTCGCTGTCCGACAGTCTGAGGATCATCAAGGAGAGCTATGACGCGATTCTGGCGCAGGGTGTGACACCTGTGGCGATGGGGGGCGATCACTCGATCACCTTGCCGATCCTGCGGGCTATAGCTGCGAAACACGGGCCTGTGGCGCTGGTCCATGTGGATGCCCATGCGGATGTAAATGATGAGATGTTTGGCGAAAAGGAAACCCACGGCACCGTTTTCCGGCGCGCCTATGAAGAAGGGCTGATCGTGCCGGACAAAACCTTTCAGATCGGCATCCGAGGCTCTGGCTATGCGGCATCGGACTTTACCGAGGCCAAAGGGTGGGGCTTTCGCCAATACCCCGCATGGGAGCTTTGGCAGCAGAACCTGACGGTCATGGGCGCGCAGATACGCAATGAGATCGGGGATCATCCGGTCTATATCACCTATGACATTGACAGTCTGGACCCGTCTTTCGCCCCCGGAACCGGCACGCCCGAGATCGCCGGGTTAACCACACCGCAGGCGCTGCAACTGATCCATGCCCTGGGCGGGACAAATGTGGTTGGGTGTGATCTGGTCGAGGTTTCTCCGCCGTATGATCCCTCTGGCAATACGGCGCTGACCGCTGCCAATCTGCTGTTTGAACTGCTGTGCATATTGCCAGGCGTGACGTCACGGTAGGGATCACGGCAGTCTCTTGTTTGCTATGCGGAACTGCATATGGTTCCGCAATCTAACAGAGTGAAAAGATGAAAATGACGCTGTGGCTGATTGCGGGTCTGATTGTCCTTGTGGGGGCGTATATACGGCTTGCGCCGTCTGATCCCGCCATCTGGCACAATACCCCCGTCGGCGACGCGAACAGGGACCTCCGTGGTGGCGTCGTGCGAGTACTTGAAACGGGGCCGGACGGGTTGGCGCAGTTGAACGAAATCGCAATGGCCTCACCACGTACAAAGGTTCTGGCCGGGTCAGTTGATGACGGGATGGTCACCTATATCACCCGTACCAAAGTGATAGGTTTTCCAGATTACACAACCGCCCAGCAGAACGGCGATACACTGCGCATCTATGGCAGGTTGCGCTTTGGTCGCTCAGATTTTGGGGTAAACCGAAACCGCGTTGATGGCTGGCTCGCGCGGATGCAGCGCTGAGGACAGGCATCCTTCCTGTACCTCGCGCCACATCGGAACGTTCAGTGACATCTGACATTGTGCAGTGAAAATGCGACCGTCGACCTGCAGGCAGATCATCTCGCCCAATTCAACGCGTGACCCGGATTTGTCAGTGCAATAGCAGTCCTGTACCTTGCCGCCGGGACCGACGACATCGGCCATCACGGGCGTCGCAAAAAGCGATAGAACCAGAACCAACCGTCTCATGCGGGGCAGCTTAGCATACGGACAGCCCTTGACCATAGCCCCGGATTAAGAGACACCGCCCGGATGATCCCTGAAGAACGCCTTGAACAGATAACTCAGCGATTCCAATACCTCGAAGCAGCCATGGCAGATGGTGCTTTGGGCGGCGATATTGCTGTGCTGGCCAAGGAATATTCGGACCTCAAGCCGGTGGTCGATCAGATCATGGCATGGCGCCAGCTGGTCACTGACCTTGCCGAGGCCGAGGCGATGCTGGCCGATCCCGATATGAGGGAGCTGGCCGAAGAGGAAATCCCCGACCTGCAGGCCCAAATTCCCGGTGCCGAACACGCCCTGCAACTGGCCTTGTTGCCTAGGGATGCAGCCGATGCGCGCCCGGCCATGTTGGAAATCCGCCCTGGAACCGGCGGTGATGAGGCCGCGCTTTTTGCAGGCGACCTGCTGCGCATGTATCAGCGGTATTCCGAAGCGCGCGGCTGGAAATTCGAGATCCTCGAAGAGCAGGCGTCTGATCTAGGCGGCATCAAAGAGGTGGTTGCCCATATCAAAGGCGACAACGTCTTTGCCCGTTTGAAATACGAATCTGGCGTTCACCGGGTGCAGCGGGTGCCGGAGACCGAAAGTGGCGGGCGCATTCATACCTCGGCGGCGACCGTGGCGGTTCTGCCCGAGGCCGAGGATGTCGATATTCAGATCGACGCCAATGATATCCGTATCGACACGATGCGCAGCTCGGGTGCGGGTGGGCAGCACGTGAACACCACCGATTCGGCCGTGCGGATTACACACTTGCCCACCGGGCTTGTGGTGACCAGCTCCGAGAAATCCCAACACCGCAATCGCGAGATCGCGATGCAGGTTCTGAAGACCCGACTCTATGATCAGGAGCGTCAGCGGATTGACAGCGAACGCTCGGCAGATCGGGCGAACCAGGTCGGGTCTGGCGACCGGTCGGAACGGATCAGGACCTATAATTTCCCGCAAGGCCGCATGACGGACCACAGGATCAATCTGACGCTGTACAAGTTGGATCAGGTGATGCAGGGCGATCTGGATGAGGTAATCGACGCATTGACCGCGGATGATCAGGCGCGTCTCCTGGCCGAGATGGCGCAATGACCGGCGGCCAGACAGCGGCTCAGGCCATGGTGGCCGCTACGGCAAGATTGCGTGCGGCTGGTGTGGCTGATCCGGCGCGGGATGCGCGGGTTCTACTCGCCCACGCCGCCCGGATCGAAGCAAGTCGCGTGACACTGATTACACCCGAAGAGCTTTTACCGGATATTGCTGAGCGATACGAGCAACTGATCTCGCTTCGGGCCATTCGTGTGCCCGTTTCTCATCTGTTGGGGGAACGTGAGTTTTACGGCCGTCGGTTCAAAGTTAGCCGGGACGTGCTGGATCCACGCCCGGAAACAGAGGTTCTGATCGAGGCCGCGCTGAGCGAACCCTTTGACTATGTCCTCGATCTGGGGGTTGGATCGGGGTGCATCCTGATCACATTGCTGGCCGAACGCACCAGTGCATCGGGTATTGGTGTGGATCTGAGCGAGGCGGCCTGCCTACAGGCCAGTGCAAATGCCGTGCAACACGATGTTCAGAACCGGATCGAAATTAAGCAATCCGATTGGTTTGGAAACATTGAAGCAAAATTTGACCTGATTGTTTCAAACCCGCCCTATATTTCCCTTCCGGAAATGGACACCCTGGCACCTGAAGTGCGGGACCATGAGCCGCGGATGGCATTGACAGACGAAGGTGACGGCTTGGGGGCCTACCGTAGGATTGCTGCCGCCGCCCCGGATTTTCTATTGCTCCATGGTCGGTTACTTGTCGAAATCGGACCCGAGCAAGGGCAGAGCGTCGCATCTTTGTTTGACGCAGCAGGATTGACAGACGTACGGATCATTCCCGATCTGGATGGTCGCGACCGCGTCGTTTTCGCCAGAATGCCTTCATGACGGAACATTCTGAGGCCGAAATGCGCCGATTGATATAAAAAAGGTACAAAAATTGGGACAAACCTCTTGTCTGCACGCTCTGGACGTGTTTACTCAGGTGTAGTCAGAGAGGTTGACGCTGTTACAGCGGGCCCCTGACGCCAAGCCCAAAAAAGCCGACATCGTGTCATAGCTAAGCCCTTGAGCAGTGCAAGACGCGAACTGATCGGCAGCGAACGACAAGGCTGACTAAAGTAGATGAGATCTTCCAAATCCCGCTCTCGGGCAAAGAATAACCGCAATCGTCCTTCTGGCGGCAACGTCGTAAACCGAGTTTTCGACAGTTCGGGCCCAGAGGGCAAAGTGCGTGGCACGCCGCAACAGATTATTGATAAATATAATCAGCTTGCACGCGATGCTCAGTTGTCTAACGACCGTGTAGCTGCCGAAAACTTTCAGCAGCACGCCGAACATTACCTGCGTTTGCTTAGCGAAGCTCAGCGTGAAATGGATGCACGCCGTGAGGAGCAAGAGCGTCAGAATCGCGAACGCCAGGCTGAACGAGATCGTGAGCGTGCCGAGCGTCAGGAACGCGAAACCGTCCGCCAGTCGGATCCCGCTGAGGCACCTCAACCTGATGTGATGGGGTTTGCCGCTGACGCAGCTGCCCCGGAATCCGGGCTAGTAGAAACGCCTGAAAGCAAAAGCCCTGAAGAGGCCGAGAAAAAAGAAAAACCGGCCCGTCGGCCTCGGGCGCGCAAGCCCAAAGCCGCACCTGCTGCGACTGAGGACGCGCCCTCCGGCAACGGTGATACGCCTGAAGCGGCAGAGTAAATCAGCCAGTATAGAAAAGAAAAACCCTGCGGTCTGTTAGGCCGCAGGGTTTTTTGTTTCAGGATCTTTTGACTTCGCGGGCCAATGCGCAGAACGCTTCTAAAGGCACTTGTTCCGCACGTTCGGTGGGTTTGATTCCGGCGGCGATCAGGCGGTCTTCGATATCCGGGGCCACGCCCTTTAGCGAGGCTCGCAGCATTTTGCGGCGCTGATTAAAAGCGGCGGCGACCACGCGGGACAGTGTGGCAGGATCAGCCGGATAGCGCGGTTGCGACAGGGCGATCAGGTGGACCACGGCGCTTGAGACCTTGGGGGGCGGGGTGAACGCTCCGGGTGGCAGTGACATGGCGATGCGCGCGTGGGCCCGCCATTGGGCAAGGATGGCTAAGCGACCATAGGCTTTGCCGCCGGGTTGGGCGACGATCCGTTCCGCCACTTCGCGCTGAAACATCAGGGTCAGGCTTTGCCAGAACGGAGGCCATTGCGGCGGGGTCAGCCAGCGGACCAGCAATTCGGTGCCGACGTTATAGGGCAGGTTCGCAGCCACACGGATCGGAGGGGTCAGATGCGTAAGCGGATCAATCTCAAGCGCGTCACCGTTGATGATCTCAAGCCTGCCAGGATAGGCGGCGGCGATGTCGTTTAGGGCAGCGATACAGCGTGTGTCTTTTTCAACCGCGACAACCTTGCGCGCACCTTCTGAAAGTAGCCCACGGGTCAGCCCGCCGGGGCCGGGGCCGATTTCCAGAACATCGCATTCCGCAAGATCTCCGGCCTGCCGCGCGATCTTGGCGGTCAGGTTCAGATCCAGCAAAAAGTTCTGGCCTAGCGACTTGCGAGCCGAGAGTTGATGCGAGGCGATAACCTCGCGCAGAGGGGGAAGGTTGTCGATAGTGCTCATGATCCGATCACCGTGGCGCGGTTTGATAGGAGAGCGCCAGAGAATTTTTACCTCTGGCCGGGATATTTACAGCCCGCTGAAGGATCAAGAGCTTTGTGCCATCTGCTGGGCAAGTTTCAGCGCTTCGATCAGGCTGGTGGGGTTTGCAAGGCCTTGCCCCGCAATGTCCAGTGCAGTCCCGTGATCGGGTGAGGTTCGGATAAATGGAAGGCCTAGGGTAACGTTCACACCGCGATCGAAATCCAGCGTCTTGATCGGAATCAGAGCCTGATCGTGATACATAGCGATGGCGGCGTCATAGCGTGCGCGCGCTGCGGCGTGGAACAATGTATCCGCGGGGTGCGGGCCGGTGACGGTATACTCTTTGCCGGACAGCTCCGCAATCAGCGGCGCAATCCAGTCCAGTTCTTCTTGTCCCATCTTGCCGCCTTCACCGGCATGCGGGTTGAGGCCCGCGACGGCTATCCGCGGGGTGGCAATACCGAACTGTGATTGTAGTCCCTGGGCGGTGATTTCGATGGTTTCCCGCAAAAGCTCGGGCGTAAGCTCGCAAGGAACGCGTGAGAGCGGGATGTGGATGGTTGCTGGTACAACGCGCAGTTGGTCGCTCGCCAGCATCATCACAACACGTTGGGACCCAGCCAAGGCGCCCAGAAATTCAGTATGGCCGGGGAATGAGAAACCTGCCCCGTCGATAAGTGCTTTCTTGTGGATCGGTGCGGTACATAGCGCCGATGCAGAACCGGACTGAACCAGCGCCACGCCGGTTTCAATGGCAGTGACAACTGATCTGGCGTTGGCTGGATTAGGGTGCCCAGACCGGTTGGGGGCTGGAAAGTCCAGTTGCAGTACGGGCAGGGCAGAGCCACAGATCTCGACCGCCTGAGAGGCGTCGCTGATCTGTACCGACGGTGTCTCGGGCGGCAAATGCGCGGCATCGCCAATATAGAAGAAAGGGCAGGTGGTTCTAAGGCTGGCCCAGGCTTTTGCGGCGATCTCGGGCCCAATTCCGGCCGGATCGCCGCAGCTGAGCGCGATTGGCTTCATTGTTCAACAATAGTTGCGTCGGCACGCATTTGCCCCAACAGGCTTTCTGCAAGTGTTTGCAGCCTTTGCTGGGTCAGAGCATTGGCGACATCTGCACGCGTTGTCTCTTCGCCAAGGTTGCGGGTACGTGTGCACAACATCACAAAAGCCAGTGTTTGGCCGTTGTTACGGGTCAACGTGGTTGAAACTTCGTTCAGGTCCAGTTTGGCCAGTTCCAATGCGATATCGCGCGGGATTTCCGACGGTTTGCTGACATTCCGCTCTAAGACTTCTGCTGGCTTGTTTTGCACGATACCGTACAGATCATCGCAAGTGTCTATTTCTTCTTTCAGCTTTTCGGCTGCGGCCAGTGTTTCCGCACTACGACCACCGGGCATGTAATAGACAGCATAGTCGATCTCGGAATAGGTGGGCGTACTCGCAGCGGTCTCACGCAAACCGCGCATCTGAAACAGTGCCACGGCATTGGGCAGCGGAATGGGCTGGGTGACGTCACCATTTTTGAGCCCGATGATGACCGGCTGCAGCGCCGGGGGCAGATCGGTCAAGTTCAACCAGTCAAGGCGCCCCCCATTGGTGCGAGTTCCGGCCGCCGAGTACTGTGTTGCGGCGGTTGAAAAGGAATCATAGCCCTCGATCAAGGCGATCTCTTCGGCCAGCAGTTGAACCTGTGACAGGTTTTGTTGGTTCACAGGAATAATGATTTCCGAAAGAAGGACTTGCAGGCCACCACTTCCAGATTGTCCAAGTGCGCGATTGATCTCGTCTTCCGATGGTCTCGCCTGCGACAGAAAACGCGCGCTGACGAATTCACGCCAGGAAATCTGATCCTTGATGAAATCCCGAACCGTCTCACGGTCAACACCGGCATCCGCCAGAAGCTGCAGGAATTCGTCGCTCGAAAGCTGACCGCGGGCTGCAAATTGGTCTATTCCAACCTGAACGTCTTCGGGGGCGACCACGATTCCAGCGTCGCGCATCGCCTGTTTGCGCAGGCGGTCGTCTATCAGAGCTTTGCGCACGTCTTCCTCGGTTGCGCCGGGAACACCCAGAATCGAGAGGAATTGCAGGCGCTGTTCCAGCTCATACCAGGTCACGATGTCTTGATTAACCTTTATGGCAGGCGAGAACAGGTTCTGCGCCACTGCCTTTACAGGTGCTATGGCAATCGAAACTGCAACCAGTGCCGGAGCAACCAGCCCGATATGGCTGGAACGAAAGAAACGTGAAAAACCTGTTATCAACTGCATCTTCTCTTGTACTGTTTGCCGCCACCTTCGACAGAATATCCTGTCAGAGCTACGGTAAAGCCGAATTCGGTCGAAGGCTCAATACTTGATGACGAGGTATAGCGCCTGCTGACCGACATGTTAACCTGAACACACTCGTTCCGGTACGTGATACCCAACCCATATCTGATCGGTTCAGATTCGCTCAGGTCATACCGCGCCTGAGCACGGGTTTGCCAGTTCTGATCGATGTCGTACCGCCCGCGCAACCAGATCTCAGAAATCTCATCGTCGACATTTTCTGCGGGATCGGGTTCTTGCCAGACATAGCTTCCGCTGAGGGCCGTTGTTTCCTTTTGCCATGCAGCACGCAGCTCGGCCTTGGCAAAGCTGAAATCTCCGTTCACCAAACCTCGTCCGGCCAGAGACCACCCGTTGGGCGTTTCAAGTTGTCCGGCGATCAACACATCGGACGATGTGCCCTGAAGGCCCGATGTAAGGTTAAAGTCGGGATCAGCATCCGCACGAAAGACCTGACCGATCGTGGCACGCGCTTGCCAGCCCCTGGAGCCATAACGCGCCCAATTCACCCCAACAACGCCGCTGACCCCATCTTCGCGCCTGTCCTCGGCAGGGAATCGGGACAGGGATAGCAGGTTACCCTGGTCAAACTCCTGAAACGTACTTTCGTCGATAGGAACATCATTGTCGGAGACATGCGTCCACCCGATCTGCGCGATGGGTTCCAGCAACTGGGTTGCGCCCGACGCCTCGCGGCGGGTCATTGGCATGCGCAGCGTCAGTGCGGCGCGCGGGGTCGTGCGGGTCACCTGATCGGGATAGGCGCTGTCGTGGCGGATATTGAACGTGTCGATTGACGCGCCTACTTGGGCATCTGCACGCAGCCCCCAGCCCAGTATCCAGCTGCGCAGCCATTCGGTATCGAAGGTCGCTCGGGCAACATCGCGCCCGATAACGTCCTCATTGCTCGTTCTTTCATGGGCATGACCGATGAAAGCCATCCGCACCTCTCCTCCGACAGCTGCCGGGAAGAAGCGTTTGCGATAGTTCAGGTCGAAGATTCGAGAAGGAATCTGATCCTGATCCTCGCTATCTCGCAAGGTTTTATAGTGGTTTAGGCTGGTCCGGAAAGCGGTATCGCGCTTGATCCTTTCCAGGGCAATTTCGCTGCGCAGACGGTCAAAGTCGGGCAGGCCGTAATCAGCCAGATAGGAATCGTCGGACGTAGTTCGGATGTTGAAGGTCAGGCGATAGTCGTCCGGCAGATCAAACCAACCGTTGGTAAAGAAATATCCGCGCGCCTCGTCCCGTTGAAGGTCATCGCGAGTATGCGCGCCTTCGATTTTGATCCGTCCGTTCTTAAAGGCCTGACGATAGCGATAGCCCAGAGTTCTGGTCTTACCGGAAAGGTAAGGTGTCAGCGTGAGGTCCTTGTGATCTCCAAGCTTGAAGAAATAGGGAACCTTTATGCCTGTGCCCAACTGCGAGGTGGTGCGGACCGATGGGACCAGAAAACCAGTCGCCCGGTCCAGCGTTGGGTCGGGGAGACGCAGGTAAGGGAAATAGAAGACCGGCACATCCAGCACCCGGAATTGCGCACCTTCGAAATAGAGCTGTCGTTCCAACTGATCATGGGTCACCTTGCGGGCACGGATTTGCCAGAGCGGTGGCCGCCCATCCGTGCAGACATGGCAAGACGTCGCCGAGACTTTGCTGAACTGGGTGTATCTGCCGCCAGCACGTGTCGCCTGCACCGAGGCAATTTGCACCTGTTGGTCGAACACCATTCGGGCGCCGATCAAAAGGCCGTTGAGCAAACCCCGGTCGAGTTCTGCGGAATCCGCCAGAACTGTCGTTCGATTGCCCTGATCAATCCGGATCGGTCCTTCCAGTGTAAGCTCACCGCTTTCGCGGTCGTACAAAATCCGACTGGCCGTCATTTTGACGTCACCCTGAAACGCTTCGACATTGCCCTCTGCGATCAGCACACGCTCTGGGGTTATGAAAATCTTGTCGGCGACAAGTAAGGCTGGTGGCTCTTGCTGGGACGCGTTCGTCGTTTGATCCTGTTCCGGCAAAGTCTGGGCCATGACATCCGAAGGCGAAGACAATGCAACCGCACCCGAGAGCAATAGCAGAGCAAATTTGCGCATCAGCCATCCTCCGCATGCAACAGCAGGCCAAGAGAAAGAAGGATGGCCGCAAATGGCGGGGCCCAGGCTGCAACGAAGATAGGCAACTGACCGTTTTCTCCCAATATTTGCGCGAAATTACGGACGAAATAGATGGCGAAGCCCAGTAGCACGGCCGTCAGCACCGCTATCCCTGTGCCGCCGAACCGGACATGTCGCATGGTAAAGGCCGCGCCGATCAGGACCATTGCGACCAGAAACAGAGGTCTTGCCAGTTGGACCTGAAACCAGACCTCGTATTGCTTGGTCGAAAATCCGGCTTCGCGCAAGTCTCGGATCAACTGGGGCAAATCGTAGACAGACATCGAATCCTGTTTGCCTAACCTGTCCAGAATGCGCTGACGCGTCAGGGTGGTCGGAATCTCCAGACGATCATGCTCTTTCGAGCCAGCTTCGGGATTGATGCCGTTCATAAGCGGCCAGATCTTGGCATCCTGTAAAACCCAAAAACCGTCTTCCAACTCGGCCTGTTTGGCAGAGATTTGGCGTGTCGGCTGACCAATCGCGTCGAATGTTATTATGGTGACATCCTTCAACAGCAGGGTGTCACCGTTTGACGTTCTGCGCGCGTGGACAACCGATTGGCCCTCTTCTGTAGCTTGCCGTAACCACAAACCCTCACTGCTGATCGAAAGAGCTGAGTTGGTGCGGTTACGGTAGGAATCGGAAAGCCGTTGGAATTCTTCGGAAGTTGCGGCAGCAAACGGGTTAAGCACCGCAACTGCCAAGGCTCCGATCAACAGGGCCAGAGTTACAGGTGCAAGCAGGACGCGAATTCCAGACCGCCCGATCGAGCGCGTCACCACCAATTCCGAGCTGCGCGCCAATCCGATGAACAACGCAATCGTGGACAGGATGATCAGCAGAGGCAGCATCTCACCGATGGCGGCGGGCGTATTCAATAGGGTCAGATACAAAAGCCGGCCAAATGACAGATCGACCTCATCAAAGCGCCGTACCTGTTCAATCAGATCGATCAGAATCATCAGCGTCAAAAAGATACAGCCAATGACCAGAAAGCTCTGGGTGAACCGGCGGGCAAAATATCGATCCAGGATCACCGATGCGCCCTCGGCATCACTGCGTTGCCTGCAGCGGGGGCCTTGAAGTCAAGAGAATCAGCGGTACATGCGCCAGCGCGCAACGGCCTATGCCTGCCCCGATTTGCCAATTCGCCCTCCCGCTCTCCGACCCTGCCGGAACTTTTTCCGCGACTGTAATGCAAATGCCCGGCGGGGAAAACTGCTATCTGGTCAATGCGGTCGCCGCGGGCTAGGTCTTGGGAAACAGATTTTCAGGAGTTCCCAATGAGTAGTCTTGTTCCAATTCAGTTTAAGGCTTTTGACGTGGACGTGATGGCGCAGACCAAGGGGCGCGTCGTGATTATTGTCTCGGATGAAGGCAAGATGAACCCAGCCGCACGCCGCGCCAACCGTCTGACCCGGGGCGCAGTCGCGCGACTTGTCGAAAGCGACCGGTTCGAAAAGGTGAAATCCGGCGATGTAGTCTCTCTTGCCTGGCCAGGCGGAATGGCCGCTGAAGCGCTTGATATTCTCGTGCTGTCGCGCCGTGCCGATGCTGCAGAGGCACGAAAAGCCGGGGCGAAGCTGGCCAAATTGTCTGATCACCAGCCCTTGTTGGTCATGGCCGGAAATCAGGCCCGGACCGAAGAACTGGCTTTGGGAATCGTTTTGCGCAGCTATGATTTCGATGCCCATAAAACCCGAGATTCGGATGAAGCCGGATCAGTAACAATCAGTCATCAGAAACATGATGAGGTCGAAGCCGCATTCGCACCGCTGTATGCGATTGCCGATGGCGTTCGGATGACACGGGACCTGACCAATGAACCCGCCAATGTGCTGACAACGACCGAATTCGCAGACCGTTTGTCCGAAATGAAGGCGCTTGGCCTGGACGTCGAAGTGCTCGACGAAGACAAACTGGCCGAATTGGGTATGCGCACCTTGTTAAGCGTCGGGCAGGGCTCGGTCAGCCCGTCCAAGGTTGTGGTGATGCAGTGGAATGGAGGCGACAAGGATGATGCGCCGCTGGCGCTGGTGGGTAAGGGCGTCGTGTTCGACACCGGCGGCATTTCCTTGAAACCCGCTGCAGGCATGGAAGACATGACCATGGACATGGGCGGTGCAGGTGTGGTCGCCGGCACCATGCGGGCGCTGGCCAAGCGCAAGGCCAAAGCCAATGTCGTGGGCCTTGTCGGGCTGGTAGAGAATATGCCTTCGGGCAATGCCACGCGTCCCGGCGATGTCGTCAAGTCGATGAAGGGCGACACGGTCGAGGTCATCAATACCGACGCCGAGGGCCGTTTGGTCCTGTGCGATGTGATGTGGTACGCGCAAGAGCGGTTTGCCCCCGTGGGCATGATCGACCTGGCAACATTGACCGGCGCGATCATCATTGGGCTTGGGCATGAGAATGCCGGTGTCTTTTCGAACAATGACACGTTCTGCAACGCCTTCCTAAAGGCTGCCGGGGCCGAGGATGAGGGCGCATGGCGGATGCCGCTTGGCAAAGCCTATGACGAGCAGCTGAAATCGCGCATCGCCGATATGAAGAATGTCGGTGGACGACCTGCCGGGTCAATCACTGCCGCGCAGTTCCTGCAGCGGTTCGTGAAGGACGAAACCCCCTGGATCCATCTGGACATTGCTGGGGTGGCTTCGATTGCAACCGAGACATCCTATGCGCCCAAAGGGGCCACCGGTTGGGGTGTCCGCGCATTGAGCCGGTTCGTGCAGGACAATTTCGAATAATCCAATGGGCGCCGTTTATTTCTATCACCTGACCCGCCAACCGCTGGAAAACACCTTGCCCGTGTTGCTGGACAAGGCGCGGCAGGCCGGGTGGAAGATAGCCGTGCGGGGAACTGATCCCGCACGGATGGATTGGTTGGACGAAAAGCTGTGGCAGGGCCCCGAGGAAGGGTTCCTGCCACATGGCCGCACCGGGGGGCCGCATGACAGGGACCAGCCCATATTGCTGACGACAGGGGCCGAGGCCGCAAATGATCCGGCTTGCGTGATGGCCGTCGATGGCGCGACGGTTGAACCCGAGGAAGTGAACGCGCTGGAACGCGTGTGCATCCTGTTCGATGGGAATGATGATCAGGCTCTCCAACATGCCCGCGGGCAATGGAAAACACTGACCGGGGCGGGCTGTTCGGCGCAATATTGGTCCGAGGAATCGGGCCGGTGGGAAAAAAAGGCCGAGGCATAGGGCCTCCGCAGATTTCAGGAGAATGAGCGATGGAAATGAAGCCCCTGGGCCGGACTGGAATCATGGTGACAGACCTGTGTCTGGGTACGATGACATTTGGTACGCAGACATCCGAGGCCGACGCGCATACTCAGATGGACATGGCACTTGATGGGGGCATTAATTTCGTCGATGCCGCCGAGATGTATCCGGTGAATCCCATCTCGAAAGAGACGGTGGGCCGGACCGAAGAAATTCTGGGCAACTGGAACGCCGCCAACCCGTCACGGCGTGGTGACTATGTTCTGGCAACCAAGCACTCTGGGGCAGGGTTCGCACATGCGCGCGATGGCGCACCGATTTCACCGCAGACAATCCCCGAGGCGGTCGAAGGTTCCTTGCGCCGCCTGCAAACGGATTGCATCGACCTTTATCAGTTTCACTGGCCGAACCGCGGAAGCTATATGTTCCGGCAAAACTGGACCTATGCGCCTTCGGGGCACAATACCGATGAGGTTCTGGACAATATGCACGAGTGCCTTGTTGCCCTGAAGGAACAGGTCAACAAAGGAAATATCCGAGCGTTTGGCCTTTCGAACGAAAGCGCCTGGGGCACCGCTCAGTGGTTGCGGATCGCCGAAGCCACCGGCACGCCCCGCGTGGCATCTGTTCAGAACGAGTATTCTTTGATGTGCCGGCATTTCGACACCGATATGGCCGAGCTGAGCGCGCACGAGGATGTGGGGCTGATGGCCTTTTCACCGCTTGCCGCCGGATTTTTGACCGGGAAATACCAAAACGGCATGGTGCCCGAGGGTTCGCGGATGTCATTGGTGCCTGAGGTGGGAGGACGTCATCGCAGACGGGCATTTGAGGCGGTTGCGGCCTATCTAGAGATCGCGGACCGCCACGATCTGGACCCGGTCCATATGGCGCTGGCCTGGTGTCGGACGCGGCCCTTCATGATGTCGGCCATTTTCGGCGCGACAACGGTGGCGCAGCTTGGGCATATTCTCGACGGTAAGGAACTTCGCCTTTCCGGGGAAATTCTGACTGAAATCACCGACGCGCATCGCGCGCATCCGATGCCGTTCTAGGGGGCGCTGCCCTCGTCTCCGCAGGCGGAGCCTCCCCCGCGGTATTTTCAATCAGATAAAGCGGATCCGCTTAGTGATGTGTGGGTTGTGTCCTGTCTTGCCGTAGGTCCCGGGCCGAAAGGCCGTGCGCTGTGCGAAAGGCGCGGGCAAAGCTGGATTGCGAGGCGAAACCCGTCGCCAGGGCCACATCCATCAGTGACATATCGGTGTCCGTCACCAATCTGCGTGCCTCGGCCAGTCGGAGCTGCAGGTAATGGTCCTGTGGCGTGGTGTTCAGGCGCAGTCGGAACTGCTGTTGCAGGGTGCGTGAACTGGTGCCCAGGGTTTCGGCGATATCTGCCAATGGCATAGGGTCGTCCAGTGCGGATTGCATCAGCGTATTGGCTTTGGCGGTCAAAGCTGTGTGGCGATGCGGCGCCCCGGTGCGGCTTTGTGGTTTTGTGGGATCAGGCGCACCGTCATAGAGGAACAGACCCGAGACGCGGGCGGCAAATCCGGCGCCATGGCGGGCGGCGATGATATGCAGCATCATCTCGACCGCTGGGATCGCCCCGCCCGAGGTCAGGCGGCCTTCAGAAACGGTAAACCGGTCAGGGCGCACGTCCACTTCGGGGAAGCGGGCAGAGAAGTTCTCCAAATCTTCCCAATGGGTGGTGGCGGCGTGGCCGTTCAGCAGGCCTGCCTCGGCCAGCAGCCAGGGACCGCCATCAATACCTGCCATTGTGGTGCCGGTCTTGGCGATGCGGCGTAGGCCGGCCAGCAGGCTGGGTGTGGCATGGCGGGCCAGTTGGAACCCGGCAACTACAATCATCAGATCGCAGGATTGCAGCCGGGCCAAAGGTACACCCGGAACCGAAAGCGCACTGGTCAGCATGGCGGGTTCAGCGGTGGCTGTCACATAATCCCAGTCAAAGGCCGGACGATCCGCCAACCGATTGGCGGCGCGCATTGGATCAACGGCCGACGCAAAGCTGAGCGTGTTGCATTCGTCCAGTACCAGCACAGCCGTTTTCAGGGCACGATGTTCGGGCTGCAATATGTTTTTTGCGGATTTCATCAAGTTCGATTCGCATTCTGACAAGTGTTTGACCAAAGCTGCGCCAAACTCGGGGGCGAAAGCAAATCGGAATCCGTGGAGAAGCCTGGGGAAAACTCAGGGTTAACCGGGTATAAGCTGGGGAGAACGCCATGCCTTTGGAAATGAACCGCGAAGTCTTCATTACGTGCGCCGTCACAGGCTCGGGTGGGACGCAGGATCGCAGCCCGCATGTGCCGCGTTCGCCAAAGCAGATCGCCGACAGCGCGATAGCTGCAGCCAAGGCAGGGGCGGCGGTGGTGCATTGCCATGTGCGCGACCCTGAGACCGGAGCGCCTTCGCGTGATCTGGCACTGTATCGTGAGGTCACAGATCGCATTCGCGATGCCGAGGTCGACGCCGTGCTGAACCTGACTGCTGGCATGGGTGGCGACATGGTGTTTGGCGGTATCGAAAACCCGCTGCCGCTGGCCGAGGCGGGAACTGATTTGGTTGGCGCGACCGAGCGTGTGGCCCATGTGGCCGAATGCCTGCCGGAAATCTGCACCCTCGACTGCGGCACCATGAATTTTGCCGAGGCCGATTATGTGATGACCAACACGCCGGGTGCGTTGCGCGCGATGGGCCAGATGATGACCGATCTGGGGGTAAAGCCCGAGATTGAGGCCTTTGATACCGGTCATCTGTGGTTCGCCAAGCAGTTGGTGAAAGAAGGCGTTCTGGAACCGAACGCTCTGGTTCAGCTGTGCATGGGCGTTCCATGGGGTGCGCCGGATGATCTGAACACCTTCATGGCGATGGTGAACAACGTGCCGGATGACTGGACCTTCAGCGCGTTCTCATTGGGCCGGAATGAGATGGCCTATGTGGCCGCTGCGGTTCTGGCGGGCGGCAACGTGCGCGTCGGGCTGGAGGACAACCTGTGGCTGGACAAAGGCGTGCTGGCCGAGAATTGGCAACTGGTAGAACGCGCGGGCAGCATCATCGAGAATATGGGCGCGCGGGTGATCGGGCCGCAGGAGGTCCGCGAGAAGCTTGGGTTGGTGAAGCGGGCGCCGAAAAGCTAGGCGGGCCATGTTCCGCCGAGTTATTTCATGGGTAGTCGGATGTTTGCTCGTTGGATTGGTTCCAGCGTGTGGCTTGGTCGGAAATGAAGGCTTTCGAGCGCGTCAATTTGCTATTCAACCTGTCGAAGCGGTGAATTGGTCGATCTTTGACGAGGCGTATTTCGAAGTGGCTGCGCTCAGACGCAAAAGCAAGAACACGCAACGGCTTTTTGTGAGGCTTGAGGGACAGCCATACCCTAGCTATCAATTGCGTGACCCGGACCGGACCGAATGTTTTGGGTACATCGCAGGAGCAAGTGATTGCTTTGAAAACCACCTGAGCGTGCCTACCCGGCGATCCGAGTCTGCACTTGAATATGACATCACTGCCGCAAGCCCCACAAAGTTTCACATCATCTACGTGGGTGACGGGGAGCAGATGGTTGTATTGGCCCGCACAGATAGGTCGTTTGCAGTTGTACTGAGCAGAGATTTAACGATCACACAAAATCAACTGACGATTGCGCGTGACGTACTGAGCGAAAATGGGTTTGACCCTCAAGAGTTGAAAGTAGTGAAGTGATGACAAAAACAGCAGCAATCATTGGCGGCGGAGTTATCGGCGGCGGATGGGCCGCGCGGTTCCTGCTGAACGGTTGGAACGTTCGGGTATTCGACCCGGACCCGGAAGCCGAGCGTAAAATCGGAGAAGTTCTGGACAATGCGCGCCGCTCGCTGCCGGGGCTGAGCGACGTCCCGTTGCCTCCTGAAGGTGCGTTGTCATTCCATGATGATATGGCCGATGCAGTGCAGGGTGCTGCTTGGATTCAGGAGAGCGTGCCGGAACGCCTGGACCTGAAGCTGAAAGTTTACAAGGGCTTGCAAGAGGCTTGTGATCCGGGTGCGATCATCGGGTCCTCGACCAGCGGGTTCAAGCCGTCAGAGTTACAGGAGGGCGCGCTGCGCCCCGAACAGATCGTGGTGACGCATCCGTTCAACCCGGTATACCTGCTGCCGCTGATCGAATTGGTGCCAACTGGCGCGAACCCGCCCGAGATGATCGAACGGGCGCAAGAGGTCCTGAAATCGGTCGGATTCTTCCCGCTGCACGTCAAGAAAGAGATCGACGCACATATCGCTGATCGGTTCCTTGAGGCCGTCTGGCGCGAGGCGCTGTGGCTTGTCAAGGACGGCGTCGCCACGACCGAGGAAATCGACGAGGCGATCCGTATGGGGTTTGGCATCCGTTGGGGGCAGATGGGTCTGTTCGAAACCTATCGTGTCGCCGGCGGCGAGGCTGGGATGCGGCATTTTATGGCGCAGTTCGGCCCGGCACTGAAATGGCCCTGGACCAAGCTGATGGATGTGCCCGAATTCACTGACGAGCTTGTCGATCTGATTGCAGATCAGTCAGATGCGCAATCCGGCATGCATTCGATCCGCGAGCTGGAGCGTATCCGCGACAACAACCTTGTGGGCATGATGCGGGCGCTCAAGGCGCAGAACTGGGGCGCGGGGGCGGTGCTGAACCAGCATGATGCTCTGCTGAAACCGGGTGCGCTGCCATCATTGGAGCAAGCGGATCTGAGCCAACCGATCCTGACTCTGTCCCGTGCCGTGCCTTTGGATTGGACCGATTACAACGGCCATATGAACGAAGCAAAGTATCTTGAGGCTTTTGCCGACGCCACCGACCGGTTCATGGAGATCATCGGTTGCGATATGGAATATATCTCGTCCGGGGGCAGCTATTTCACCGCGGAAAACCACATTCGTTACATGAATGAGGTCCATGCCGGCGCAAAGATTGAGGTGCGCACCCAGATGCTGTTGGGGCAGGGCAAGAAACTGCACGTGTTCCACAGCATGTATAGCGGTGAGACGCTGCTGGCGACCGGGGAGAGCTTTTTGCTGCATGTCAGCCTGGAAACACGCCGCCCCAGCCCGCCATCGCCCAGCATTGAGGCCGCTATGGCCCGCATCGCCGAAGCGCAGGCCGGATTGCCTTATCCCGAAGGGGCCGGGGTTGCGATCCGGAAACCCTCATGACCTGCCGGGTGTTGGTGACGGCTGGCGCTTCGGGTGTTGGTCGGGCTATGGCAGAGGCGTTTGATGCGGCCGGGTATGATGTCTGGATCACAGATATTGATCGGGCGGCGCTAGATGGCGTGCCGGATCATTGGACAGCCCACCATGCTGACGTGTCGGATGAGGGTGATATGCATGCCGTGTTCGCCGCGATTTCTGATGCGGGTGGTCTGGATTCGCTCTGCGCCAATGCGGGAATTGCCGGGCCAACCAGCGCTATCGAGGATATTGACCTCAAGGACTGGCGGGGGTGCGTTGCGGTCAATCTGGACGGGGCGTTTCTGGCCGCCAAATATGCCGCGCCTATGATGAAATCTGCCGGTGCCGGCAGCATCATCCTGACCTCATCCACGGCGGGGCAATACGGCTATCCGTTTCGTGCGCCCTATGCCGCGGCCAAATGGGCAGTGATCGGATTGATGAAAACACTGGCGATGGAGCTTGGTCCCCACGGCGTCCGCGCCAATGCGATTTGTCCCGGCGCGGTGGAGGGCCCAAGGATGGAAGGCGTTCTGGCACGCGAGGCGGCGACCAAAGGTATGAGCCGGGACGAGGTCTATCAGGGCTATGCCTCGGGCACGTCCATGGGTCGTTTCGTCGAAGCGCAGGACATAGCCAATATGGCTGTCTTTCTGTCCTCTGGCGCAGCGCGATTGGTGTCGGGCCAGGTGATCGCGGTGGATGGCCACACGGTTAATCCTGACCCGAAGTTGTAAGCTAGCCCTGGTTGGGGCCTCGGATCTGGCGGATGGTCTGACGAACGGCTTGCCAATCGCGGGCTTGCTGAGCGTTTCCGGCAGCCTCGCATTCGCGCATTTTCATTGCGGCTTCTGCCTCGGCCTGGTCACCGTGCGCCGTGTATAAAGCCCGTGCATATTGGGCTGTTTTCAGTGCGTCCATTCCTGTGGTCCTCCGTCTGTGGTCGGAATGCCCGAAAGTTCGCGCCCGGCGACGATACCACAGGTTGTACGGGGATGCATCACATGTCGCGGGAAATCGCTGCTCTGAGCTGTTGCAGGTGCTCTGGAAAGTCCCGTGCGGTCACGACCGCCTCGCGAACCAGAGTGTCGAAATGGCGGCTGAAAATTTCAATCCGGTCGCGATCGCGAAAGGCCATGTAATGGCTTCCTGCGTAAAACACGCAAAGAAGGGGACCGAAAATCGTTACGGGAGCCGAATATAGCCGTTTGGCATCGAACAAATAGATACGCAGCCGTGGGTAGAGCTGTTCACACAACTCCAAAAGGTGGTCAATCTGATCCAGCCGCTTGCGAAGGCTAAGGCCTTGATAATAGCCGGTTGCATGCGAAAAGCTGTCGATTTCGTACATTGGCATTGCGATCTCGTAATCGGACTGGGCGCTGCGCATCCAGGTCAGTCGATCTTCGGACGCACCTATGGCCTGATCTGCCGTGCGCCCCAGATGCGGTGCGTATTCCCATTCCAGAACGGTGCGGGTCTTGAGCATGTCGGGCAAGGTCGCAGGAACATATCTGATTTTGTAACCCGCTGCCTCTTGGTGCCACTCGAATATGCGCTCATCTACCAGGGCGCGGGGGGCCTCAGTCATGCTCAGCGACAAAGCCAGCAACTCGGCCGCGCTTTCCGGCCGGTCAGACAGGCTCAGCAACCAGTCCGCCGAAACACCCAATGCCGTCGCGCAGCTTCCGACAACATGGGCATTCGGCAACCGTGCCCCGTGATCAGTCAACAGTTGCGATACGGTTGAGCGGTCAACACCGATCTGTCGCGCGAGGGCGCTTCGGCTGATTTGGCGTTCTTCCATTGCGCGGGCCAGGCGCAAACGGAATTGAGCGGCGCGGTCGCGTTTGTCTATTTTATCCTGCATGTGGTGATAAATATCACGTTTGATGAGTTTTGTTAATCATATTCAGAATGTTCAACCTAAGCGGCGGGCCGTATTTCTTAAGCCATAACAATATTATGGGTGACGGAATGGAAACACGACGCAGATCGGTCGTGAAGGCGGTTTTGTGGAACGTGATGGGCCTGATCATCATGTCGGTGGTTGGGCTGGTTGCGACAGGGTCCGCCGCGATTGGCGGAACTCTGGCCGTAGTAAACACGGCGATCGGGCTGACACTCTATGTGGTTTATGAGAGGGTCTGGGCGGGCATTTCGTGGGGGCGCAATGTCTGAGCGTCCGGGTCCGGAATGGGGCACTTTTGCGCTGATGCTCGCCTGTTATGCTGCCTGGTTGGCCGTGATCTTCTTCCTGCCCATCTGGTTGGCGGTTCCAGTGATGGGCGCGGTGGCCGCGTTACATTCATCATTAACGCATGAGGCGCTGCATGGGCATCCTTTTCGCGCCAGATGGCTAAACGAGGCGCTGATGGCGCTGCCCTTGACCTTATTCATCCCATATCAGCGGTTTCGGGACCTGCATTTGGCGCATCATCGGGATGCAACGCTGACCGATCCCTATGATGATCCTGAATCAAACTATCTGGACCCAAAAGTTTGGTCGGGGCTAGGTCATTGGCACAGGCGGTTGTTATCGGTGAACAATACTCTGCTGGGGCGGATCGTTTTGGGCCCAGCAATCGGACAGGTTGCCTTTGTCAGGGACGAGTTGCGAGGGGCCGCGCGTGGCGAATGGGACATATTGCGCGCATGGGCTTTGCATATGGCAGGCGTGGTTGCGGTTATCTGGATCGTGACCTTGTCGCCCATGCCGGTCTGGGCCTATTTCCTGTCCGCGTATTTGGGGCTTGGCCTTGTCAAAATACGCACTTTTCTGGAACACCGTGCGCATGAAGATGTGGGGGCAAGAACCGTTATCATCGAAGATCGCGGGATACTGTCTTTTCTGTTTTTGAACAACAATTTACATGTAGTTCATCATCTGAACCCGCGTACCCCCTGGTATCAACTTCCGAAGATCTACCAGCAGGGTAAAGAGGGCTATCTGGCCACGAATAGGGCCTATGTATACCCTTCATATGCCGATGTTTTCCGGGCGTATTTCTGGAAGGTAAAAGACCCGGTGGCGCATCCGCTCTGGCCAAAGGGTTGATTTGCGGCCACAAAAGGCGGCATGAGCCTCTGGATACCTGTCACTATCGCCGCCGCAACGTTTCAGACGGTGCGGTTCATGCTGCAAAAATCGCTGAGCAGTGTAAAGCTGACGGCCGCCGGGGCGACATTCGCCCGGTTTGCCTATTCAATCCCGCTGGTTCTAATCGCTCTGATCGCGGCGCTGCAGTTGACGGGGTATTCCTTGCCGCCGCTGACCGCCCGGTTCTGGGTGTTTGCCACCATTGGAGGAACGGCTCAGATCCTTGCCACGATCTGTGTCGTCGCCTTGTTCAAACAGCGCAATTTTGCTGTCGGCATAACTTTTAAGAAAACCGAAGTGATCCAGACCGCCATCGTTGGATTTCTGGTCCTGGGCGATCAGGTCTCGTCCTGGGCGCTTGGGGCGATCGTTCTGGGGCTGACGGCTGTGTTGCTGCTGTCGAAAAGTCCCGGAGGAGACGGGGCGTGGTGGCGACACCTGACGAACCGGGCCTCGCGGCTGGGCCTGGGATCAGGTGTGCTGTTTGCGTTTTCCTCGGTCAGTTATCGGGGTGCCTCGCTTGAATTGGGCGAGATTGATGCGTGGTTTCGGGCACTTGTGACGCTGGCAGTCGTTGTCTCGCTCCAGTTCGTCAGCATGGGCCTGTGGCTGTTGTGGCGAGACAGGGCCGAGCTGCGCGCCGTGTGGCAGACACGCCGAACAGGCGTATTTGTCGGACTGACCAGCCTGTGCGGATCGTTCTGCTGGTTCTTGGCATTCACCTTGCAAAACGCCGCCTACGTCAAGGCTCTGGGGCAGGTCGAGCTGATCCTCAGCCTGTTCGCGTCGATCTTGTTTTTCCGCGAAACCATCACCCGGCGCGAGATCGCCGGGATGACGTTATTGGGCGCATCAATTCTGGCGCTGGTTTTGTCTATTTAACCCGTGCGGCGTTCGTCGAAGCTGAGCGCGATAAAGCTGGGCAAGTGATCGCCCATTCCCACGACTGAAGGACCGTTGTCAGCGCGCCGTCCACGGCCTCTGACTTCTTTATCCTTCTTGCGATCTTCTCTTTTATTGTCGCGTTTGGGGGCCTCTGTTGGTCGGGCTTCTGTTGGCCGGGCCTTTTTCTCGGGCTTTGGCCTCTCGGGTTTCGGCTCTTCCTTTACCGGATTGTCCAAGCGAGGAATTTCTTTTTGAATCAGCTTCTCGATCGCGGCCAGTGCTTTTTCATCGCGACCCGAACAGATAGTGATCGCTTTGCCTTCGCGTCCGGCGCGACCTGTACGACCGATCCGGTGCACATAATCCTCGGGGTGGCCGGGGACGTCGAAATTGATCACATGACTGACCGAGGGCACATCCAATCCGCGCGCGGCAACGTCCGAGGCGACAAGCAGACGTAGTGTTCCGTCACGGAAACCGTCCAGTGTTTTCGTCCGTTGTGACTGATCGAGATCGCCATGGATCGCGGCAGCATCATAGCCGTATTTCTTCAGCGATTTCGCACAGATATCCACATCGGTCTTACGATTGCAGAAGATGATCGCGTTGGTGCATTTTTCGCCCTCGGAGTCGATCAGCGAACGCAGGACTTGGCGCTTGGCGCTGGCCTCGCGGTCACGGCGACCACCTTTGAACATGACCACACTTTGCTCGATGGTTTCCGAGGCCGTTGCCTGACGGGCAACTTCGATCCGGGTTGGGGCCGACAGGAATGTATCGGTGATCCGCTCAATCTCGGGCGCCATGGTGGCTGAGAAGAACAGCGTTTGGCGTGTGAATGGCGTCAGCGAAAAAATGCGTTCGATATCGGGGATAAAGCCCATATCCAGCATTCGGTCGGCCTCATCCACCACCATGATCTGGACGCCGGTCAACAACAGTTTGCCGCGTTCGAAATGATCCAGCAGGCGACCTGGTGTGGCGATCAGAACGTCGACGCCACGGTCGATCAGCGCATCTTGTTCCTTAAAGCTGACGCCGCCGATCAACAGCGCTTTGGTCAGCTTTACATTTTTGGCATAGGTGTCGAAATTCTCGGCCACCTGCGCGGCCAGTTCCCGCGTCGGGCACAGCACCAGCGACCGCGGCATGCGCGCACGTGCGCGGCCACGGGCCAGCAATGTGATCATCGGTAGCGTGAAGCTGGCGGTTTTGCCTGTACCGGTCTGGGCGATACCCAGAACGTCCTTGCCCTCAAGCGCGGGTGGGATCGCGCCTTCCTGGATCGGTGTTGGCGTTTCGTATCCGGCTTCCTCAATGGCTTTGAGGACCTTCGGGTTCAGGTTCAGTTCGTTAAACTTTGTCATGTATGTCCGGTTGTTGCGGACACTAAAACCTGGCCCGCGCGTAAAGAATGTGCCGGGCCCGGATGGCCATGCGATGTTTTGTGCATTTCGGCTTGGCGGGACATAACAAAATCACGGGGCAGGGTCAAATGAAGTCACTTTTACGCTGCAACACCGGCTGACCATGCGGATTTATCGCAACAATTCAGGTACTTCCGGGGAAATGTTTCGCGACTTTTCCATCCAAATCCAACGGACGGTGCTTAATCAGCCCAAACTTTTCGAGGCGGGTGCGAACTTCTTGGTCGGCGCCACTGATTTCATCATAGAAAGCCCGCAGGCCGTGAGCCCCATCTTCTTCTTCGATCCAGCTCAGCAATTCATTCATGTTCATCCCGCCTTGTTCGCGCGGAACATTGGGTGACATGCCTGGCTGATACGAGCCCTTTTCGAACCGGAACCGATAATGGGCTAGCCAATGATCCCAGTCAGGTGCATGACGGTGGCATAGATCAACGTGGGGCAGCTCGACCTTGGTCGGGAGGATTTCGCCATCCTGAAACAGATTGTGAATCCGGAAATTGATCTTCGGTAAGCCTTTGCGAACAAACAGTTTACCCTGAACATGGCTGAGGAATCCAGCAAGAACAAATCCGCCAAAATTCGGATAAAGTGCCTGAACGATCCCATCACGGCCCTGACCAGCGGGGATATAGGCTTTGTACAGGTCTTCGGTTCCGCCTACGGGCTCGATCGGACGAACGCGCACCGCTGGGATATGTTGCGGAATCTCCGCTAATATCGCGCCAAGGTCGGATTGCGGCCAGAGGAACTCGTCCAGATCAATATGGGCGAGCCAGTCGACCTCAGCCTTTCTGTAAGTAAAGCTGGCATTTGCGGTTTGCCGGACCTGATGTTTGTCGGGCCGCTCGCGCTTTCGGTTCGCCCAGTACCCTTCGTCGCAGTTGCGTATTTCGATCCGTGGGTGGCGGTTCAGGGCGTTGAACGCAGCCGGGCAAGGCTCGTCCAGATACAGATACATCCGGTCGGCCCCGAGATCGAGGTGATAGGCCGCAAACCGAAGTATGTCCGGGGCCGAGCCCCGGATCGTCGATACAATGCCCCAGCTTGGGACATTATCCGGCATATGAAGCTCGTGACCCTGTCACGCCATCATCTCTTTGGTGGCGGTCAGGTTCAGGTCGGGATAGTCCCGCACGACCCGGTCGATGTCCCACTGCAGGCGAGTCAAATAGACGATGTCGCCGTCATGATCATGAGCGATGTGCTGCTTGTTGGCATTGACGAATTTCTCGACCTCAACCTTTTCACCACTGACCCAGCGGGCGGAAGTGAACTGAGACGCCTCGAACCGTACCGGCAGGCCGTATTCCATCTCAATCCGGCTGGCCAGAACCTCGAATTGCAGCGCGCCAACGACGCCGACGATAAAGCCCGATCCGATGGACGGTTTGAACACCTTGGCCGCGCCTTCTTCGGCGAATTGCATCAGCGCCTTTTCCAGGTGCTTGGCTTTCATCGGGTCGCCCGGTCGCACGGTTTGCAACAGTTCCGGCGCAAAGGAGGGGATGCCGGTTACCCGGATCGCTTCGCCCTCGGTCAGCGTGTCGCCGATGCGCAGCTGGCCGTGGTTTGGGATGCCGATGATGTCTCCGGCCCAGGCCTCTTCGGCCAGTTCCCGGTCGGATGCAAGAAACAGCACAGGGTTCGAGATTGCCATCGGCTTTTTCGATCGAACATGGGTCAGCTTCATGCCGCGTTTGAAATGGCCCGAGGCCATGCGCACAAATGCCACCCGGTCGCGGTGCTTGGGGTCCATATTGGCCTGAACCTTGAAGACGAACCCAGAGACTTTCTTTTCTTCTGGCGCGATCTGACGGGGTTCCGCGGACTGTACCTGCGGCTGTGGGCCATAGGCGCCGATGCCTTCCATCAGTTCCTTGACGCCGAACGAATTGATCGCCGAGCCGAACCAGATCGGGGTCATGTGGCCTTCCAATACCGCTTGGGGGTCAAGCGCGGGCAGCAATTCGCGTGCCATCTCAACCTCTTCCAGCAGCTTCTCAAGCAGGTGCTCGGGCACATGTTCGGCCAGCTTGGGGTCGTCCAACCCGTTGATCTGGATGCTTTCGGCCACTTTATTACGGTCAGCGCGGTCCATCAGCTCCAGCCGGTCGCGCAGCATGTCGTAACAGCCGATAAAGTCGCGGCCTACTCCAATCGGCCAGGCAGCGGGCGTGACGTCGATGGCCAGCATTTCCTGAATTTCGTCGATGATCTCGAACGTATCGCGGCTTTCGCGGTCCATCTTGTTACAGAAGGTCAGGATCGGCAGGTCGCGCAGGCGGCAGACCTCAAACAGTTTCTGGGTCTGGCTTTCCACACCTTTCGCGCCGTCGATCACCATCACGGCCGCGTCCACCGCGGTCAGAGTGCGATAAGTATCTTCCGAGAAATCGCTGTGGCCGGGCGTGTCCACCAGATTGAACCGGAAGTTTCCATAGTCGAAGGACATGGCCGAGGCCGAGACCGAGATCCCGCGATCCTTCTCCATCTGCATGAAATCCGAACGTGTCCGCCGTGCCTCACCCTTGGCGCGTACCTGACCGGCCATCTGGATGGCGCCGCCATACAGCAGGAACTTTTCCGTCAGGGTCGTCTTGCCCGCATCCGGGTGCGAGATGATGGCAAATGTCCGGCGCCGGGCGATCTCGGGCGGCAAGGTGGGTTGGTTCGTGGCGGTATCAAGCATAGTCGCGCGTATAGGCGGGGAATTCTGCCGAAGCAAGACAAAGAGGCTGGTTCGAATCGTCTGCCTGTGGCAATAAGAACATATAGTGAACAAATAATGGAGAGGATCAATGAATTTGAAAGAAATCGCCGATGAGCTGGTGGCGGGATGCCGGGAAAACAGGGCCAAGGCCAATCTGGACAAGCTGTATGCGGCAGATGCCGTTTCGGTTGAGGCCGTCGATGCATCCGGTATGGGACGCGAGGCGCATGGGCGCGACGCGATCCGTGGCAAGCACGATTGGTGGGAGAGTTCGACCGAAGTGACGGGCGGAAACGTCAGTGACCCGATGGTGCATGGCGAAGACCGTTTTGCCGTGATCTTTGAGGTGCAGGGCAAGTTCAAGGAAAGCGGTGAGAGCTTCGATATGCGCGAAGTTGCGCTGTATCACGTCGCGGATGGCAAGATCGTCCGGGAAGAGTTCTTCTACTAACCCCTTGTCATCAATCTGTCTTCCCTGTCTGCTGGGTGAAAGACATGCGGATAATCACAGATGGGGAGGAACAGATGGATCTGGGAATAGGTGGAAAGCGCGCGCTGGTCTGTGCCAGCAGTAAAGGTTTGGGTCTGGGCTGCGCCGAGGCTCTGGCGGCGGCTGGTGTGAATCTGGTGATGAACGCGCGAGGGGCCGACGCGTTAGAGGCTGAAGCCGCGCGTTTGCGCTCGGAATTTGGTGTCGATGTGCAGAGTGTTGCGTGTGATGTGACCTCGGAGGAGGGGCAGGCGCAAGTGATTGCTGCCGCGCAGGGCGTTGATATTCTTGTGACAAATGCTGGCGGTCCGCCTCCGGGCCTGTGGTCGGATTGGCAGCGCGAGGACTTCATCAAGGCGTTGGATGCCAACATGCTGACCCCGATTGCCTTCATGAAGGCCCTGTTGCCCGGCATGATGGATAAGGGCTGGGGCCGGGTGGTGAACATCACCTCGCAATCCGTACGGGCGCCGATTGCCGTTCTTGGCCTGTCTAATGCGGCACGGACCGGGCTAACCGGTTATGTGGCCGGAACGTCCAGGCAGGTCGCGCCGCATGGTGTGACAATCAATAACCTGTTGCCGGGGATACATGCGACGGATCGAGCGGATTCTCTGGACGGTGGTGTGGCTGCGCAGCAAGGCATTTCCGTTGACGAGGCACGCGCGCAGCGTGAGGCAACCATCCCCACGCGCCGCTATGGCTCGCGGCAGGAGTTCGGGGCAACCTGCGCGTTTCTGTGTTCGCAGCATGCGGGCTTTATCGTCGGGCAGAACATCCTGTTGGATGGTGGCGCGACCAATCTGACGATGTGACCATGGCGCAAGGATTTTCACTGAAGGATCAGCTGTTTAATGCGGAAAAAACCCGTTATCTGGCGGGGCTTTTTGCCGATGCTGATCCAGGGTTCGATGCACAGGCGTTTCAAACGCAGGTGATGTCACGCCTTCTCGAGCTTGAGTTGAAAGAGCGGATGGCGTGGATCGCCGATTGCCTGCAGCAACAGGTTCCGGGTGAGCTGCCAACTGTCGCTCCGACCCTTTTACGGGCCTTGCCGCCGCCGCTGAATCCGAACAAGACCGACGACGATTTTGGCGATTTCATCTTTGCGCCGCTGGGGGATTGGGTCGTGAATGTCGGCCTTGATCACCCCGACCTCGCGCTGGACGTGCTGGCTGAACTGACGCAGAGGTTTTCGATGGAATGGGCCATTCGCCCCTTTCTCAATCGTCACCCCGAACATGTCATGGAGCGGCTGGAGGATTGGTGCGGACATGACAGCTATCACGTGCGGCGTCTGGTGTCCGAAGGAACCCGCCCGCGTTTGCCATGGGGCCAGGCGGTGGGGTTGGAATTAACCGACCCGCTGCCTCTGCTGGATCGGCTGCATGAGGATCAAACGCGCTATGTGACGCGGTCGGTGGCCAACCATCTGAACGACATCTCCAAAAAAGACCCGGATATGGTGCTGGACCGCCTGCAGGATTGGTCTGTCTCACAGCGTCAGGACGCGGACGAGTTGCGGTGGATGACCTCTCATACCCTGCGCGGTCTGGTTAAGGCCGGGCACCCGCGCGCGATGAAGATGCTGGGATATGACCCTGATGCCGACATACAGGTCTCGGTCACGGTAAACGGGCCCGCAAAGATTGGCGGCGCGCTTGAGTTTGACGTTTCATTGGCTGGTGAGGCGAGCCAACCGGTTCTGGTCGATTATATCATTTATTTCCAAAGACCTGGCGGAAAAACCTCCGCCAAAGTGCACAAGCTGAAACAGGCCGCGTTGCGCGATGGAAAGCTGACCTTGAGCAAAAAGCACAAGCTCAAAGGCGATGCGACCACGTTCAAGCTTGTTCCCGGCGCACATCGTCTGGAGATTCAGGTGAACGGCCGGGTGCGCGCGGATCTGGATTTTGAGCTACTGGGCTAGCTCAACCTTTCGTCAGAATGCTCGGCTTTTGATTGCACGGCGTGCGGCGCTGCGTTAGCTGAGCAACAGTCAGGCGAGGGGATGACAGCGATGAAACATGAATCGGTGCAGAACTACTATGGCGAGGTCCTGCAAAGCAGCGCGGACCTGCAGACCAATGCGTGCTGTACGCCCGACGATATGCCGGATCATCTGAAGAGGATTCTCGCAAATATTCACGATGAAGTACTGACCCGGTATTATGGATGCGGTCTGATCGCGCCGCTGGATCTTGAGGGGATGAGCATCCTCGATCTAGGCTGTGGCGCGGGTCGGGATGTATACGCCCTGTCTGCTATGGTAGGTGAGAAAGGGCGCGTTGTCGGCGTGGATATGACGCCCGAGCAGCTGGATGTCGCTCGTGCGCATCAGGAATATCACGCCGAAACCTTTGGATATGCCCAAAGCAACGTGGAATTTCATCACGGCTACATCGAAAAGCTGGATGAACTGGACTTAAAGGCGGGGTCTTTCGATATCATCGTTTCGAACTGCGTGATCAACCTGGCCACCGATAAGGAGGCCGTTCTGCGCGGCGCGCATCGCCTGCTTAAGGACGGCGGAGAGATGTATTTCTCGGACGTTTATGCGGATCGTCGCGTACCGCAGGCAATGGCCGAGGATGAGGTTCTGTATGGCGAGTGTCTGTCCGGTGCGCTGTACTGGAATGACTTTCTGTCGATGTCTCGCAAAGCCGGTTTCGGCGACCCGCGTCGAGTCACGCACCGCCCCTTGACCATCGAAAATCCGGTTCTTGAGGACCGCGTGGCACCGCTCAAATTCCTGTCAGCCACCTATCGTCTGTTCAAGTTACCTGCGTTGGAACCCGCCTGTGAAGATTATGGTCAGGCCGTGATCTATAAGGGCACTGTCCCCAATGCGGCGCACATGTTTGAGCTGGATGACCACCACGCAATCGCGACGGGTAAGGTGTTTCCGGTGTGCGGCAACACATGGATGATGCTCAAAGACACGCGGTTTGCGCGGCATTTCGAGTTCCTCGGTGATTTCTCAACTCATTACGGCATCTTCGAAGGCTGCGGTGGTGAAAGCCCATTTGAGGCGACCGGGCAGGCCGAAACGGGCGGCTGCTGCTGATCCCTTGCACCCAAAGGGAGGGGTTGCTATCCCCGCCCAAGCCCGATTGATTTGATCGGGTAAGGCTACGGGGTCCATCGGTGACAGTAAACGCAACTCCTCCGCGTCTGGAAATTCGCAATCTGGTCGCCCGGTACGAAGGTCGGGTGGTGGTTGATGACGTCTCGCTGACCGTGCAAGCGGGGCAGGTGACATGCCTGTTGGGGCCGTCAGGATGCGGCAAGTCGACGACGCTGCGGATGATTGCCGGTGTCGAGATGCAAGAGACAGGCCAGATCTATGTCGATGGCAAGCTGATCTGCGATACGGTGTTCCGTGTCCCGCCTGAGCGGCGCGAGATTGGCCTGATGTTTCAGGACTTTGCCCTGTTCCCGCATCTTAGCGTAGCTGACAATGTTGCCTTTGGCCTGAAGGGTAGCAAAGATGAAAAACGCGCACGCGTGGATGAGTTGCTGGCCAAAGTCGAACTGATGCGTTTCGCAGACAGCTTTCCACATCACTTGTCGGGCGGTGAGCAACAGCGGGTGGCCCTGGCGCGCGCATTGGCCCCACGCCCCCGGATCATGTTGATGGATGAGCCGTTTTCGGGTCTCGATAACCGGTTACGCGATGGAATTCGGGACGAAACTCTGGCGATCCTCAAGGAAGAGGACGCCGCTGTGCTGTTGGTTACCCATGAACCCGAAGAGGCAATGCGTATGGCCGATGAGATCGCCCTGATGCGCCGTGGCAGAATCGTTCAACAGGGTGCGCCTTACAACGTCTACACCCGTCCTGCGGACAAAGCTGCAGTTGCATTCTTTAGCGATATAAATGTGTTAGGCGCGCAAGTTAACGGAGCATTGGCCGATACCCCATTTGGTCAGTTTCTTGCTCCGGGTGTGCCGGATGGGACGAATGTTGAAATTGTATTTCGGCCTCAGCACGTCCGTCTGGATTTTGATCGCAATGGCAAAGGTCCACTGCCGACACCGACGGACGGGGTAGCCGCGCGTGGTGTGGTCGAACGGGCGCGTTTTCTGGGCAACGAAAGCTTGATTGAATTCCGTATGGACTATGATGATTCAATCTTGAAAGCGACCGTTCCCAACGTGTTTGTCCCGCAAGCGGGGCGGGTCATGTGGCTTACCATTCGCCGCGATCGGTGCTTTGTATTCCCCAAATAGGGTCTAAAACTGCAGTTTAGGCGCAAGTGGTGCGTGAAAGCCTCAGATTGCACCTGCGGGTTGCTTGCCGCAGTGCGGGGCTGGGTCTATCAAGGAAAAAACGCTGCGGTGGATGGGGCATATGCGTATTCTTCTAACCAATGATGACGGTATCAATGCGCCGGGACTTATCGCGCTCGAGGCGATTGCTGCCGATCTGGCCGGACCGGGCGGTGAAGTCTGGGTCGTTGCGCCCGCTTTCGAGCAATCCGGCGTGGGGCATTGCATCAGCTACACGCACCCGATGATGGTTGCCAAGCTGGGAGAACGCCGTTTTGCTGCGGAAGGATCACCAGCTGATTGTGTCTTGGCCGGTTTACACGATGTGATGAAGGACGCGCCACCCGACCTGGTATTATCTGGTGTGAATCGTGGGAACAACTCGGCCGAGAATACGCTGTATTCTGGCACAGTCGGGGGCGCGATGGAGGCGGCCCTGCAGGGGGTTCCGGCTATTGCCCTGTCTCAATATTTCGGTCCGCGCAATTTGGGGCTGGATGATCCGTTCGAATCCGCGACCCGATTTGGTGCCGAACTGGTTCGTAAGATACTGGGCGCGACGCCGGCAGAACAAGGCGATTACCGTTTGTTTTACAACGTCAATTTCCCCCCAGTGCCTGCGGATGAAGTACTGGGCACCCGGATCGCCCCTCAGGGTTATCGGCGTGACACACATTTCTCGGTCGAGCCGCACAGCTCACCTTCGGGGCGGCGGTTTCTGTGGATCAAGGGCGGGTATCAACACAACCCGACTGCACCTGGGACGGATGCTGCCGTCAATCTGGCAGGCTATATCTCGGTCACACCAATGCGTGCGGATCTGACGGCGCATGACGCGTTGGAAGCGTTAAAGTCGATCGAATGAGCGGACTGGACCCTGAAACAACCATGCAGTTCCTGTTTGCCCTGCGTTCGCGCGGGGTGACGGATGCACGTGTGCTGGCAGCAATGGAGCAGATAGATCGCGGCAGATTTGTCAAAGGCCTGTTTGCAGAACGCGCCTATGAGGATACGCCGCTGCCGATTGCGTGCGGCCAGACGATCAGCCAACCGTCTGTCGTTGGGCTGATGACGCAGGCGCTGGAAGTACGTCCGCGTGATACCGTGCTCGAGATCGGGACCGGATCGGGCTATCAGGCCGCGATCCTGTCGAAACTGGCACGCCGGGTATACACGGTCGAGCGTCATAAGCGACTTGTGCGCGAAACCGGCCAGTTGTTCCGTGATTTGGGGCTGACAAATGTGACGGCAATGTTGTCGGATGGTTCGTTTGGTTTGCCCGAGCAAGCCCCGTTTGATCGTATCATCGTGACTGCAGCTGCCGAGGACCCTCCCGGGCCGCTCTTGGCGCAGCTCAAAATCGGCGGTATCATGGTCTTGCCGGTGGGGCAGTCGGATACGGTCCAGACGTTGATCAGGGTCCGACGCACCGAATCCGGTTTGGACTATGACGAATTGTTGCCTGTCCGTTTTGTGCCCTTGTTAGAAGGGCTTGGGAAGGATGGAGCTTAAAGGAATATTCTGCAAAATGCGCCGGAACCCCGATGAACAGGGGCAGGTGTCGAGGACAATAAAATGAGAGCAGTTTCCAAATCAGCAATGCGCCGCTGTGCGTTAGGAGTGGCTAGCCTTGCAATCCTGGCTGGGTGCGAAGGGCCGCTGGACTATGATCTTCGCGGACAGGTAGGCGGTTTTTCCACCGCCGAAGCAGCACAGTCGGCGACGACCAACCGACCCGCACCGGATGCCAGGGGTGTCATCACATATCCGACCTATCAAGTGGCGATTGCTCGCCGCGGTGACACTGTCAGAGACTTGGCCGCAAGGGTTGGTTTGCCTGAAGGAGAGCTGGCGCGTTTCAATGGTCTAATGCCTACAGATACCCTGCGCGAGGGCGAAGTTGTGGCACTGCCCCAGACGGTCGGTTCCGCAAGCTCTGTCGATATAGCGACGATAGCTGGTACGGCAATCGACGAGGTCCCCGCAAATGGCTCGGTCCGTACATCAACGCTTGAGCCCGCAAAACCTGCGGCGGCACCGGCACCAACCGGTCCCGAACCGATCCGCCACAAGGTGAAACGTGGTGAAACGGCATTTACAATTTCACGCCTCTATGACGTTCCCGTTGAGGCGCTGTCAGACTGGAATGGATTGGATTCCGATTTTACCGTCCGCGAAGGCCAGTTCCTTCTGATCCCGGTGAAAAGCCAATCCGCACCGCGCAAAGCTGCTGTGCCTGCAACGAATGTGACTCAGCCCGGTCAGGGGTCTCCGACACCGACGCCGCCCAGTGCTACGCAGCCCTTGCCTGACGAAACCATTTCCCCGGCCACTCCGGCACCTGATGTGACCGCCGAGGCACCAACAAACCAAAGCAATTCGGCGCTTGGGCTTCCTGTGAACGGTACGATTATCCGCACCTATCAAAAGGGAAAGAACGAGGGGATCGACATCGCAGCGGCTGCAGGATCGCCTGTAATGGCGGCAGAGGCGGGAACTGTTGCGGCGATCACTGCTGATGCAGATCAGGTTCCGATCATCGTTGTTAAACACAACAGTGATCTGCTGACCGTCTATGCCAATGTGGCAGATATCACGGTCAAGAAAGGGGATCGCGTGCGACGAGGGCAGAAGATTGCCTCGCTGCGGAGCGGGGACAACGCCTATGTCCATTTCGAAGTGCGCAAAGGCTTCGAATCCGTCGACCCAGAGCCCTATCTGAAATGATCTAGTGGCCCTTTGGCAGGGATAATCCCAACCCGATGACGGCAGGGTTAAGCGTATGCGTCGTAATCGCTCAGACGCTTTCCCGGCTCGTCAGCAAAAATCTCGGGCAGGGGCTGGACGGTTTCGATCAGGTCAATTCGGAAGACCCGGAAACCATCGCGGAGTTCACACCAGGAAGTCAGCGTCCAGACTCGTCCCCAATACTCCATATGCAATGGCCGAATGGTGCGCTCGGTCAGCACGCCGTCGATCCTGCGGTAACTCAGACGTAATTTTTGTCGTGATTTGATGGCGGCGCGGATCGGGGCCATATGCGCCAGCCCGCGTGCGGCATCGGCAAAGGGGTATACCGCAAATTTCCAGCTGTCAGCCTCGGAAATCACCTGTGTCGGCAGCACGGCGTCGATCTTTTCAGCCAAAGACTCGGCGGCGGTTTTCAAGTCGGGGTCGGCGGCCTCGGCCACGATTGCCATGCCAAGGTTCAGCGCTTCCAGTTCGGCCGGGGTCAGATTCAGCGGGGGCAGGGTGATCTGCTCACGCACCATATAGCCCACGCCGCGCTCACCTTCGACCGGAACGCCCGAGGCGGCCAGCGTATCCATGTCGCGATAGATCGTGCGGACCGACACCTCAAGCCGGTCCGCAATGTCCTGCGCGCGGTGCAGTTTACCGTCGCGCAGGATCTGGATGATATCGAACAGCCGGTCACTGCGGCGCATGACACGCCGCTCTGACCGGGGTTATGCGGTCATGTTCCATAGCACGTTCTCGTGGCGCATCTGCATGCCTTCGGGGTTGATCGCTGCGATCAGTGCGGGCGCAAAACCCTGCTGCGGGAACTGCGCAGCTGCGTCCTGTGCGGCCTTCATATCGGTCCAGATCACGTAGTCAGTCCAGCGCCCGTCTTCGCCTTGACTGAGTTGACGATGGGCAAACCCCGGAGCTGCGCGTACAAAGGCTTCGGACGCTTGGCTGAGTTTTACAAACTCTTCCGGGGTTGTCCCGTTGGCGAGGGTGAAGGTGACGATTTCTGCAACATGGGTCATGTGAATCTCCGTTGACCAGGTTTCGATACCGCCTACCTAGCCCCTATCAACTGACACAAACCTGTCAGTTGATCAATCCGAGGCCGTAAAAAACATCGGATCGGATCAAATTTGAACGCAGATTTGAACCAACTCACTTTTGCAGGCGGGCCAGCGGGCGTAGACACGGACCCAGATCACATTTCCGGCGTACGGCGCCGACGTTATAGGAGAAGAGAGATGCTCAACAATATTGGCCTTCCCGGCATTCTGCTGATCGCAGTTGTGGTTCTGGTGCTATTCGGCCGTGGCAAAATCAGCTCGTTGATGGGCGAAGTGGGCAAAGGCATTACGTCATTCAAGAAGGGCGTCAAAGAAGGCGCAGAGGAACTGGATCAGGACGCATCCGAGCTGGCCAAAGACGTCACGCCCGAGACCGACAAAGACAAGGTCTGATCCGGTATGTTTGATCTGGGCTGGACCGAGCTTCTGGTCATCGGCGTCGTTGCCCTGATCGTTGTGGGGCCAAAGGATCTGCCGGTTTTGTTCCGTAATGTCGGTCGTTTTGTCGGCAAGGCCCGTGGCATGGCGCGCGAATTCAGCAGTGCCATGAACGAGGCGGCGGATCAGGCCGGTGTGAATGACATCAAAAAAGGTCTCAACGCGGCCACCAACCCTGTAGGCAGCGCCATGGATGGTGTGAAAGAAGCCGCGCAGGACCTGGCCAAAAGTATCGACCCCACCAAGTTTGACCCCGATAGCGAGACCGGTAAGCTGGCCGCCGAACGGGCCGAACAGGCCAAGAAGATCCAGGCCTCGACCGCACGCGCTGCGGCCGAGCGGAAGGCGAAAGAAGCCGCCGACGCGCTGGCCAAGGCTGAAGAGGCCGAAGCCGCGCTGAAAAGCGAAGGCAAATCATGACCGACACAGACGAGATCGAAGACAGCTCGGCCCCATTGATCGAGCATCTGGCGGAACTGCGCACCCGGCTGATCCGCGCGGTCATTGCCTTTGTAATAGGCATTGTCCTGGCCTTTACGGTCGCGGAACCGATCCTGCAATTTCTGGTCCAACCAATCGAGGCAACGCTGCGCGATCTGGGCGATCCTTCTCCGACTTTGCAATATACCTCGCCACAGGAATATCTGTTTACGCTGTTCCGGATATCGATGGTGTTTGGTTTTGCGCTGGCCTTCCCGGTGATCTCCTATCAACTCTGGCGCTTTGTGGCGCCCGGTCTGTACAGGTCTGAGAAGGGCGCTTTCCTGCCATTCCTGGTCGCCTCGCCGTTCATGTTCCTGCTGGGGGCATCTTTTGCGCAGTTCGTAGTGACGCCGCTGGCCATGCAGTTCTTCCTGGGTTTTGCGGATGTCAGTTCGATTTTCGCCAATCTGTTGTCGGCGACAACCGGAGATGTTCCAGAAGAGATCGTGGTTGTGCCCGAAACCACCGAGGGCGTGAAGATCACGTTCTTCGGCAAGGTGAATGAATCGCTGGATATCACGCTGAAATTCATCCTGGCCTTTGGCCTGTGTTTCCAGCTGCCGGTTCTGCTGACCCTAATGGGCAAGGCCGGTCTGGTCAGCGCCGAAGGTTTGGGCAGTGTCCGCAAATACGCCATGGTGGGCATTCTGGTGCTGGCCGCCCTTGTGACACCGCCGGATGTGATCACTCAGATCATCCTGTTTGTCGTGGTCTATGGCCTCTATGAGGTGTCGATTTTCCTTGTCGCCCGAGTTGAGAGAAAGCGCGAGGCCGAGCTGCGCGCAGAAGGCTACTATGACGACGAAGAAGAGGCGGATGCCGATATCATCCACGAAGAAGACGGCAAATAAACGTCGATCATGCAATGAACAGGCGCGCCCATCCCGGCGCGCCTTTTTCATGCGCCGCTCTTGTCGCGCCGGGCGGAACATGGTTTGAGACCCTCCAAACACGACCGGAGGCCCCAATGGATACACAAGCCCTGAACCGTATCGCCGACGCGCTGGATCGCATGGCCCCGGCGCCTCTGGCCGCGCCCGATTTTGCGGCAGCTCCGGCTTTTGTCTGGCATGTCGAACCCGATCGCCTAGAACCGGTTAAGCAGGTCAATCGGGTCGATTTGGATCTCTTGGTGGGTATCAACCGGTCTCGCGATACACTTTTGGACAATACACGCCGCTTTGCCGCAGGATTTAAGGCCAACAATGCGCTGCTCTGGGGCGCGCGCGGTATGGGCAAATCCAGCCTTGTCAAAGCGGTCCACGGCACCCTGCAGAACGAACATCCCGATCTGAAACTGGTTGAGCTTCAGCGCGAGGATATGGGCTCGGTCGCGCGTCTGCTGAACCATCTACGTGCAGCGCCGCATCGGTTCATCCTGTACTGTGATGACCTGTCCTTCAGCCACGATGATCAGCACTACAAATCGCTCAAGGCAGTGCTGGACGGTGGCATCGAAGGTCGCCCGGAAAATGTGGTGTTCTACGCCACCTCAAACCGCCGCCACCTGATGCCGCGGGATATGATCGAAAATGAACGTTCCAGCGCCATCAACCCGTCTGAGGCCGTAGAAGAGAAGGTCTCACTGTCGGACCGGTTCGGGCTATGGCTGGGTTTCCATCCTTGCGATCAGGACGAATACCTTGCCATGATCGACCGCTATTGTGCTGCTTACGGCGTCTCGGTCGACGCAGACACCCTGCGCGCCGAAGCGATCGAATGGCAGGCCACACGTGGCGCGCGCTCGGGACGTGTGGCATGGCAATTCTTCGTCGATCTGGCCGGAAGAAACGGTGTTCACATCGCGTAATCCGCCGGCTTCATCTGGCTAAAAATACCTCCGCCGGAGGCATGGCCCAATGGGCCATTCCTATAACAGAGCCAGAATGCGCGCCGCTTCATCTGCGGTGCTGGTCAATGCCTCCCTATCCTCACCGGGATGAAACCGGGCACGCACGGCAGTAGGCATGGCAGCCGGTTCCACGATGCTCACACGCGGCCCGGTGCGCTCAGTTTCCAGCGCCCAGCTACGGGCCAGAGCCATCTGCACCGCCTTGGTGGCACCGTAGATGCCATAGAATTTCTCGCCCGCCTTCGGATCATCGAAAAACACCGCATGGCCGGCCTCACCCAGCAAAGGCGCAACATAGGGGATCAGGACCGACGTGGCGGTTGCGTTGGTGTTAATGGCTTTGGTCCATTCCTTGGGGTCAATGAAATGGGTCGGCGTCAGGGCCGAAGTGTGAACCGCAGTATGCAGCCACAGGTCCACCTTGCCCCAGCGATCATGGATGCCACGACACAGAGTGGCCATCGCATTCGGGTCGGCAATGTCCATAGGGGCCAGGGTGGCTGAACCGCCCTTTGCTTTGATGCGGTCGTCCAGTTCTTCCAACCCGCCGGTGGTGCGGGCGACAGCGACGATGTGGTACTCTGGTGCCAGCGCCTCGGCCAGGGCAGCGCCCAGCCCGCGTGAGGCCCCGGTGATGAGGGCGATTTTAATCTGATCGGTCATGACTGCGGTTTGAACCCAAGCGCGCAGCGCGTCAAGACAGGATTAGCTGCCCGGGATCGCTATGCGCGTCGTCTGACCGCTTTGTCGCAGCATGATGCCCTCGGCATCAATGGCCACAATAGTACCTGAAGACACACGGCTGCCCAGCTTGACCTCTTTGACCCGGCCAGAAGACATCCGCATCAGCGCGCGCATATCGGCTTTTGGCCCAAACACCCCAAGCAGAGTGACAGAGTTCTTGCTAAGCGCGCCCTGTTGCGTGGCCGCGATTGTAACGGTTTTGTTTGACATAGAGTGCGGTTGCGGCACGCGGCCCCAACCCCTTTTGATGAGTGGTTGGAGGCGGACTATCAAACGCAACAAGGGAACAAAAGGTCCGGTGAATTGTCCGTTCCGTCACTTTCAAAAGGCAGTCGGTGAACCCATTGCGATTGCATTTCCTTCGCCAAAAAGTTGTGCGCGGAAACTAAGCGAATTTACACCGATGCAGGTCAGAAACCGCCAGGCTTGAGCCGGGCAGAGAGCTACCGATTCGCCGGGAACTTATCCCGAAGCCAGCTTGGCCGCGTTCCAGGATCCGCCGGGCACCTGCATGTCTTCACGTTTCTTACTAACGCGTGAACTGCTCTCGAGCGTATCCAGATAGTCTTTGCTGACGCTTCCGGTGATGTATTTTCCGTCAAAACACGAACAGTCGAACGCTTCGATTTCTGGATTTCCTTCCTTGGCGGCCCAGATCAGATCGTCCAGATGCTGATAGATCAGGGCGTCTGCACCCAGCTCTTGCCGGATTTCTTCGACCTCTTTGCCATGGGCAATGAGCTCATGTTTGGTGGGCATGTCGATGCCATAGACATTGGGGTATTTCACCGGCGGTGAGGCGCTGGCAATGTAGACCTTCTTGGCTCCAGCCTCGCGGCACATTTGCACAATCTTCTTGATCGTGTTCCCGCGGACGATGGAATCGTCGATCAACAGAACATTGTGGCCGTCAAACTCCAGCGGAACCGCATTCAGTTTGCGGCGCACGGATTTCTGACGTTCGGCCTGACCGGGCATGATGAACGTTCGTCCGACATAGCGGTTCTTTACCAGTCCTTCGCGATAGGGGATGCCGGTGATCTTGGCTGCCTCAAGCGCGACCGGGCGGGCGCTGTCTGGGACCGGGATGATCCGATCAATCTCAAGCCCTGATTCCTGGATCTGTTTGGCCAGAGTCTGCCCCATACGCATCTGCGTTTTATAGACAGAGACGCCGTCCAACAGAGAATCCGGACGCGCGAGATAGACATATTCAAAGATACAGGGTGTCAGCTTTCCTTCAACCGCCTGGAATTCGTGCATGTTGCCGTCCAGGTCGATCAGGATCGCTTCGCCAGGGCGCAGGTCGCGCATCTTGTTGAAGCCGTTGATGCCAAAGGCCACATCTTCCGAGGCAAACGCAAAGTCGTCGCCACCGCTTTCGGTTTCGCGGATGGCCACCGAGAGCGGGCGAATTCCGTGCGGGTCGCGGAAGGCCAGCATTCCGACACCTGCAATCAGGCAGATCACCGAATAGGCGCCCTGTACCCGTTCCATCGTCATCTTCACACCGGCAAAGATATTCCGAATGGGCTCGGCGTTGCCATTGACCTTGATTGCGTCAGCGACCTTGTCCGCCAGAACGTTCAGCAGAATTTCCGAATCTGACGTTGTGCGCAGGTGGCGGCTGTATTTTCCAGTGACCTTCTCACGCTGTGCGGCAGTGTTGGTGATATTGCCGTTATGAACCAGGTAGATGCCATACGGGGCATTCACGAAGAACGGCTGCGCCTCGGCCGCACTGAGCGACCCGGCAGTCGGATAGCGCACATGGCCAATGCCGACCTTTCCAAGCAGGGTATCGGCGTCCTGAGCGTTAAACACGTCCTTGACCAGCCCGTTGGCTTTCTTTTCGCGGAAGAACTCTCCGGTATAAGTGACGATACCCGATGCATCCTGACCCCGGTGCTGCAGCATCAGAAGCCCGTCATAGATTTCCGCAAACACATCATGTGTTCTGCTTGCGATCCCCAAAATCCCACACATGTACGGGCTCCAAATTACTATGACGATTTAAGTTGTGGCGGTGTTCGGAACATCAGCATGGCGGTGTCTTTGCCTGATACTTCCCATAGATCTTGGGATGCAGACGCGCCCTGGTCGCAAGCGGCAGGCGCGAAAGAAAACAGATACAGCAAGATCGGCAGCTCCGATTCCATGTCAGTTCGGACTTCACATAAAGCCTTACGGAGGCTGTGTCATCAAAGGATCACATTTGCGATTTGACGCAGGTGGAATTTGCCACAATGGCCGAACAAAAGGTGACAGGTTTCGCAGCTTGTGCTGTCATAGAGGAAACAATCCGAAACAATAGTTTCTTCAAGCCAAGCGGATTTCAGACATGTGGCAAAACAATCAAGGTCAGAAAAAGCAAGAACCGGTAAAACGCCGGTGCCACCGATGCCGTGGAATGGGGCGCGCACCCTGTCAGATTTGCGGAGGCGCAGGTGAAGTGATCAAAAGTCGGGACATTTTTGGCAAGCCCGTCATGTCCCGTTGCGAAGGGTGCTTTGGGCTGAAAAACATCAGATGCACTGTTTGCGCCGGAGAAGGGTTTGTCTAAGCCGAATTGAAAAAGCCCGGCTTTGACCGGGCTTTTGCTTTATTCCGCTGCAGGTGCTTCAGGGGCGGCAGGTGCGTCGGATGGATCGGCGCTTTCACCACAGCTGGCTACCAGTTCTTCATATTGGGATGTTACCCACCCCAGCGCGGCTTCGGGGTTTTGCTCTTCGATTTTGTCGCTGAATTGTTCGAACACTTTGGCTGACCGGCTTTCGTCGACGATGGTGTAGGATTGGCCCGTCATGACTGTGTCATAGACGAAGAAGGCAATCGCCACCAAAAGGATGCCGCGCGCGATTCCAAAGAAAAACCCAAGTGCCTGATCCAAGCCGCCCAGTGCAGACCGTTGCACAAGAGATGAGAACAGTGGGGTGAATATACTAACCACGATCAGGGCAATGGCAAACACGCCAGCGAACCCGGTGATAACCGACAATTCACAACTGTCGCGCAGGAAATCTCCGACAACGGGGATTTCTTTGACCAGTGGAACGGCCTGTGGTGCGAAAATGAATGCCAAAACTGCCGCTGCAACCCATCCCGCGATCGCGAGAATTTCCCGCAACAGGCCACGGGAATAGGCCAGCAGACCCGATATAACGATGATCAGGGCAACTACCCCGTCAATTATTGTAAAACCTTCCATGGCCCTCGCCCGTAATTTTTTCTGCCCCTCAAGGCGTTACCTTAACCTGCTCCGAAGGTTTCGCCAACAAACCCTACCAAATCAGAGGGCCGGGTGAGTGTCAGACCTGCCACAGTACCGGTTTTCCCGCCTGCCGGAGCTATGGCGGATGTGAAACCAAGTTTTTGGGCTTCTTTCAACCTGTTTTCTGTCTGAGGGGCCGGTCTAAGTGCCCCGGACAACGAGATTTCTCCGAAAACGACGGTGTCCGTTGGCAGGGCTGTGTCCTCGCGCGCGCTGAGTAGCGCGGCAGCAACGGCAAGGTCCGCGGCTGGCTCGGTGATTTTAAGCCCGCCTGCGACGTTGAGATAGACGTCAAGCCCGGCAAAGGGGATGCCGCAACGGGCTTCGAGCACGGCAAGGATCATTGCCAGCCGTCCGCTATCCCATCCGACGACGGTTCGGCGAGGCTGAGAGTGGGGGGATGGGGCAACCAGCGCCTGAAGCTCAACCAGAACCGGCCGTGTCCCTTCGATACCTGCAAAAACGGCCGATCCAGGGCTGGGCTTGCCGCGTTCAGATAGAAACAGGGCCGACGGGTTTGTGACTTGTGCCAGACCCTTGCCTGTCATCTCGAACACGCCAATCTCATCGGCTGGACCAAACCGGTTCTTGACCGCACGCAGAATGCGGAACTGATGCCCGCGTTCGCCTTCGAAATAAAGAACGGTATCAACCATGTGTTCAACCACGCGGGGGCCAGCGATCTGACCATCTTTAGTGACATGGCCAACCATGATGATTGAAACTCCGTGTCGTTTCGCAAACGTGGTCAATTCATGTGCTGCGGCGCGGACTTGTGACACTGAACCCGGTGCGCTGTCGACGTTGTCGGCCCACATGGTTTGAATTGAGTCGATGATTGCCAGACCGGGTTTCTCGGCTTCCAGCGTGGTGAGGATGTTACGCAGGTTGGTTTCGGCGGCCAGTTGCACGGGCGCATCTTCAAGCCCTAACCGGCGCGCGCGCATCCTAACCTGCGCGCTGGCTTCCTCGCCCGAGACGTAAATGGTTTTCACACCTGCACGCGAGAACCGGGCCGCGGCCTGCAGCAAAAGGGTGGATTTGCCGATGCCCGGATCCCCACCTACCAGCAAGGCCGAGGCGGGGACGAGTCCGCCTCCCAGCACGCGATCCAGCTCCTCGACCCCGCAGAGCGTGCGGGGAGGGGGAGTTTCCTCGGTCGACAGGTCCGTGAGTGTGATAGACTGGCCGCGCTTACCACCGAGGGATTTTTTGGCCGGGCCAGCCGAAAGGGGTACGTCTTGCGTGATGGAATTCCATTCACCGCAGCCGTCACAGCGCCCGGACCACCGTGAATGAGTGGCACCGCAGGCCGAGCATGAAAAAGTTGTCTTTGCCATGGCGCCCTTGGTGCCCGAGGAATGGCGGTTCTTCAAGCCCTCGTGGGCCTTCATCTCCACCGGTAGCGCGCCATATCCTCAGGCCCATTTGGGCCATCGTCCATGGCGGGCGCTGTCGCGCCTATTCGGCGGCGCGAGGTGGCGACATAGCTATGACGCTCGACGGCTTCGATGCACCGTCCTTGGGCTGCTGCAGTTGCGCTGACAGTTCCGGCAACAGTTCGAAAAGTTCGTCGCGCAGACGGGTTAGCTGAGAACGAGCGATGGATTCCTCGATTTCAACATCATGGGTCCACTGGCGCAGCTCGTGCTGAATGGTTTGTGCCTCTTCCAGCCGTTGCTGAAACAGTTCGATCTCTTCCTGGCGTTGCTGCAGGAATGTGCGGGCACGGGCGATGCGGGTATCCCCGTAAGTTTCGGCCAATTCTTGGCTGATCTGGCTCATTTGCGCGGCCAACTCCAGAATCTCTGGTTCGAGCGATTGTAGGTTGGGATGTTGGCGCAGGAAGGCCATCCGCTCTTTGACCGCATCAAATTCGGACGACAGGATAAATGCCCCGCTGCGGTCCTGCGCATGGGCCAGCTGATAGGCATGGGCGATGTCGTGCATGTTCAGCGCAAATTTACGGTGCGCGTTTTCCAGGGCCATCATCCGGGCATTCGCAGGAAGGTAGAAGGCCAGCATCAGGATCAGAGCGGTCAGGCCAATCTGAACATAGATCCCGGCGTCTATGATGGTACCGCTCGCCAGTCCGGCTTGCATGGAAAGCCATGGCAGTACGCCCAGGGCGGATAGCATAGTGGTTGCGACGGCCAGAAAAGCCGCGGAACAAATCAGAAAAAATGTCAGTCGTAAAAATGCGTTTTGAAACTGAAATGTTAACGTGTGGAGTGCGGTCATGTTCGACGATCTCCTTCTCAAACCGATACATATCGGGCCGAAGCGGACAAAGGTTGAACATAATTTTTGATCCGCTACGGACCGATCACTACAAGAAACTGGCTGCTCGAAATATTAAGATGATACTCAGATAAGTGTTTTCAATCAATTAGGTCTGATGATTTCGTGATCTGGATGTCATCTCGGTAATAATACCCAAGCCAATTGAGGCCAGAATACAGGCCGTAAACAGGTAAAGCCCCCAGGCGGTTTCGATGGTCGCGTAAGAGATGCCCTTGGCCAGAGTGATATAGAGCGCGATCAGGAAAATGTCGGCCATCGCCAGCTTGCCGAGGATGTTCAGCGCAGGTTGAACGCGCGCATCCAGCAGGTCCCATTGGATCAGGGCGGTGCCGATGGTTTTCAGATAGGGGGCAAAAAGGGCGAAGACGGTGACGATCAGCGCGAGGAAGATATCGGACTTCCAAAGGGACTGGAGCCCGGTGATGACGCTGATTTCGCTGAGGCCGAAGATGGGCAGAAACCCCGCGCGCATCAGCGGAGCGAACCACGCGATGGGGTAGAGGATCAGCAGAGAGAGGGTGACGAGGCGGAGGGTCATTATAGATACTCTTCGGAACTTTTCGATGAGGTGAATATTTAACCTCAGTCTGTATTGTGCCTATACCGATATCCGAAACGCTATTGATACACATCACTTTGTTTACGAAAAAAATTTATATGGCTGAACCTGTTATAAAAATTGTCGAAGGCCCGTCCCCAACCCAGAAGGGGGTCAGCGAGGCTATAACTGTTGGCCTCGCGGGGGTTCTTTCAGCGGGAAGTGTCGCTGCAGACATTATGCCATTTGATCGCGAACAGTTGTTTGGCGTAATGCATTTTCGCCTCCAGGAAGCGCTGCAGGCGCAACGCAGGGCGCGTTGGTTCGGTGGAAAAATTTACAATCGATTTTCAGGGCAAGACCCCAATTACGTTCTGTTTTCGGGAACTCATCTGGGTCAAACATTGGCGCTTGCCCGGATTCAGACGCCAGATTTTGTGGTCCCGCGTGGGAAATACTTGCTGCGGCTAGATTATGTAAAAGAAGCCTACGAGAACTTGAAACAAGAAAGGAAAGGTGCGCCTGTCTAACGCACCGCCTCTATCGGCCCCTCAGCACTACCGCTGATGAACTGTTCCACATAGGGATCACCCGAGGCGTCCATCTGCCCGACGGGGCCGGTCCATTGGATCACGCCTCCGTGCAGCATGGCGACGTTGTCGGCAATCGCGCGGACCGAGCTCATGTCGTGGGTGATGGTCATCGCGGTGGCGCCCATTTCGGTAACGATCTCGCGGATCAGGTCGTTGATGACACCGGACATGATGGGATCAAGGCCGGTGGTGGGCTCATCGAAGAAAATGATCTCGGGCTCGGCGGCGATGGCGCGGGCCAAGCCTACGCGTTTTTGCATACCGCCCGACAGTTCGGCCGGGAAACGATCGGCCACATCCGCTTTCAGACCCACGCGGCGCAGTTTCTCGATGGCGATCTCGCGCGCCTCGTCCACGGGACGTTTGAGCGAACCGCGCAGCAGGCGGAAGGCGACGTTTTGCCAGACGGGCAGCGAGTCGAACAGCGCTCCGCCCTGAAACAGCATTCCGAACCGGGCCAGAAAGGCATCGCGGTCGCCTTTGGTGGCGTCTTTACCGTCTACATAGACCGTGCCGCTATCAGGTTTGATCAGGCCAAGAACGCATTTCAGCGCCACCGATTTGCCGGTGCCCGACCCGCCGATGATGACCATCGAGGTGCCCTTCGGGATCTCGATATTGACGCCTTTGAGGACCTGATTGGACCCAAAGGCTTTATGTACATTCTCCATCCGGATCATATCGAGAAGAACACCCCTGTCAGAACGAAGTTTGCAGCCAGAATCATGATTGCGGCGGCTTCGACCGAGGATTTGGTCGCAGCGCCAACGCCCTGCGCGCCCCGGCCCGAATTCATGCCATAGTAACAGCCCATGGTCGCCGTGATCAGGCCAAATGCCGCGCCCTTGGTAAGCGAGGAGACGATGTCATGAAATTCGAGGAAATTCATGGTGTTTTGCAGGTAGGCCGCGGCGTTGAAGCCCAGGCTTTGGGTCGCCACGATATATCCGCCTGCAATGCCGATCACATCGCCAACAGCAACAAGAATCGGCACGGTAATAACGGCGGCCAGCACCCGTGGAGCGGTGAGGTACTTCATCGGGTGGGTGGACAAAGTTACCAGCGCGTCGATCTGCTCGGTCACTTTCATGGTCGCAATTTCCGCAGCGATGGACGATGTGACCCGCGCTGCAATCATCAGGCCACCCAGAACAGGCCCAAGCTCGCGCACCATGCCAATCGCTACGATTTGTGGCACCACAGCTTCGGCATTGAAACGCGCACCACCTGCATAGATCTGAAGCGCCAATGCACCGCCGGTAAATATCGCCGTCAGGCCGACCACCGGCAGGGACATCCAGCCGATATTCATCAGAGCGACCGCAAATTCGCGCGGATAATAGGGGGGGCGGAAAATATGTGAAATCGCGTCTACAAAGAACAGAGCGACCTTGCCGAAATTTGCAAGCAAAGACAGGGCTGTACGTCCCAACCCGCCCAGCATTGAAAGAGGGTTCATTCGATATAGCCCCGAGAGTAGCGCGCGCCTAGAGATGTCAGAATTTCATACCCGATGGTGCCGGCGGCCTCGGCCAGATCATCCACTGTCTGGTGGCCGTTGAGAATACGCAGGCGTTCCGGATCCTCGGGCAGATCCGTTACGTCGATGGTGATCAGATCCATTGAGATCCGGCCAACGACAGGGCAGGGCCTGTCCGCCACAAAGGCATCAATGCCGCCTCCGATAGCGCGGTGAAGCCCGTCCGCATACCCGGCCGCAACCGTGGCGATACGGGATTTGCGCCGCGCGACCCAGCTATTGCCGTACCCCACACTTTCGCCGGGCTCGACCTCGCGCACCTGAATGACCGGAAGGTCGACGGTGACGACGGGTTTCGCATCGGCAAAGGGTTGTCCGCCATACATCCCGATACCGGGACGGCAAAGGTCGAAGTGATAATCGCTGCCCAGAAGGATACCGCCGGTGGCCGCAAGCGATCTGGGGGCCGCACTTCCATCAGTCAATTCGTGGAACACCCGCAGTTGGTGGCGATTCATCGGGTTGTCAGGTTCATCCGCACAGGCGAGATGCGACATCACCAGCGAGGGGTTAAGTGGCTCAATCTCGGTGCGCAACGCGGCCCAGTCCGCAGGCTCAATCCCCAAGCGATTCATGCCGGTATCCAACTGGATTCCAAAGGCGTGTTCAGGCAAGGCTTGACGATGGCGGCGGAACTGTTCGGACGAATTCAGCAATGGCGTCAAATTGTGTTGGAGCAGTAGGTCGCTGTCGCCTTCCATATGCCCGGAAAAAACACTTATCGTTGCGTCGGGCCCGACAGCCTCGCGCACGGCGGCGCCTTCTTCGGCGGCCGCGACAAAGAAATTTCTGACACCTTCTTCAGCAAGTGCGGCAGAGACAGGACCAGCGCCCAGGCCATAGGCGTCGGCCTTGACCACGGCACCCGTTTCACAGGACGTCTTTGCATCAAGCGCCTGCCAGTTGCTGGCCAGCGTATAAAGATTGATCGTTAAGCGTGCAGTACTCATGCGTCTGTTCATGACATTGGATCGCGTCAGGTCAAGGGGGGTCGCAGCGATAATTGACCTGTACGTTGCGCATAACGGCACCTTGAGGCCGGGAAGCGGGTTGAAACAGCGTAAATCTGCGTATTGATCATCTGAGGGCAACAAATCACTATTGTGCGCACATCGTGGTCAACCATGATCGGGTCAAGGTGATCGTTCACTAATGCCCAAGGGGGCCTGTTGGGATGAAAACATGATTGAACTCTCGTTTGGGTACAAAAACCAGAGCAGTAGGTTGCCTGATTTCTTTTATGATGTGTTCTCTGCTTCAGAGGGGGCCGAGGAAGGACGGGCCATACAATCTTTGATCAGGGAATTGCTAAAAACCGAGCCCGATCAGGATCTGCAGGGATGTGTTGCGACTGATGGGGGCGATCTTCTGGGATGTATCATGTTCTCGCGCCTGACCTTTGATCAGGATCCGCGACGGGTGTTTCTGATGTCGCCCGTGGCCGTGCGGACGGATCGGCAACAGGGTGGGGTCGGGCAGAAGCTGATCACCTTTGGTCTGGACCAACTGCGGGCCCAAGGCGTCGATTTTGCAATAACCTACGGAGATCCGTCATATTACGGCAAAACCGGTTTCCTGCCCATTTCTGAGGCATTCGCGCAGCCGCCAATGCCGCTTAGCCAGCCGATCGGATGGCTAGGGCAATCTCTGTCTGGTTCACAGGCTGATCCGATAGTGGGGCCGTCACGCTGTGTCAGCGCGTTTGACCGACCCGACCTTTGGTGACGGTCAGTAGCCTTCGATCTGACCGTCCTGCTGCCAGGGTTTGACGAGGTTCCCGAAGCGGGTGAACTGTGCTTCGAAGGACAGCTCGACCGTACCGATGGGGCCGTGGCGCTGTTTGCCAACGATAACTTCTGCCTTGGCGTGCAGGCGTTCCATGGCCTGCTTCCACTCTTCCATCTTCTCCAACTCATGATCGCCGGGCTTTTCCCGTTCTTTGTAGTATTCCTCGCGGAACACGAACATCACCACGTCGGCATCCTGTTCGATCGAGCCCGATTCCCGCAGGTCTGACAGTTGTGGGCGCTTGTCGTCGCGGTTTTCAACCTGACGCGACAGCTGAGACAGCGCGATCACGGGGATGTTCAGTTCCTTGGCGATAGCTTTCATGCCCATCGAGATCTCGGCAATCTCGTTGACGCGGTTTTCGGCCATGCCGCGGCACAGCTGCAGATAGTCGATCACCAGCAGGTCCAGACCGTGGGTCCGTTTCAACCGCCGCGCACGGGCGGCAAGCTGCGAGATCGGCAGGGCCGGGGTGTCGTCAATGAACAGCGGGCAGGCTTCCAACTCCTTGGCTGCATCAACAAAGCGGCGAAACTCACCCTCGGTCATGTCACCCTGGCGGATCTTGTGGCTCGAGATTTCCGAGGCTTCGGCCAGAACCCGGCCCGCCAACTGCTCGGCACTCATTTCCAATGAGAAGAACCCGACAACGCCGCCGTCAATCGCGCCTTCGGTGCCGTCGGGTTTCAGCCCGCGCTTGTACGCTTTGGCCACGTTGAACGCCACGTTTGTCGCCAATGAGGTTTTCCCCATCGACGGACGCCCGGCCAGAATGATCAGGTCGGACGGGTGCAAGCCACCCAACTGTTTATCCAAATCGGTCAGACCGGTGGAAATCCCGGCCATTCCACCACCGCGCTGATAGGCCTCGTTGGTGACGTTGACAGCCTCGGTGACCGCCTTGAGGAAGGATTGAAACCCCTGTTCTGTCTGGCCTTGTTCAGACAGCTGATACAACTGCTGTTCAGCCTCAACGATCTGTTCTTTGGGCTCGCTCGCCACATCGACCCGCGCCGCCTTGTCCGAGATATCGCGGCCAAGTCGGATCAACTCGCGCCGGATGGCAAGATCATAGATCATCTGGGCATAGTCATGCACCGCAAAGGCGCTGATCGAGGCCCCGGCCAGCTTGACCAGATAGGCCGGACCGCCCAGTTCCTTCAGGCCTTCATCCTCGGCCATGAAAGATTTCAGCGTGACGGGCGAGGCCAGCGCGTTCTTGGCGATACGGGTCGCGGCGACCTCGTAAATACGCGCGTGGACCGGGTCATAGAAATGCTCGGCCCCGATGATCGAGGCGACCCTGTCATACAGGTCGTTATTGGTCAGGATCGCACCCAGAAGCTGTTGTTCAGCCTCAATAGAATGCGGCATGGTATCGGCGTTTTGGATCTGTGCCGCTGCCTGCTCGATGCTGCTTATCTCGTTCATTTTGTCCCCGCTGCCCGTCCCGAGGTTCTATACGCGAAACGCCTCTGCAAGCTATCTGGAAATACCTGTGGCTAACTGGGGGTAAGGCCTAGGGATAACTTTCCAGACAGTTTGGACGATGTGGTGTGCTTGGCCTATTATGTAGGAAAGCGGGGAAAAGTCACCAGATATCGTATATGCTCAGCCGATTCTTTGGCGCTTATCCCCAATCCATCCACAACAGGTTTAGGAAGGTTTGTTGGTCTCTTGCCAGCCGCGCGGGTCGTTCAGGAAGGCTTCGACACCGTCAAGTGTTTCCGTATCAAAGGCTTTCTGCGCTTTGGCCTCGGCCAGAACATCCCACCAGGTGCACAGCGAATGCAGTTTCACCCCATGATCACCCAGAGTTTTCTCGGTTTCTGGGAAGATCCCATAATAGAAAATCACCGCGGTATGCCCGCAGGTCGCGCCGGTTTCGCGGATCGCATCGACGAAGGACAGCTTGGATCCGCCATCGGTGGTCAAATCCTCGACCAGCAACACGCGTTCTCCCTCGCTCATCGCGCCTTCGATCCGCGCATTTCGTCCATAGCCTTTGGGCTTTTTACGCACATATGTCATCGGCAGGGCCATGCGTTCAGCGACCATCGCGGCAAAGGGAATGCCCGCAGTTTCGCCGCCAGCGATATTGTCGAACGCTTCAAAGCCCGCATCCCGCATCACTGTAACGGTCAGGAAATCCATCAGAGTAGACCGGATGCGCGGGTACGAGATCAGCTTTCGGCAGTCGATATAGGTCGGGCTGGGCAGTCCGCTGGCCAATGTGAATGGCTCGCGCGAATTGAAGTGAACAGCCTTGATTTCCAGTAGCATCCGCGCGGTCAGACGGGCGATTTCGGTGCTGTCGGGAAAGGAACTGGGGATCATGGCGGGACCTCTGAGCTGAAAACCTTCGGGGCTGATAGCCTGCTGCTGCCGTCAGAGTCGAGAGGGCAGGCAAAAGAAAAGCGGGCCCGAATGGGGCCCGCTGTATGCTTTCACAATGACTTGGTGATTAGCTTGACATGTCGTAGGCACGTTCGCCATGCACCGACAAGTCAAGGCCATTGGTCTCAGTCTCGGCATCCACACGCAGCGGCGTGACGGCTGAGACAAGCTTGATCAACACAAAGGTCACCACAGCGGTAAAGACGCCCACGATTGCCAGCCCGCCAAGCTGCGCGGTCCAGGTTCCCAGACCGAACAAGGCGATCATGATCGTGCCAAAGATGCCGCCAACGCCATGCACCGCAAACACGTCCAGCGTGTCGTCGATTTTCAAAATGTTGCGCATGACATAGACCGCTTCCTGACACAGGATACCTGCGACGCCGCCGATGATCAGCGCCTGAACCGGGCCGACGAAACCCGATGCTGGGGTAATCGAAGCGAGACCGGCGATGGTTCCGGTCACAAGACCCACCATCGAGGCTTTGCCAAAGCGAATTTTCTCCCACAAGGCCCAGGTCAGGGATGCAGTGGCCGCCGAAAGATGCGTCACGGTCATCGCCATCGCCGCACCACCATCTGCCGCCAGTTGCGAGCCGCCGTTGAACCCAAACCATCCGACCCACAGCATTGCGGCGCCGATCATGACATAGCCCGGATTATGCGGAGGCGTCGTGCGATTGCGGCGCGGGCCGAGTACAACGGCAATGATCAATGCGGCCAGACCTGCCGTTTCATGCACCACGATGCCACCGGCGAAATCTCGCACACCAATCTCGCCAAAAATGCCGCCATCGCTCAGCATTCCGCCGCCCCATATCCAATGGACCACGGGCGCATAACACAGCAGCATCCACAGGGCAGAGAAGGTCAGAACAAAGCCAAAGCCAACCCGCTCGACATAGGCGCCGACGATCAGGGCGGGGGTGATAATGGCAAAGGTCATCTGGAAGGCAAAGAACAGAATTTCGGGCAGGGTGCCGGCCAGGCTGTCGGCATCAACACCATTTAGAAAGGCCTTGCCCAACCCACCCCAAATCCCGCTTTCACCGGGGCCGAAGGCGATGGAATATCCTGCGACCAGCCAGAGAATGCTCATCAAGCAGGCGATGCTAAAGCAGTGCATGAACACGCTCAGCACGTTGCGGGCGCGTACAAGGCCGCCATAGAAGAGGGCCAGGCCCGGAAGTGTCATGAACAGGACCAGTGCGGTTGCTACTATGATCCAGGCGGTATCGGCTCCATTCATCAGCCACTCTCCTTTTCAGAATGCGTGGCGGGGCTTGAAGCGGATTGCGACTGGGGAAAAAAGAGGCAGAGCCCAAAAGAGCAGCCTATTTCAGGGGCCTTTTTTGAAGAGTTGATTAATTGGGCGTCAAATTGTCGAGCATGCCCGATTATTGGGCAGTGCTGAAAAGCGCCTTTGACAGCAGTGCCAGCGCGTGATCCCGCGCAGCGCGGCGCACCCGATCGCGGCCCAATGCGCCGAATTCGACGGTTTCTGTCATGGGTGGGATGCCGTCACCGGCCACACCAAAACATACCCGGCCTTCGGGTTTAAACTCGGATCCGCCCGGGCCTGCAATGCCGGTAACCGACACTGCCAGTTGCGCCTGTGAATTCCGCAAGGCACCCTCGGCCATTTCGCGCGCGACCTGTTCAGAAACCGCGCCATGGGCATCCAATGATTCCTTGCGGACACCCAACATTTGCTGTTTGGCAGTATTTGTGTAGGTCACAAAACCGCGCTCAACGACCGCAGAGCTGCCGGGGATGTCGGTCAGAGCCGCAGCGACCATCCCGCCAGTGCAGCTTTCGGCGGTGGTGATCATCACTCCTTTCGCTTTGGCGCTCTCTAGCAGGTCGGAAACGGTCACAACCCCAGAACTCCGTGGCTGAACCCGGCGGCCAACACGATGCCTATGGCAGCGAATACCCCGGCAATCACATCGTCCAGCATAACGCCCATCGGATCACCGCGCCGGTCGGCCCAACCCACAGGGCCAGGTTTCAGGATGTCGAACAGGCGGAACAGTACAAACCCAGTTACCCAGCCTGGCCACAGCGCCGTAATGTCGATCCCGTGCGCCCAACTGGGATAGGATATCGCCCAAAGCGCCAGGAACTGACCGGCAACTTCGTCGATCACGATCTCGGACGGGTCGTGGTCTTCCTGCCCGGCGGTCATCACCCGCGTGGCCCACAGACCGCCGAAAAACACTGCGACTGTCGCGACCGCCAGTAAGGGGAAACCGCCCAGAGTATGCAGAACCCATACCAAGGGCAGGGCAACCAAAGACCCCCAGGTGCCGGGGGCGGGTCGCAGATATCCGACGCCACAAACAGTGCCAATCAGTTGTGCAACGGTCATGATTTCACCAAACAAGCTGTTGCAATAGAAGCAATTCCTTCACCACGCCCGGTAAAGCCCAAACGCTCGGAGGTTGTGGCCTTGACCGAAATCTGATCCTGGCGCAATTCCATGATCTTCGCCATCTCTGCCCGCATGGCCGCGGCGTGAGGCCCGACCTTGGGGTATTCGCAGACCAGCGTGCAGTCGACATTCGAGATACGATATCCCATCTGCCCGGCCAACTCGACCGCGTGGCGCAGGAATATTTCGCTTGCCGCGCCTTTCCATTGGGGATCTGAGGGCGGAAAGTGCTGTCCGATATCCCCTTGTGCCAATGCTCCGTAAATCGCATCGGTGACTGCGTGCATACCGACATCCGCATCAGAATGCCCCTGAAGCGATCGGTTATGCGGAACTTTGATACCGCACAGGATTACGTGATCCCCGTCACCAAAACGATGCACGTCGTAGCCGTTCCCCAGCCTTACATCCATATCCGTTCCCAATATGCGTTCCGCCCTGGCAAAATCCTCGGGTCGGGTGATTTTCAGGTTGTCCGTATCGCCCGGCACGATGCAGACGTCCAGCCCGGCGGCGCGCGCGACTTCCACGTCATCCGCGGAACCTCCGGGATGCGCGGTGTGAGCAGCGACGATTGCGTCATAGTGAAAGCCTTGCGGGGTTTGCGCTGCATGCAACCCGGATCGATCCTGAGTGCCTGTGACCATAGTGTCGCTTGCTGTCCACAAGGCGTCCGTCACCGCAAGGCCAGGTGCTGCACCGGGGAAATTGTCCAGAGCGGCCAGAACGGCATCAATGATCTCGGTGCTGACACAAGGACGTGCGACATCGTGGATCAAGACGCGGGTCACATTCATCCCGTTCAACGCCGACAACCCGCTGCGCACTGATCCTGCTCTGTCTGACCCGCCTTCCGCGAGGATCAGATCGGCGCTTTTAAATTCTTCCCAGGCGGGGGCATCCTCTTTCGAAAGCACAAGGACGATGTGATCGACTTGCCCGCGGAATCGGTCGATGGTCCAGTCGGCCACCCGACGACCTGCCAGATGGCGCCACTGTTTTGGCGTGCCGCCTCCGGCGCGTTGACCGCGTCCTGCGGCGACAATGATAGCTGCAGTCGTCATGTGTCGTGCTCTCCGACAAGTTAAGGGCAATGTTTAGGGTGCGGTGAAAGCAGAGGCAATCACTCGGTTTCATCTGCTTAAAAAATAGGCAAACGATGATTTTGCATGCTTGTTCATGGCGGTTTTGTTGTTCATATGCACTCAATTCGATATCAAAGCTGCAACTGCTCAAGGATTAAGCACGTTGACTCTGCGACTTGCCGACAAAGATTTGAACCCGCCCGTACTACTGGCGCCCATGGCCGGAATCACTGATCGTCCGTTTCGCGATCTGGTGACGCGCTTTGGTGCCGGTATGGTGGTCAGCGAAATGGTGGCTAGCCAGGAAATGGTGCAGGCCAAACCCGGTGTGCGCGAACGGGCCGAGCTGTCTGCGGATGTGGAAAACACTGCTGTCCAGCTTGCCGGACGCGAGGCGTATTGGATGGCCGAGGCGGCCCGCCAGGTCGCTGATCGGGGTGCGCGCGTGATTGATATCAATATGGGCTGCCCGGCTAAGAAGGTGACAAATGGATATTCGGGCTCGGCCCTACTGAAGACGCCTGACCACGCGCTGACATTGATCGACGCCGTTGTCAGCGCCGTGGACGTGCCCGTGACGCTGAAAACCCGGCTGGGATGGGATGACAAATTGCTGAACGCGCCCGATGTGGCAAGGCGGGCGCAGGATGCGGGAATACAAATGGTAACGATCCACGGTCGCACACGTTGCCAGTTCTACAAAGGGCATGCCAATTGGAGCGCAATCCGGGCGGTCAAAGAAGCGGTCTCGATTCCGGTGATTGCGAATGGTGACATTGTTGATTCTGGCGCTGCACGCATAGCGCTGGATCAGTCCGCCGCCGATGGGGTTATGGTTGGGCGCGGGGCGCAGGGTAAACCGTGGCTTCTGGCGCAGATGGGGCATGAGCTATACGGGGCAGAGGCGCCAATCATTCCCACTGGTAGTGATCTGACCGACATGGTTCGTGCCCATTATCAGGCCATGCTGGGGTTTTATGGTTTGGATCTGGGCCTGCGCGTCGCTCGCAAGCATCTCGGCTGGTATATGGATGAGGCTGGAACACCGGCCCCGTTGCGCCGGGCGGTGCTGACATCGCGCAACACGGATGAGGTGATGCACCTGCTGAGTGTTGCACTTGGCAGTGATGCAGAGGTGGCGGCATGACCTCGGATCACAGCATCTGGACCTCGCTACCCGTTCCTGCCTTTGTCATAGATGCAGGTGACCGGATCGCAGACATAAACTCCGCCGGTGAAGGGTTCCTGAACGCCTCGCGCAAATCCGTTATCGGGCATCCCGTCTGGGATCAGATTGCCGTGGACGCTCCCTTAGAAGAAGCGTTTCTGAGAGCGCGTCAGCAAGGTACGCCACTATTTGTGAACGATGTGGATGTGGGATCAGGCAGTCGCGCGCCGTTGCAATGTGCGCTTCAGATCGCGCCGCTTGTCGGACATCCGGGGTCAATGATCATGATCATCACGCCGCGTGAACTTGCTGGGCGTATGACCCGTGGAAACACGGTGAAATCCGCTGCGCAATCGGCGATCGGCATGGCCGAGATGCTTGCGCATGAAATTAAGAACCCTCTGGCAGGAATTACCGGCGCGGCGCAGCTTCTCAGCATGAATATCTCGCAGCAAGACATTGAATTAACAGATCTTATTGTCGAAGAGAGTCGCCGTATCGTAAAACTGTTGGAGCAGGTTGAACAATTCGGAAATCTCTCTGAGCCCGATTTCAAACCGGTCAACATACATGACGTGCTGGATCGGGCACGGCGGTCGGCCCTGTTGGGTTTCGGTGCCCATATGACGATCATCGAGGATTACGACCCGTCGTTGCCACTTGCTTATGGCGACCCGGATCAGTTTCTGCAGGTCATCTTGAATTTGTTAAAGAATGCCTCGGAAGCCGCTGACCCTAAAGGGGGAACTATACGTTTAAGGACGTATTTTGAACATTCTTTCCGCCTGCGACGCAGCGACGGGTCAGGTCATTCTCTGCCACTGCAAATCGAAGTGACCGATGACGGCCCCGGTCTGCCGGAGAAGATTCGGGGCGAGATATTCGACCCGTTTGTGTCGGGCAAGGAAAACGGCACCGGCCTGGGGCTGGCGCTGGTCAGCAAGATCATTTCGGACCACGACGGCTGGATTTCGGCTGAGTCGGTTCCGGGACGAACGGAATTTCGCATCTCTCTGAGGCGCGCGCCGCGTGACGCGAAATAGTGAATGAATCGCCGGAAAGAGCAAGAATAAGGAAAGCACCTGATGGATGGAACAGTACTGGTTGCAGATGACGACCGCACAATTCGGACCGTTCTGACACAGGCCCTGACACGCGCTGGGTGTAAGGTGCATGCAACCTCGTCGTTGACCACTTTGATGCGTTGGGTAGCCGAGGGCAAAGGTGACGTGGTCATATCCGATGTAGTTATGCCGGATGGCAATGGGCTCGAGATGTTGCCAAAAATCGCACAGGACCGACCGGGATTACCGGTAATCGTAATTTCGGCGCAAAACACGATCATGACGGCTATCCAGGCAGCCGAGGCGGAAGCTTATGACTATCTGCCGAAACCCTTCGACCTGCCGGATTTGATGAAGCGTACCGCGCGCGCGCTGGAACAGAAACAGCGCACGCCGTCAGATGCCGGTAACACGTCCCAAGAGCGTCCGGAAGAGCTGCCTCTGGTGGGGCGGACACCAGTGATGCAGGCGCTGTATCGCTTGGTGGCGCGGGTGATGAATACCGATCTGTCGGTCATGATTTCGGGCGAGAGTGGAACGGGCAAGTCGTTGATCGCCAAAGCGATACATGATTTTTCCGATCGCAGGACGCTGCCATTTGTAACGGCCACTGCCGCCGACCTGCGGGATCTTGAAGGCCCGGCGCGCGTCATGGCACGGGTGCGGGGCGGTACGCTGCTTATCGACGAGATCGCGGATATTGATGACGAATTACAGGCGCGTCTCGTTCGGATGATGGACACTCCAGGCGATCATGTTCCTCGGTTCATGGCTACGAGCCAATCGGACCTGACCGAAGCCATGGAGAACGGGCGCGTCCGGCAAGACCTGTATTATCGCCTTTGCGGTGCGACAGTGCATGTTCCGGCCCTTCGCGAAAGGGTCGATGATATCACCTTGCTTGCCGATCATTTTCTGGCGCGTGAAGAACGCGAACATGGCGCGAAACGCTGGTTCAGTCCGGATGCGGTCGAGCTGGTACGGCGCTATTCCTGGCCCGGAAATGTACGGCAGCTTGAAAATGCGGTCCGTCGTTTGAGCCTGACCAGCCGCGCCGATGAAATCTCCAAAACCGAGGTCGAGTCGGTGCTGGGCAGCCAACCCGAAGCCGAGCCGGTGCTAGGCAATGGAGAACGCGAAAAGCTCTCGGCTTCGGTCCAACGCCACCTGCGCCGCTATTTCGATCTACATGGAAATATGTTGCCACCTCCGGGTCTGTATCAGCGTATTTTGCGTGAGGTTGAGGCGCCTTTGATTGAACTGGCCCTGGATGCGACCGGGGGAAATCAGGCAAAATGTGCTGATCTTCTAGGGATTAACCGGAATACGCTGCGCAAAAAGATAACAGAGCTCGATATTCAGGTGACACGGCGGCGCAAACTGATGTAATATCGCCACACAAAGCGTGGCATCCGGGTTTCGACCGGGCAACGACCACGACATATGGCGGTAAGTCGCGCAAGCGGCACATCAGGATGAGGGCAGACGGTGGCAACCCGAGCACAGAGCGGGCTGATTTTATCAGTCAATCGGTGGCGAAAATCCCGAAGGCTGCGCAATTTTGGAACTTTGGGTCTGGTTTTGCTGGGCCCGGTGCTGGCTTTGACCACCTATCTGGTCATTGGTCCATTCGATCTGGGGGCAACCGCGCCCTCATTGCGCCTGATCCTACTTGCGGATCTGGTCTATGTTCTCGTGGTTGCGGCGCTGGTGCTGGGTCAGGTAGGCAACCTGATTGCAGCGCGCCGGGCCAAATCCGCGGGGTCCCGTTTGCACCTGCGACTGATCGGAGCTTTCACGCTGTTGGCTCTGGTGCCGACTGTCACGGTTGCAATCTTTGCCGGTCTGACGGTGAATATTGGTCTTGAGGGCTGGTTTTCCGACCGCGTAAGGCAGGTTGTCGGATCCTCGCTTACTGCTGCGGAAGCTTATGAACAGGAACACCGAGAGGGCCTGACTCAGGACGCCGTCGTATTAGCGCTTTTTCTGGACAATGCCCGGACGCGTGATTTCTATATTTCCGATGCTGAACTGCGAGAGGTTCTGGCGCAAGGGCAGGCGCAAATCCAGCGCGGTCTGCGTGAGGCCTATGTCATTGATGGAAATGGCGAAATCCGATCCCGGGGGGATCGCTCTTATCTGTTCAACTTCGAAAAGCCGACCTCTGAACAGATGGCCCAGGCGACTGAGAATGAATTGCTGATCATTGCCGATTGGCAAAACAGTGAATTTCGGGCGCTTGTGCCTTTGAAGGCTTATCTTGATCGGTATCTCTATGTCAGCCGGGAAGTGGACGGGCAGTTGCTGACGCTGCTGGACGATACCAAGGAAACAGTTCAGTTCTATCAACAGCTTGAAAGTGAACGCGGACGGGTATTGTTTGAATTCGGCCTGCTTTATCTGGGCTTTGCCGTGATCCTGATCCTGGCTGCAGTGTCGCTGGGAATGTGGTTCGCCGAGCGTCTCTCGCGCCCGGTTGGACGCCTGACCACCGCTGCGCAGCGTGTCGGGGCAGGCGATCTGGGCGTTCAGGTTATCGAAGAAGCCACCGATGACGAAATTGCGATGCTGGGCCGTTATTTCAATCAGATGACCCGACAGTTGAAAGGGCAGCGCGATACCCTTTTGGAGAACACACGGCAGATCGAACGCCGGCGTCGGCTGTTCGATTCGGTTTTGACCTCGGTCACATCCGGTGTTGTTGGTGTCGACCCCGATGGTTGCGTGACGTTTGTGAATCGATCCGCTGAACGCCTGTTGGATTGGTCCCGTGGAGAGGAACATCTTGCCATTGGCATTGCGGTGCCCGAATTCATGCCTTTGTTCGAAAGCCTCAAGGACAGCGGGCAAGAGGCTGTGCAGGGTGAAATCAAAGTCACGCGAAAAGGCCATTTGGAAAACCTGTTGGTCCGCATGGCGATCCGCCGCGGCGAAGATGGCGGGCTTGAAGGATATGTGGTTGCCTTTGACGACGTGACCGATCTGGTCAGTGCACAGCGAATGGCAGCCTGGGGTGATGTGGCGCGCCGCATCGCACATGAGATCAAGAACCCCTTGACCCCGATCCAGCTGAGCGCCGAGCGGATCAAACGAAAGTTTTCGTCCAAACTGGATGAGGATGATTGCGATATCCTTGTATCCATGACTGATGTGATCGTTCGCCAGACGAATGACCTGCGGCGGATCGTGGATGAATTTTCAAAGTTTGCGCGCATGCCGGAACCGGATCGGCACGAAGAGAATCTGGTGGGGTTGGTGCGCGAGGCTGTTCTTTTGCAGCAAGCCGGTCAGCCGGATGTCGAAATCGAAGCGATGCTTCCAGATCAGCCGATTTCAGGTGATGTAGACGCAACAATGCTGAATCAGGCGCTGACCAACCTGATCAAGAATGCAGGCGAAGCGATTGAAACGCTGAAACAAAAAGGGGCACCTGAGAACCTCAAGCCTCAGATCAAGGTTACTGTGATCGGCGACGATGCGGGCACGGTAATCACCATTGCCGACAACGGTATCGGCTTGCCCGAAGATCGTGCGCGGCTGTTTGAGCCTTACGTGACCACACGCGACGAGGGCACCGGGTTGGGGCTGCCGATCGTCAAAAAGATTATCGAAGAACATGGCGGGGTGCTGACACTTGAGGACGCCCCCGTATTTGACGGACAGGACCATTTTGGCGCAATGGCCGTGATCCGTTTGCCCGGGAGCAATATTTCCTCAAATTCAGCGCCGAAAAAGCAGGCAATTGATACAAACAAACTGAAAGCAGGCCAAAGATGAGCGACATTCTGATTGTAGATGACGAGCGTGATATTCGCGAGCTTGTGTCCGATATTCTCGAGGACGAAGGCTATTCTACTCGGCTGGCTGGCAACTCGGACGAGTGTATGGCAGCCATCAATTCCGAACCCCCGGGGCTTTTGATCCTGGATATCTGGCTGAAAGACAGCCGGATGGACGGGATTGATATCCTGAAGACTGTAAAGCGCGACAACCCAGACATTCCGGTGGTGATCATTTCGGGCCACGGGAATATCGAAATCGCTGTCGCAGCGATCAAGCAGGGGGCGTATGACTTTATTGAAAAGCCCTTTAACATCGACCAGCTGATGGTTGTGATCCGCCGCGCGATGGAAACCTCGCGCCTGCGCCGCGAAAACGCCTCGCTAAAGCGGAAAGAGGTCACAAGCTCGGATATGATCGGCAAATCGGCCTCGTTCCGGGCAATGCAGAGCCAACTGGACAAGGTGACCAAGTCCAACGGGCGTGTGATGCTGACAGGCCCTGCCGGTTCAGGCAAGGAAATCGCCGCGCGCTATATCCATGCAGAATCGAACCGGGCAAATGCGCCCTTTGTGACCGTGAACTGCGCCGGGATCGAGCCGGAGCGCGTTGAAGAGGTACTGTTCGGCCGTGAAACCACCGAACGCGGGGTTGAGGCAGGCCTTTTGGAAGAGGCCCATGGTGGCGTCGTCTACTTTGATGAAGTGGCAGATATGCCCATGGGAACCCAGTCAAAAATCCTGCGGGTTCTGGTTGATCAACAGTTTCAACGGGTTGGAGGTTCCGACAAGGTTCGGGTCGACCTGCGGGTGATCTCTTCGACCAATCGCGACCTTGATGCAGAAATCGCCGCTGATCGTTTTCGGGAAGAACTTTACCATCGTCTGAATGTTGTGCCTATTTCGGTGCCTTCGCTAGAAGATCGGCGCGAGGATATTCCGGTTCTTGCCGAGTTTTTTATTGAAATGTGCAATGAATCCCAGGGCCTGCCGGTGCGCGAGATTTCAGACGAAGCTGTCGCGTTGCTGCAGACCATGACCTGGCCGGGCAATGTGCGTCAGCTTAAGAACCTGATCGAACGGGTACTCATTCTGGGTGACGGTACGGGCCCGATCGAAGCGCGTGAGCTTCCAAACGAAGAAGAAAAAGCTGATGAATCGGGACGCGTCGTTCTGTCCGGGGCATTGGCGACCTTGCCGTTGCGCGAAGCTCGCGAGGCGTTCGAGCGTGAATATCTGCTGACCCAGATCAACCGGTTCGGGGGCAATATCAGCCGTACCGCCAGCTTTGTCGGCATGGAACGCAGCGCGCTTCATCGTAAGCTGAAATCTCTGGGCGTAGTGACCTCGAACAAATCGGGGGCGCGGATCGCGCAACTGGACGAGGCTGAACCGGCGGAGTGATCCGCCGGCCTTTACCCTGCCTGACCTGGGGTAATGATCTGGAACGTTCCGTTGTCGAATTTGACGAAACATGAATCTGTGCTGAGCGGTGGCAGCTGTGTTGTTGGGACCGCAGCAACACGCGACTTTACGCCCTGCTTGCAAGGCGCAAGGCTGACCGGGCGATAGCCTTTCTGCGCCATGCATTGTGCTTCCAGCTTGTTGCGCAGCCCTTTGTTAACATCGACCGTATAGATCTGACCGGGCTGCCACCAGCCTCCGGTGCGATGACACCTTCCCCGACCATCGCAGTAGGTGCGACCTGGCCAATAAGTTGGTGCCCCTTGTCGCACCTGATTGGCAACGGGGGCGTCTTTGAGGGACTGAACCTGACATCCAGTCGTTTCCGACTGCATTTGCGAAACTGTCTCGCCCTCTTGATAATACAGGGAAAGCGGCCCACACGCAGTTAGCAACAGAGTCAAAGAAATCGTGAGAGCTATTGTTTTCATACGCTTACCTTGCCTCAGCTTTGCTTGTGTTACAAACTAATTGACCGTCTGGGGGGCATCTGTCATTCAAAGATTTCAGGCAGAAGGGCCAATAGCATGAAGGTCATCATTTGCGGTGCGGGTCAGGTTGGCTGGCAGATTGCACGGCATCTTTCGGGCGAGTTGAACGACGTTACTGTGGTTGACAACAATCCTGATCTGGTGCGACGGGCGACCGAAACCTTGGATGTTCAGGGGATTGCGGGATTTGCAAGCTATCCGGATGTTCTGAACCGAGCGGGCGCGCGCGATGCGGATATGATTATTGCTGCCACCCATTCGGACGAGGTGAACATGGTCACCTGTCAGATGGCACATTCGGTTTTCTCCATTCAGCGCAAAATCGCCCGGCTTCGGTCGAAATCCTATCTCGAGGCGATTCATTCGGATCTGTATCGCCGCGATCACCTGCCGATTGATGTGGTGATCAGCCCCGAGCGCGAGGTTGCCGCAGCGGCGATGCGCCGGTTGTCTGCCCCATCCGCCTTTGACACCGAGATGTTCATGGATGGCAAAGCGCAGTTGCTTGGCATTCGCATCGCCGAGGATTGCCCGATCGTGAACACGCCATTGCGGCAACTGACCGATCTGTTTTCGACGCTCAGCTCTATTGTGGTGGGTGTCCGGCGCGAGGGTACGCTGTTTGCCCCGGAATCCGAGGACCAGCTGTTTGTCGGTGACGAATGCTATGTCTTTAGCAATGTCAAAGACGTGGACCGCACGATGGAGGTTTTCGGCAAGGCGCAAAAACGGCAGGACCGGGTGGTGATTGTCGGCGGTGGTAATGTCGGTCTTGAAGTTGCTCGGACATTGGAAGAACGTGAAAGCCGCGTGCGTGCCAAGATAATTGAACGAGACCGCCACTGTGCGGAAGTGGCAGCCGAAGCGCTTGAGCGAACGATTGTCCTTCACGGTGATGGTCTGGACGCGGCGCTGCTGCGCGAAGCTGGCATCGAACGCGCGGATGCAATGTTGGCCGTCACGGATGATGACCGTGTAAATATGTTGGTTGCCGTGCGTGCCAAGGCCGAAGGCTGTGCTCTGGCGATTGCACTGATCAATGATCCCAGCATGGTTGCCCTGATGGGGCCGCTGGGTATCGACGCCTATATCAACCCCCGCGCCACCACCGTCAGTTCGATTCTGCGCCATATTCGGCACGGACGCGTGCGGCAGGTCTACTCCATCGGAGATGCAGAGGCCGAAGTGATCGAGGCCGAAGTACTTTCAACCTCTCCTATGGCCGGGCAAAAGCTGCGCGACATTGATTTCCCCGAAGGTGTTCTGGTTGGTGCCGTACGCAAAGGCGATGAGATGTTGCGCCCCACCGGTAGTCTCAGGATTGAAGAAAAGGATGTGGTGGCGATTTTTGCCTTGGCCAAAGACGTCCCCGAGGTGGAACGGCTGATGCAGGTCTCGATCGATTTCTTCTGATGGCGCATGCACGGAAAAAACAGGTTAGCCTTATACGGCGATTGCCGCTGTTTCTTCTGCTCTGGGGTATTTTTGCTGCCGCTATGTGGATGCCTGCCATATTTGCGCTGGTGCTGGATGATCACGAAACGTCCCGGTCGTTCTTCTATTCCGGGTTGCTGGGGTTGTTCGTGGTCGGGATCATCTCGCTGGCAACATCCAACAGAATGCCGCGCCGAGGGACATTGGGCCAGTTGGCGGTCTTGTTAGGCTGTTTCACCGTATTGCCCTTGTTTCTTGCGATCCCTCTGCATGATGCGTTGGGTAATACGAGCTTTCTGAACGCCTATTTCGACATGGTCAGCGCATTGACCACTACCGGGGCTGATTTGTTTCCTGATCCAGACCGGTTGTCGGCGCCGTTACACCTTTGGCGGGCTCAGGTCGGATGGATGGGCGGGCTTTTGATGTGGATTTCAGCGGCCGCGATCCTCGCGCCGTTGTCGCTGGGCGGGTTCGAGGTGACAGCCCGTGGTCAACCCGGTCGCCCGGTTTCAGGCGTGGCGCAAAGCGAGATGGTAGACCCGCGCGGGCGTCTTATCCGCGTCACGCTGACTTTGACGCCGGTTTATGTCGGGCTGACCGCTGTCATTTGGCTGTTGCTCGTGATCGCAGGAGAGCAGGGCCTGACCGCCATCTGTCATGCGATGTCGACCATGGCCACATCGGGTATCTCACCGGTTGGTGGGCTTGAGGGAGCGCAGGCCGGCGTAACCGGTGAGGCCATTCTGTTTCTGTTCCTGTTCTTCGCTTTGTCGCGGCTTACCTTTTCCTCGGACACAGCTACCTCAGGATATTCGCGGCTGGATAAGGACCCCGAGTTCCGGATCGGGCTCATGATCGTTGCAGGCGTAGCGGCGCTGCTTTTCTTCAGGGTTCTTGCCGGCGTCAGCGAAATTGGCGGCCAGATGGAACCTCTTCAGGCGTTGAGCGTAATTTGGGGCATGATTTTTACGGTCTTGTCATTTCTGACAACCGCGGGGTTCGAAAGTGCAAACTGGGATGATGCCCAGCAAATTTCCGGTCTGGGCACCCCGGGATTGATCCTGATGGGGCTTGCGCTGATCGGCGGTGGAGTTGCAACAACGGCGGGCGGGGTAAAGCTGTTGCGGGTTTTTGCTCTGTACCTTAACGGCGCGCGTGAAATTGACCGTTTGATTTATCCGTCTTCGGTCAGCGGAGTAGGTGGTGGAAACCGCCGCATCCAAAGCGATGGGGCCTTTATCGCTTGGATATTTTTCATGATGTTTGCCCTGACAGCTGCTGTGTTCAATGTGTTGCTTGCTGCCATGGGTACGGGGTTCGAACACGCTATGGTGCTTAGCGTTGCCGCGCTGAGCACGACAGGGCCGTTGATCGAATTGGCAACCGATGTTCCTATCCGATTGATCGACCTTTCGGGCGGTGCCAAGCTGACCATGTGTGCCGCTATGGTGATCGGCAGATTGGAAACGCTGGCGATTATTGCCTTGATCACACCCGCTCTATTGAGGGGTTAAGAAACAATAACCATGCTAGTGACTGATTTTTCATCTGGAATATCGGTTAACGACACTCCATACTCCGCCGGAGGGAGCGCGTTGGTCCGCAGCGCGTAGCAAGAACAATGGCGAGATTATAAGAATATGGCTTCGGACAGACAGAATCTGCAGGACGCGTTCCTGAATAATGTACGGAAAGCAAAAGTCCCGGTCACAATTTTCCTGATCAACGGTGTGAAATTGCAGGGTGTGATCACCTGGTTCGACAACTTCTGCGTATTGTTGCGCCGCGACGGACAGTCGCAGCTGGTCTACAAACACGCGATTTCGACCATCATGCCATCGCAGCCGATCAGCCTGTATGAGGGCGAAGACGCCTCTTGATGGAACATGAAAGGGTGCGCACCCGAGCGTGGGTGCTGCATCCGGAAATCAAATCAGATGAACAGCGCCGCGTTCCAGGACCGGCGCTGGCAGAAGCGGTGGCGCTGGCCGCTGCATTGCCCGACCTTGATGTGATCGGATCCGAAGTTGTGCGCTTACCTCGAGCGCAGGCCGGTTTTCTGTTCGGTAGCGGCAAGATCGAGGAACTGGCCGAACGGTTGCACGAGAACGAAGTCGAGCTGGTTTTGATCGACGGATCGGTTACGCCCGTTCAGCAACGCAATCTTGAAAAGGCGTGGAAGGTCAAGATCCTCGACCGGACCGGGCTGATCCTCGAAATCTTCAGCGACCGTGCGCGCACCCGTGAGGGCGTTTTGCAGGTGGAAATGGCCGCGCTGAGTTACCAGCGGACCCGGCTGGTGCGTGCCTGGACCCACCTGGAACGGCAGCGGGGCGGATTGGGCTTTGTGGGTGGCCCGGGTGAGACCCAGATCGAAGCGGACCGCCGGGCCATTGATGAACAACTGGTGCGGCTGCGGCGTCAGTTGCAGAAGGTGGTCAAGACCCGCACGCTGCATCGCGCGGCGCGGGCCAAGGTGCCATATCCGATTGTGGCGTTGGTAGGCTATACCAACGCGGGCAAATCAACCCTGTTCAACCGCCTGACCGGGGCTGATGTCATGGCCAAGGACATGTTGTTCGCCACGCTTGACCCTACCATGCGTCGGGTCGAACTGCCTGACGGTCCCGAAGTGATACTGTCGGACACGGTGGGGTTCATTTCGAACCTGCCCACCGAATTGGTCGCCTCATTCCGGGCCACGCTGGAGGAAGTGTTGGGCGCTGATATCGTGGTTCATGTGCGCGATATCAGCCACGATGAATCTGAGGCACAGGCGAAGGATGTCGAAACTATCCTGACTTCACTGGGTATTGACGATACGCGGCCCCGGATTGAGGTCTGGAACAAGATCGACCTGCTGTCCCCGGATGAGCGCGAAGCCGCGATGGCGCGGGCAGAGCGGGATCAGGGGATTTTCGCGATTTCAGCCGTCACCGGCGAAGGGATCGCCCCGCTTTTGGCGGAAATTGCCGTCACGCTGCAGGGCGTACGTTCTGAGGCAACGCTGGAACTGGGATTTGCCGAAGGCAACAAGCGCGCGTGGTTGTTCCGCCAGGAGGTCGTGCAGTCCGAAAAGCAGACCGAAGATGGCTTTGTGATCGACGTGCTGTGGACAGAAAAACAGGCCTCGCAATACTCCGCGCTTTGAACTCTGACTGGGGGCGAATTCCCCTATACCCATCAAACAAAGTGGTCCGTGATCAGCCGTCAATCTGGCGCTGAAAATCCTCGGCATCGAACCAAACCAGAGAGGTCTGGACCTGATTGGTGTCGGTCATTTCCCATTCTTCCCAACCCCGCGTCACGACGTCGTTGCCGGTTTTGGAATGCTGCCCTTCAAGGGTCCAGACAAATATTGCGTGGCTTCCCGCCCAGCGAAACATGTCGCAGCGGACCTCAAGATCGGGGAAATCAGTGTAAAACCCGCGCGCCATTTCCGCCACCGCAGCGCGGCCTATGATCGGTTCTCCACGGTTGATCGTGATCTGTCCGTCGGGAGCATAGAAACTGGCAACGGCCTCGGGGTCGCCCGAGCTCCAGGCGATCGCATAATCCCGCGCGAGATTGTTCAGCTTATCCCGGATACTGGCCATTTGGTCCCCCGCACACAAATCCTAGGCCTTTGGATCGTATGCCAAACGCCATTCAGCGTCCACGCGATGGAAAATAAACGGGCGAGGTCTTGCCGAAGCACGGAACTTAGCGGGGGATAAGGGTGGTCACTCCGACAGCGGCTGCATGTGCCAGGTCAAGGTCCAGGGACATCGGGATGTATTCACCCCGACGCCAAAGCTGGGCCTGATCGTCATAGTAGCGTGAAAGGAAGTGACCCGACTGGCCCGTAGCCGTGATAAACACCGAGCTGTCGGGATCCGCAAAATCATATACGCCGCGATAGCCTGCACCGTGCACGTTCTGAAACGGATCAGGGCCTTCCCCCGATGTTCTGCCGCGCAGCAGGGTGTTGTCACCACCACTGGTGGACTGTCGGATATTCACAAAGAATCGTAACACCGGAACCGATCCCAGAACCGGGTGGTCATGCGTCGCCTGGTGCGCGTCACCCCAGCGCAGGGATTCCAGCGATCCTCCGTATTTTTCGGAAATCCAGATCAGCGCATCGTCCAGTGCCATGCGTGCCATATCGGTGCAGGTCTCTGTCGGCGCGCTCTGACGCACATTACACCAGGCCGAAGCTCCGTCGATGTCGCGATAGACACGTTCGATGAACAGTGGTTCGACATGTTTGTATTCAGCCGCCAGGGGGCCAAGCTCATCTGCGATCAACCGGATTTGCAGCGCCCGAACCCAAGCAGCATAGATCAGGGGTTCTGGCAGGTGTTCATTCATCTCGCCATTCCACTCGGCCAAAAGGTTCAGCGCGATCTGGCGCTGGCGTTCCTGGGTGCCTTCGGGGGCAGAGGCGCCGGTGTACCACAGATCAGCCCCGATCAGCGGAAGTAGAGAGCGCGCGGTAAAGCTGACCGTGTCCAGCTGTGCCTCGATAAAGCTGTCGCGCGTGTGTACCTCGCGCGATTGCATCAGCCGTTCCCAGCGATGGATGCGCTGCGTATCCCCCCATTCATATGAGACATGTTCGGGAAATGGCCGGTCGATGATCTTGTTGTTTGTGTTGCCCAGAATGCCGCCCGCAGGTGCGACGAATTCGGGGTTGTCAGCATAGGGCAGGCGGCCTTGCCACCGGTTTTCGGCCAGCCAGCCAGGCGTCGGAATACGCCCCCGACTTTGGTTCTTTGCGGCACGGTGCGGCATTGCACCGATCAGCTTCATGCCGATCGTGTCCTTGTCGACCAATGACAGGTTCTGAGATGGCGCCATGAACAGCTCGGCTGCGGTGATGGCTTGTCGGACAGTGTCCGCATTCATCAGCGCCATCGAGGCTGACATGGATGTGTCCTGTGCGCTCAGGGCTGTCCAGGACAGCGAGGCGACATGACCCGGCGGCGTGATCGTCCCAAGATCGTAATGGGTGCCCGGCAGAACGGGTCCGTTCTCGGTCCAGCGCAGGGTCAGAGTGATTGGGGCTTCGTCTTTGATCTCGATGATCGAAGGGCGGCTGAGAAAGGTCTTGTATCCTTCGGGGGTCAGGTATTCCTCGGGGTTTTCCGGGTTCAACTGCTCGATATGGATGTCCTGATCATCCAGATAGGATGAGGTCAAACCCCAGCCCAGCCGATCACTGCGTCCGGTCATCACCGCCGGGATGCCGGGGATCGTGGCACCGATCACGCCGCCTTTGGCCAGTTCCAGACGGGCCAGATACCAGATGCCCGGCGCTGTGAAACCCAAATGCGGGTCATTGGCCAGAAGCGTCCCTCCGCTGGCAGATCTTGTGGGCGCGGCAGACCATGCGTTCGATGCTCCGGCCAATCCGCGCTTTGGAAAGGGCGAGATGGGCGTGTCCGGCATCGACGATCCGGCCGCATATCTGGGCAGGTTGGGAAACAGGGCGGCGTATTCGGGCAGAGCGGCGATTCCCGGCCCGGGAACATCAGGCAGAATATCCGCCAGTCGGGTCTGGTCATCCAGCATAAGCGATGTGCGCGCGCGCAGCACTTCATCCTCAAGATGGCCAGAAAGTTGCAGGCTCATGAGTTTGATGACGGCCAGGCTGTCGCCCGGTTGCCAGGGCGATACAGGCGCGTTGAACAGAAACATCTCTGGCGCACCACGGCCCAATGCGTTTTCGTTAATCTCGGCCAGTCGTGCATTCACCCCTGCAGCATAAGCGCGCAGGGCCTCTTTGGTATAGTCGTCCTGGGCTTGTACCGACCGGTGTGCAAGCCCGTACAGATCAAACCGTCGCAACAGCTTGTCGATATGAACAGTGCGAGCGCCAAAGACTTCGGACAATCGTCCCTGCGCTGTCCGGCGCAGAACGGTCATCTGCCAGAGGCGATCCTGTGCATGGGCATAGCCAAGCCCAAAGAAGACATCCGGGTCTGATGCGCCCAGAATATGGGGAACATTCGCAGTATCCCTGACAACCTCAACCGGCGCAGTCAGGCCATCAACTTTAACGGTCTGATCGTAATCCGGCAGGGATTGACTGGCCAGAAAATACACCAGCATCACAGCCGCCAATATCAGCAGAACAAGACCCGAGGCGATACGCACTAGCCAGCGAAAGACAATTCCCATCAGCGGTCACATTTCCGTTCACTCTATGATTGCGCAGACACTAGAGGATGGCCGCACGGATCGAAAGAGGAACCGCATGAGAACATGCGTGTTTACCGCGGTTTGAATGAAAAACCCCGCCTCGAGCCTGATGCCGAAAGCGGGGTGCCTTGAAGGGGGAGGGTAGTCCGGTATCAGGGAATGATGCGGGTGTATTTCGTGCCTTCGACCGTCGCGCCGAACTTTAGCCCTGCCTGTCCGAAGACCGCCGCCAAAACCGGCGAACGCAGGGTGGTGGTGTCGGTCGACAGAGAGTCGCCCGTCGCATCGACCACGTAGCCGACTTCGGCCCCGGCGGTCCATCCGCTGGAACGGCGGAAATCGTTCAACGCGTCCTGTGTCATGAAGAACAGGACATGCGCATATTGCTGGGCACCGATTTGCAGGCCGGCGGTTCCCGAAATTGCGGAATAGTAATCAACTGTTGCGCCCTGAATGCGTAGCGCGCCTGTGCCGTAGGCACCGCCAAAGACGATTAGTCCGGCATCGGTTATCAGAGGCATGACCAGCATGCCGTTGGCCTTGTTCGCGATTTCGAGCGTGTTGGGGTAGGTGGCGTACATCTGGTTCAATGTCGCATCCACACGGGCGTCAATCGTCGCTGCGTTGGAACTGCCGACGCCATTGCCGCAAGCGGCGGTCACTGACAGACCGGCCATGCCAAAAGCAAAGCCACGACGGCTTAATCGAGTAGGTTTGGAACTGCTCATGTTTTTTATCTCTGTATAAATGCCTGATTGTCGGGTGCTCCCGATCTTGTCCGCAAGAATACGCCGATTGTCGCCTCGTGTCACGGGAAAGCTGCCCGGTGGCCAAAGATAGTCGGCGAAAAATCGCGGAAACGCGGGGGATTAGCCCTGCAGGATCCGGGCGGCCTGAGGCGCGAAATAGGTCAGGATCCCGTCGCAGCCCGCGCGTTTGAACGCCAGCAGACTTTCGAGCATGACCTTTTCTCCGTCGATCCAGCCATTCTGCGCCGCAGCCTGCATCATCGCGTATTCGCCCGAGACCTGATAGGCATAGGTTGGCGCACCGAACGTGTCCTTCACCCGGCGGCAAATATCCAGATAGGGCATGCCGGGTTTTATCATGACCATGTCCGCGCCTTCGGTCAGGTCACGCTCGATCATGCGCAGCGCCTCGTCCGAGTTTCCGGGGTCCATCTGATAGGTCTTCTTGTCCCCGGTCAGCGCGCCCGAGGCGCCCACTGCATCTCGGAACGGTCCGTAGAACGCACTCGCATATTTGGCCGCATAGCTGAGGATCATCACGCTGTGATGGTCTGCGCCTTCCAAGGCGCGCCGCATTTCACCAATTCGGCCATCCATCATATCTGACGGGCCGATGATGTCGGCGCCCGCATCTGCTTGCGCCAGCGTCATCTTTACAAGCGCCTCGATCGTCAGATCGTTTATGATCTCACCATCGACCACATAACCGTCGTGGCCGTTGATATTGTATGGGTCCAGCGCCACGTCCGTCATCACTGCGATATTGGGTGCGGCTTTCTTGATGGCGCGAATGGCTCGGTTGGACAGGTTATCGGGGTTCCACGCTTCGGCGCAATCTTCGGTCTTTAGGGATGCGTCGGTGTAGGGAAAGATGCAGATTGCTGGGATACCCAGGGCCTGCGCCTCGACCGCAGCCTGTGCGATCAGATCGACCGAACGGCGCATGACACCAGGCATCGAGGGGACAGGCTCTTCAATACCTTCGCCGTCTCGGACGAAAACCGGCCAGATCAGATCATCGGTGGTCAGTGTATTCTCGCGAACCAGCGCCCGCACCGCCTGTGATTGGCGTGTTCGACGAAAACGGGCCAGAGGATAGGGGGCAATGGTCGGTTTCATGACGCGCTCTCCTTGTAAATTCCAGCATTGGGTGGCATGAATTCCGTGTAGTCTCAAGGGTAACGATGGACGCGTCTTTGCGAAGAAGGTCCCTGAAGACGGAAATTAAGGGCTGACGCGTGGACTTATACTCTTCGATTTTTGAACTCATCGACATGCGCAGCTTTTCGAATCTCTGGTATTGGATCGGGCTTGCGGTGTTGTGGTCATCGGCCAGCCACTGGGCCATGGGCGTGCCGTTTGACCTTGTTGTGCGCGCAAGACGGGTAGGCGGGCAATCGGAACAGGATTTGATGGATATCGTCCGCATTAACGGAAACCGATTGCTCTATATATTGGAGGTATCCGGCCTCGCGATATTAGCGTTTAGTTGTTTTCTGTTCACGGGTCTCGCCACTTTGGGGTTCTACTACGGGCTTGAATTTGCGCAGGCCGTGTTTTTATTGCTGTTTCCGGTTTGTCTTGTCGTGCTGATCAATGTATCAGCCGCACGGAAACTGCGCCGGGAAACACCCAGTCTGGAGTATATTTCCAAGATTCTTACGCGCTGCCGGATCTATACCCAGATAGTTGGTATGATTTCGATCTTGATCACTTCGCTTTGGGGCATGTACCAGAATTTTTCCATCGGCGTCCCGGGTTGGTAAAATCAGAAAGGCTTGGCGATGACGGGTCCGAACCAAGTAATCGTTGGCGGCGCCCCCGAAGGGTTTGACGCGCAGCTTGTCCTGAATGAGCTGGCGCGCTCGGGCGGGCCGGTGTGCCATGTAGCGCGTGATGACAAACGGCTTGAGGCGATGCGCGCGGCGCTTGCCTTTTTTGCGCCTGACATGCCGGTATTTGTGTTCCCAGGCTGGGATTGTCTGCCATATGATCGGGTATCGCCCAATGCCGATATCTCGGCAGCGCGTGTGGCCACCCTTGCCGCACTTGTGCACCAGATGCCGCAGCAATATGTGCTGCTGACAACTCTGAACGCCGCAACCCAACGCGTGCCTGCCCGTGCGGTGCTGAGAGAGGCGGCGTTTACCGCCCGTGTCGATCACCGCATTGATGAAACCGCGCTGCGGAATTTCCTTGTGCGCATGGGGTTCACGCAAAGCCCGACCGTGATGGAGCCTGGCGATTATGCCGTTCGAGGGGGTATCATCGACATTTTCCCGCCCGGCGAATCCGGGCCGGTGCGGCTGGACCTGTTCGGGGATGTTCTGGATGGAGCACGTCGGTTTGATCCGGTGTCGCAACGTACGACCGAAAAGCTGGCTGTTGTGGAGCTGGCACCAGTGTCCGAGGTCATTCTAGATGACGCGGCCATCACCCGGTTTCGGCAAAATTATCGCATCGAGTTCGGGGCGGCGGGCACAGATGATCCCCTGTACGAGGCCGTTAGCGCAGGGCGCAAGCATCAGGGGATCGAACACTGGCTGCCGTTCTTTCACGAAAAGCTGGAAACGCTGTTTGATTATCTGCCCGGTGCCACCATCTCGCTGGATGATCAGGTCACGCCCGCGCGTTTGGCGCGGTGGGACACGATTGCGGATCAATACGAAACGCGGCGGCTCGCGCTTGAGAACCGGTCGCGCATGGACACGGTGTATAAACCGACACCACCGGGCCTACTGTATCTCGATGACACTGCTTGGGAACAAGCTGTCGGCGATAGGCGCGTTCTGCAATTCAATGCATTGCCTCAGGCCCTTGGGCCCGGGGTGATTGACGCAGGTGGACGGATTGGACGGAATTTCGCGCCCGAGCGGCAGCAGGAAAGCATCAGCTTGTTCGGAGCACTGGCCAGCCATATCACCGACAAAATGGCCAAGGGGCCGGTTCTGATTGCCTCTTATTCCGAAGGGGCCCGCGAACGTCTGACTGGGCTGATCGAGGATGAAGGCCTTGCCGAGGCGATCCCCGTGCCCGACGGTACGCGTATCGGCAAACGCGGGCTGCATCTGGCCGTCTGGGCGCTGGAGCACGGGTTCGAAACGCCCGACCTGACCGTGATCGCCGAACAGGATGTGCTGGGCGATCGGCTGATCCGGCAGCCCAAAAAGCGCCGCAAGGCCGAAAATTTCCTGACCGAAACCCAATCCCTCAGCCCGGGTGATTTGGTGGTCCATGTGGATCATGGCATCGGGCGTTATCTGGGGATGGAGGTCGTGACGGCGGCCGGTGCCGCCCATGAATGTCTGCTGCTGGAATACGCAGAACAATCCAAACTGTACCTGCCGGTCGAAAACATCGAACTGCTGTCGCGATACGGTCATGATGAGGGTCTGCTGGACCGATTGGGGGGCGGCGCGTGGCAGGCCAAGAAGGCCAAGCTGAAAGAGCGCATCCGCGAGATGGCGGATAAACTGATCCGCATCGCTGCCGAACGGGCTTTGCGCAAGGCCCCGATTATGGACCCGCCTCCGCACGCGTGGGAGGAGTTCAGTGCGCGCTTTCCCTATCAGGAAACTGACGATCAGCTGCGCGCAATCGGTGAGGTCATGGAAGACATGCATTCCGGCGCGCCGATGGATCGTCTGATTTGTGGCGACGTGGGCTTTGGCAAGACCGAGGTCGCAATGCGTGCCGCTTTCGTTGCCGCAATGTCGGGCGTGCAAGTGGCGGTGATCGCACCGACAACGCTGTTGGCACGCCAGCACGCGGCCAGCTTCAAGGATCGCTTCCGGGGCTTCCCGCTTGAGGTGCGGCAGCTGTCCCGCTTCATCTCGGCCAAAGAGGCGCAACAGACCCGTGATGGGTTGGCGCGCGGCACGGTGGATATTGTAATCGGCACCCATGCCTTGCTGGCAAAAGCGATACGGTTCAACAATCTGGGTCTGCTGATCATCGACGAGGAACAGCATTTCGGTGTTGGCCACAAGGAGCGTCTGAAACAGCTGCGTAGCGATATCCACGTCCTGACCCTGACCGCGACGCCGATTCCACGAACGCTGCAACTGTCCCTGACCGGCGTGCGTGACCTGTCGATCATCGGCACACCTCCCATCGACCGGCTGGCGATCCGCACCTATGTCAGTGAGTTCGACGCGGTCACGATCCGCGAAGCCCTGCTGCGTGAACATTACCGTGGTGGGCAGAGTTTCTATGTCGTGCCGCGCATCTCGGACCTACCCGAGATTGAGGAATTCCTGAAAGAGCAACTGCCCGAGCTGACTTATATGGTGGCGCATGGGCAGATGGCGGCGGGGGAACTCGACGATCGGATGAATGCGTTCTACGACGGCAAATACGATGTTTTGCTGGCCACCACGATTGTGGAAAGCGGGCTGGATATCCCGACAGCAAATACGATGGTTGTGCACCGGGCGGATATGTTCGGCCTGGCGCAGCTCTATCAGATCCGCGGCAGGGTCGGGCGGTCGAAAACCCGCGCCTATGCCTATCTGACCACAAAGCCGCGTGCCCGCCTGACCGCCACGGCCGAAAAACGGCTGCGCGTTCTGGGCTCGCTCGACACGTTGGGGGCGGGGTTCACGTTGGCGTCTCAGGACCTTGATATTCGAGGGGCGGGTAACCTGTTGGGCGAGGAACAGTCGGGCCAAATGCGCGATGTGGGCTATGAACTCTACCAGTCGATGCTGGAAGAGGCGATTGCCAAGATCAAGGCCGGTGAGATGGAAGGCCTGTCGGATGCAGATGACCAATGGGCGCCGCAGATCAATCTTGGCGTCCCGGTCCTGATCCCCGAGGATTATGTGCCCGATCTGGATGTCCGCCTGGGCCTGTATCGCCGTTTGTCGTCGCTGTCGACCAAGGTGGAATTGGAAGGCTTCGCCGCTGAATTGATCGACCGCTTTGGCACGCTGCCGAAAGAGGTCAACACCCTGATGCTGGTCGTGCGCATCAAGGCGATGTGCAAACGGGCAGGGATTGCCAAGCTAGATGGCGGGCCCAAAGGCGCGACGATCCAGTTTCACAACGACAAATTCGCCTCGCCTCAGGGGCTGGTCGAGTTCATCCAGAACCAGCGCGGGTTGGCCAAGGTCAAGGATAACAAGATCGTCGTGCGCCGCGATTGGAAGAAGGACAGCGACAAGATCAAGGGGGCCTTTGCCATCGCCCGCGATCTGGCGGAAAAGCTGGTGGCCGAAAAGAAAAGAGCCAAAGCCTAGTCACCGCTGACAAAGGTGCACAACTGCCATTCGCCAGTTTCAGATTTTGCCAATGCCGCCCGATAACCAGTCATAGGCCACAGGAAATCGCTGTGCATATAGCCCTGACCCCCATCAGTCAGCAGAACCCTCTGGTATTGCGCGATGGGAGAGACGTCGCGGATGATGACGACCTCATAGCTGATGAGGTCGAGTATGGCCGCGCCTCGATTTGGTGCGTTGCGCAGAGTTACATCCTGAGCGGTCACAAAATAGGCCAACGCCGGATCCAGCGAAGCGGGTAGGGTGAGCTGCCATTGGTGGGGCATCCAGAACTCGCCGTCTTCGTTGAAATAGCCAGGCTGTGTCAGGGTGTTTTCCAGATCGGACCAAAAGGTTTCAACAACCTTTTCGCTGTCATCATCATCTTGCTCTGACGTTGCCGGTCCGGGAGTAAGATACTCGCGCAGCTCGTCCGGGCCGCCATTGCCGCCGTGGCTAAGGTAAATATCCGGGCAGGCAACAGACAGCACGCCTTCGATGTCGCGCTCGGCTACCATGTTCAGCAGGTTTGCCCGGAACGAGACGAGGGTGACATCCCGCTCGGCCTCGTCGACGGGCGGAAAGGATTGTCGATCCGCCAGCGCCGGGCTGCAGAGCAAAGCGAGCAGAAAGGCGTATCTCATTCGGCGGCCCTCATGGCGGCTTGGGCACAGAAACAGGACGCCCCAACAGCCCGGTCCGCACGAGCCAAAGCCAAATCCAGCCGTTGCCTGATCTGCACGATCTCAACCGTCTCACCGCGCGCCTTCAGGCAGTCATGCAGGCCCTTGAGGCTCCAGACATTGTCAGGATGGACAGAGGCACGGCTGAGCGTACCGCCCAACCCCAAATCCTCGCGGTATATGGCCTCGGCTTCGGCGGTATGCCCTTGTTCGAACAGCAATGCACCCAACGCGTGTCGAGTGGGCTGCATCCATCCCCATGGCTCGTCATAGGGCAAGGTGTCGTCCAGTTCGACCGAGCGGCGCAGATGGGCGTAGGCCGCATCGTAGTTTTCCATGCGATACTCGATTTCGCCACGCAGCATTTCGCGGGCAATGTCCAGCAGGTCGATCACGCGGTTATTGTGCAGCAATCGCGTTTCTGGCACGCGGGCCTTGGCAGCGAGGAACAACTGCTCTTCGGCTTCGGCTTCGCTGACCTGCCCAGTGGCGGCAAAAGCAATGGCCCGGGCATAATGCGTGGTTGCCGTGAGAGTGCAGTACAGTTCGGGGTCCGAGGGCAGCTCAAGCGCCATTGCCTCTTCCCAACGGCCAAACCGGATCAGGATATGCGGGCCCATTGACATGTAACTTTCGAAGAAATCCGCCATAGGCGGGCTTTCTATGCGCAGCATGTCTTCGGGTGTGGTGTCCCACAATCCCTGATTGGCCCGCAGAGCAGGTTCCATCTGTCCCAGAAATAGGGCGCCATATATGACAAAATGATAATTGTGCTGGCGGTAGCCGGTGTAGATGTTGAACGCGCCTTCGCGTTCGTAATATTTCAGGTCGGCCTCAACGGCTTTTTGGTTCCAGTGGACGACGTTCTGGTAATGGCCGCACAGCACATCGATATGGGTGGGCATATGCACCAAATGGCCCGCATCGGGCACCAGCGTACGCAGGATGTCCCCGGCCTTCAGCGCCTTTTCCGGGGTGGGCGACATTTCCATCAGGTGAACATACAAGTGCAGCAGGCCGGGGTGGGTCATCGCTGCCGGATCATTCGCCATCGCCGCTTCCAGCGCTTGTTGCGCTTCGACAGTGGCGGCCCCCTTTGCGGGTTGGCCTGACTGCAGGTCCCACATCTGCCAGGGGGTCAGGTTCATCAGCGACTCTACATAGATCGAGCGCAGGTCCAGCTGATCGGGATGATTTTTGAAGGCCGCGCGCATGGCATCGGCAAAATCCCGATCCCACCCGTTCATATCCTCAATCGGATCGCGCTGTGGGTATCGTGCAGGCATCGTGTGGATCAGGGCACGCTCGAACGGGGTGCATCGGTCGGCTAAGGCCAGCGCCTGTTGAGTTGCATCATAAGCCTGCGCCAGAGCCTTTACCCGTCCCTGGTCGTCCAGCCGATCCCATGGCAGGTTGTAATTCGGCCCGCCTGCATAGGTGATGCCCCAATAAGCCATGGCGCAATCCGGGTCAGCCTCGGCCGATCGCTGAAAACACGCGACAGCTTCGTCGTGGTTAAAGCCGTATGTCCAGTTCAGTCCACGATCAAACCAGACCTGTGCCTCGGGCGATGTGGTAGTGACTGGACAGGTATGCGTGCCCAGATCGTAGTAGTCGCTCATTGAAAATCTCCCCTCGAAACAAGGGGAGGATAACGTGTTTCACGCGCTCTGCACAGATCAGGCGGGCAATCTGTCTTCTATCCGGCCCATATACAGCATCAGGCCGAACCCCATCGTGCACATAGTCAGGACACCTACTGCCAAGGGCAGGATCGATCCGTCAAACAACTGTCCCAAGGGGGCTGCTACTGCAGCGGCCAGAACGGTTGATACCGCGCCTATGACTGACGCTGCCATGCCCGCAATATGGCCCATCGGCTCCATCGCGATGGCATTCAGGTTGCCCATCGTCATACCGGCCATGAAGAACACGGCAGTCTGCCAACTGACAAAAAGCGCAAATGAGGCGCCATCAGAAAGGTCCAGACCATTCATTACCATGACAAAACACGTAAAGATGATCTGTGCGCCCAAAGTCCAGGTTACAATCCGGCGCATCCCCAATCGGATGACCAAAGTCGCGTTCAACAAACTGGCCGAGCCAGCCATCAGAGCAACGAAACCAAACCAGAATGGGAAACTGTCTGCTCTGTCGTAGATGATGTCATAAACAGGTTGTACCATCGTCAGCATGGTGAACAGCATCCCAAGGCAAAGCGTTTGCACCATGATCGAAACCCGCACAGTCGGGTGTGCAAACATCTGCCGCGCGGCATCAATCATAAGCGGCAGGCACAGGGGACGGCGATTTTCGGGTGCCAGAGGTTCGCTCAGACGCAGGCCCATCCACGTGATGGTGATCAAAGAGAACAACATGAACGAAGCGAAGATGCCGCGCCACCCGGCCAGAGCGATCACCCCGGCACCCATCATGGGCGCGATGGCGGGAACCAGCGTAAAGATCATCATGGCAATCGAGACGATGCGGGCCATCTCACGGCCGGAATAGAGGTCACGGATAATGGCCATGGCCACCACGCGTGGGGCCGCGCTGCCGATGCCTTGAAAGATGCGCGCAATCAACAGCATCTCAAGCGAGGAGGTGGCCCAGGCGACTGCGGCAGACAGGATATACAGCGCAGAGCCGACGTAAATTACCGGCTTGCGCCCGAATGCATCCGACAGAGGGCCGGTGAAAAATGTGCCGATTCCCATGCCCAGCACAAATGAGGTCAGGATCAACTGCGCCTTGTTTGCATCACCTGGGCTGAGTTGCGCGCTGATCTGCGGCAGGGCGGGCAGCATCGAGTCGATAGAAAACGCGATTGTCGCAAACATCATTGCGATCAAAGCGACAAATTCTCCGCGCGGCATGCGATTACTCATGGGGCTCTCCTGACCCGTTCGCGCTATCACAGAGGATTGGGCACGGCCAGTGGTCAGAATGCACAGGAGGCTGTGCTATTTTGCAGGGGAAGCCTCGATTTGAGACATGATTTCACCGATCACGCGTTCCCACATTTCCGGTGGTTGCGCGCCGGGGACAGCATGTTGGTTGGCAACGATAAAAGTCGGTACCGACGTCACACCCATCTGCCGGGAATGCGCGTCACGGTTGCTGATGTCTGTGCGGTCGGCGTCGGATTTCAGCAGCTTCATGACGACGGCGGCGTCCATCCCCTGACTGTCGGCAATATCCGCCAGAACCTCGTGGTCGCCGATATCGCGACCCTGTACAAAATAGGCCTGAAACAGGGCATCAACTATAGCGTTCTGCTTGTTTTCGATCCCGGCCCAGTGGATCAGCCGATGAGCGTCCAGCGTGTTCGGGGTACGCTTCATCCCCTCAAAGTCGATGCCCAACCCTGCGTTTTCGGCATGCTCGACCACCGGGGCATACGCACGGATGGCTCCGTCTTTGCCGCCGAATTTGCGCTCCAAGTATTCGCGCCGATCCATGCCTTCGACCGGCATATCGGGGTTCAGCTGAAAGGGGTGCCATTCAATGATGAATGGATGGTCCGGAGTTGCAGCCAACGCCTTGTCCAGATGAGTCTTGCCAATATAGCACCAGGGGCAGATCGGGTCAGACATGATGTCGAGCTTGACGGTCTGGGTCATGTATTGGTCGCCTTGAAATAGGCCGGCAGCGCCCGGCGCAAAAGTTTGCCATTGCCGCCTGTTGGCAGCTGAGGCAGATGGATAAAGGCGCGCGGTTGCTTATAGCGCGCCAGATTTGTCTCGACATAGGCGCGCAGGGCGTCCTCGTCCAGCTTTTCCGGCCCGGTATAGAATGCCACTATGACAAAACTGTCCTGCTTGACCTCAACGGTGGCCGCGCCGACCTGCGTGATGCCGGGATATCGGGACAATGTGGCCTCGACCTCGATCGGTGAGACCCGGTAGCCGCCTGCATTCATCATATCATCGTCTCGGCCAAGATAGGTGATCTGACCATCAACTGCCATTGCACCTTGATCGCCGGTCAGAAACCACTCGCCCTGCATCCTGGCCTGCGCTTCGTCCGGCGCGTTGAGATAGGTCAGCATTAGGCCGGGGTCTGATCGGTGGATGGCGATGGTCCCTTCTTTCCCCTGTGGAACCGGCCCGTCTGGACCCAGAATTGCCACACGTCGCCCGGGTTGTGGTTGCCCCAGTGCATCGCCACGTGCCGGATAGGCTGGGCTTGAAGAGATGAAGGTCGAGCATTCGGACATTCCAAAAGCTTCATACAACTCGCGCCCGGTGATCCGTGTCCATTTCTGGTGCAGATGCCGTGAGAGTTTTTCACCAGCGCAAAGACCGTGCCTCAGATCGGGAAGGTGCAGATCGTTTGCTTCGTTCAAAATTTTCCGAAACACGCCCGGAGCTGCAGCAAACATCGTGGCACGGTGATTGCGCAGCATTTCGGGTAGGGTCGACAGATCGGTGCCGGGTTCCGGTATCAACGCTGTCGCGCCAATGGTCCAGGGATCCATCAGTCCTGTCCCCAACGTATAGGTCCAGTTGAACGCACCTGCATGGCACAATCGATCCGTTTCCTGCAGGCCGTACCACCCATCCACCATCATCTGCCGCGCCCAAATTGCACGATGGGCATGTGCAACGGCCCGTGGCTTGCCCGAGGTGCCAGACGTATAGACCACATAAGCCATGTCTTCGGGGTCGCCCATCCGAAACTCGACCAGAGGTAGATCGCGCATCTCGCGCAGTTGGCTCAAAGATATCTGGTTCGGGTGATCCGCGCTGGCGATATCGGGATCGCGCAATATGGCGGCGGGCTTCAGATCTTGGATGATCTTTGCCGTTTCCGGCTGTGTCAGCTGTGACGATGTCGGCACGGGTACAATGCCGACCGCGATTGCACCCAGATAGGTTATTGGGAAATCAACCGTGTTCCCCAAACGCATCAAGACCAGATCGCCCGGTTTCAGACCGGCCCGCAGCAGACCTGTACCGGTTGCAAGGATCGCGCGTTTCAACGCAGAAAAGCTCCAGTTCTGTGCCGACGTTGCGCCAAGTACCGACAAGGCAATCTTGTCGCCATTGCGATCTGCTTGACGCAACACATGCGCGGCCAGATTGAAAGGGGTGGGGCAGGCCTTGGGCGGGCCTTGATCGAAAAGGGAAAGCATGGCGTCTGGCTAACGCGGCAACTGCTGCGTTGCAAGCGGGACAGGCTGGCCCTATAGAGTGGCGCATGAGAACCAAAGAGCAGACATCTCTGATCCGAATTGCCCGAAACTCGGGCGAGCACACAGAGGTCGAACCGCTGGACCTTGGCGTCCGTGTGCGTGAATTGCGCAAGGCGCGCAACTGGACTTTGGAACAAGCGGCCAATCAGGCGGGATTGGCGCGTTCAACACTCAGCAAAATCGAAAATGGGCAGATGTCGCCTACATACGATGCGCTGAAGAAACTGGCGATCGGGCTGGAAATCTCTGTTCCGCAGCTGTTCACGCCGCCACAGCGCGAGCAGGTGATCGGGCGTATGGCTGTGACCCGGATGGGGCAAGGTACCAGCCACGCAACCACAACATACGAGCACGAACTGCTGGCTGAGACGCTTACGAAAAAGCAGATGCTGCCCTATCGCGCCCGTGTACGTGCCCGGTCGATGGATGAGTTTGAAGGGTGGGTCCGCCACGATGGCGAAGAATTCCTGTACGTGCTGACGGGTGTTGTTCGCCTGTATACCGAGTTCTACGAACCCGTCGAAATGCGCCGCGGTGACAGCGCCTATTACGACGGCAGCATGGGGCATAATGTCGTTTCGGTCAGTGAAGAAGACGCGATGATCCTGTGGGTGACGTCACTTACCTAGATGTTTGGTGACTTCACGGGTTAGCGCTTCGGTGAATAGGAAATCCTCAAGCTCTTCATGTGCTTCGTTTACCGTCAGATGATGACGTTCGGCCAGATAAGCCTCGAATTGCGCACGGTCGCGCCCGACCGCATCCATGTCTCGGTCGCGCAAATTGGGAAACCGCCGTTTTGCACGGGCGTACATTTCATTCCAATCTTGCGTCAGATCGTTCCACTTAAACATCTATTGGGCTTTCTGTTTGTCTGGCTACAGATCTGCTCGGCCCTGAATTCAGGGTACGAATGGTGTTTGCAGGTAGGGCTATGGCAAAATGTCGCACCTTGAGCGTGCGAAGTTTAAATCAGTTAGGCCCGCCACAGGAAATCTGAGACGGGCCTACGGACCAAATAGTTTTGAGTGAGTGGAGGCTGGTCCGAAAATACTGTTCCTGATATTGTAACACAGCTATGTGTCGGTAATGTTTGGCGTAATTCAAATTGGATACATTTGTACTAGTCGCAGGCTATATCTTTCGAACCCGTTACGTAAAGCCCCTTGTTGAAATTTTTCAAATTTGTCTGAAACTAGGGATCGCATCAATTTATAGCGGAATGCCCACGGCATTTACCTGCATGTCGTGGTACTGCGGGTCTGTGCCAGAATCCGCCGAAGGGTATGAGACCCACACAGCAAACGCCGAACCGGTCTTATTGCATCACATCTGCAGTGGTTGCGATCCTCTGGAACGAGATTGGCACGGACAGTTAGCAATTAGGAAAGGACAGGGCCGCCTCTTTTAAGGCGCTATTCCTCGTACCACCAGACCTGCGGCATGTATTCCGGCCCGTCGCCGTAAATGGGCAGGGTTTCCGGCTGTTTCAGCTCACGCGCATGTGCAATCCGGCCGACGTCAAAGCTCCAGATCGGGATGACATACCGGCCAGCGGTTAGAACGCGATCCAGCGCGCGGGTCGCAGACACGAAATCTTCGTGGCTTTCAGAGGCCAGCATCGTATCGATCAAACCGTCCACTGCTGGCGACTGAACCCCCATCAGGTTACGTGTTCCTGCCGTGTCGGCATTTTCACTGCCCCAATACAGGCGTTGTTCGTTGCCCGGCGACAGGGAAAGAGCCCGGCGAAATGGGGTCATGTCAAAATCATGCGCATCCATCCGAGAGGTGTATTGTGCGTCGTCGATTTTTTCGACTGTAAGCTCGATGCCAAGCCGTTCGAGCGTACGCGCATAGATTTCTGCGATGGTTCCAACATTCTGGACAACGTTGAGGCTGCCCTGGCTGATGACCATGTCAACGATGAACGCTTCGCCATCTGCGTTTCGCAATACGCCATCCTGAACTGTCCAGCCAGCCTTTTGCAGAAGCTTGGTTGCCTTGCGCAAATTGGCCCTGTTGCGTTCCGAACCGTCACCTACCGGCAGCTCGTAACCTTCCAGCGTACCGGGCAACAGTGTATCGGCGTACGGCTGCAGCAGTTCAGCCACCTGACCGGTGGCAGTACCGGGCTGCATCGCCAGATCCGAGCCCGAGAAATACGAGGTTATCCGCGGTTGCGCGCTTCCGGTGACGGTGTCGTTGATGAATTCGAAATTGAAAGCCAGAGTCAGAGCCTCGCGCACGCGCCAATCATCGAAGGGTGGCTTGCGCGTATTCATGACAAATCCGGTCATGCCCGAAGGCTTGCGATGCGGGATTTCGGTTTTCACCACATCGCCGCGCTGTACCGCGGGGAAGTTATACTGGTTGTTCCACTTATCGGCGTTAAACTCGCGCACGGCTGAGAGCTCGCCTGCTTTGAAGGCCTCGAATGCGACTGTGCCATCCCCGTAGAACTCGATCCGCATCTCATCCAGATTCATGGTGCCGCGCCGAAACGGAATGTCAGCGCCCCAGTAATCCGGATTGCGACGCAGGTTCACATACCGTCCGGCTTCGTACCCGTCGATGACATACGGTCCAGACCCCAGGGGGATGTCTTGCAGCGGCGCGTCGGCAAAGTCTTTACCCTCCCACTGTGCCTTCTGAAGGATTGGGCGCATCCCGGCGATCAGCGCAAGCTCGCGGTCGGGGTCGTTAAACGTGATGCGGACGGAACGCGGTCCGGTTTGTTCGATACTGTCGATCTTTCCCCAAAGGCCGCGATATCTCAGGTGCCCTTCGGTTCCCAAAGTCTCATATGACCAGATGACATCCTCGACAGTGACCGGTGATCCATCCGAGAATCGGGCATTCTCTCGCAGGGTAAATTCGACCCAGGATCGGTCTGGAGCCGTCTCAACTGATTCGGCTAACAACCCGTAAAGAGTGAAAGGTTCGTCCCAGGAACGCCCCATCAGGCTTTCATGGGTCCAAAATCGCAACTGCCAGGGTGACGTGCCTTTTTGCACAAACGGGTTAAGACTGTTATAGCCGCCGGTATTTCCAAATACGACTTTGCCGCCTCTGGGTGCATCAGCGTTGACATAGGGTAGCGACACAAAATCCGGTGGTAGGGCAGGGTCGCCATACATAGCTATGCCATGGGTCGATTCTGCATGGGCTGCTGCAACGGCAAAAACACTAACGATTCCCGCGATCATAGGGCGAACGGGGCGAAGAAAATCGGGGCTCATTTTGGAAACAATCCTGCTCTGGCCTTATTTTGTTGGGATTCACCGTAGCCATGATTTTTCATATTATCAAACTTTTAGCTTGGACGAAGGCGTGGAATTGCTTATAAAGGGCGTACTGCTCGATAGGTTTCTTGCCTGTATGAAACCTGCCTCAATAACTTAACGCCCGCTTCGTGCGGGCGTTTTTTTTGTGCGATTTTCACTGATACAGCGCGGCCAATCTTTCCCCGTTTTCTTTGCAGGTGCAGCATGGCACTGTGCCGTCAACACGGAATCTGACGGAGAGCACCCATGAGTCTTTCAGGCAAAACAGCAATCATCACAGGATCGAATTCGGGCATTGGGCTGGGCATCGCCCGCGAGCTGGCCAAGGCCGGGGCGGATGTGGTGCTGAATTCGTTTACTGACCGCGACGAAGATCATGCTCTGGCCGCAGAGATCGGGCAGGAAACCGGAACCAACGCGCGCTATATCAAAGCGGACATGTCCAAGGGTGACGAGTGTCGGGCGCTGATCGAAAAGGCTGGAGCCTGCGATATCCTGGTCAACAATGCCGGCATTCAGCATGTGGCGCCGATTGATCAGTTTCCAACCGACAAATGGGACGCGATCATTGCGATCAACATGAACTCGGCCTTTCACACCACTGCCGCCGCGTTGCCGATGATGCGCAAGGCGGGCTGGGGACGGGTGGTGAATATTGCATCGGCCCATGGGTTGACGGCATCGCCTTTCAAAGCCGCCTATATCGCGGCCAAGCACGGTGTTGTCGGGATGACCAAAACCGTAGCCCTCGAGACCGCACAAGAGCCGATTACCTGTAATGCGATTTGCCCGGGATATGTGCTGACGCCGCTGGTCGAAGAGCAGATACCCAATACGATGAAAGAATACGATATGAGCCGTGAGGATGTCGTGAAGAATGTCCTGCTAAAGCGGCAACCTTCGAAAGAATTCGCTACGGTCGAACAACTGGGCGGTACGACGATCTTTCTGTGCTCGGATGCGGCGGCGCAGATCACCGGCACTACGATTTCAGTTGATGGCGGGTGGACCGCGCTCTGAGCCTTGGGGAGTAGGGCAGTGATACGTATCAATCTGGCTTTGCAGGGCGGCGGCGCGCACGGAGCGTTCACTTGGGGTGTGCTGGATCGTCTGCTGGACGAAGATGATATCGAAGTCGCGGCGATCACGGGAACATCGGCAGGCGCACTGAACGGTGCGGCCTATAAGTCTGGCATGGTACGGGGCGGCCGGGAGGGCGCGCGCACCAATCTGGATGCGCTCTGGGCCCGTATGGGGGCCGTCGATGATACGAACCTGACCAACTGGATGCGTGCGTTTGAGCCCTCACATATCGCACAGTCCATCGAAAATTCGCTGCCGTTTGCTGTAGGCGACGCCTGGTCGCGGTTGGTATCGCCTTATGCCTATGGGCCGTTCTACCGTAACCCCTTGGAGCCCGTGGTTAAGCGCTTTGATTTCGATGAAATATGCGCTGCCGAAGGTCCGCGTCTGTATGTCTGCGCGACATGCGTGCGCAGCGGAAAGATTCGGGTGTTCACAGGGGATGAGCTGTCGACTGAGGCCATCCTTGCGTCCGCCTGTTTGCCAACCTTGTTTCAGGCGGTCGAGATATTCGATCCAAAATCGGGCCGGACCGAGGCTTACTGGGATGGCGGATATACCGGTAATCCAGCTCTGTATCCCTTGTTCAATTCCGATCTGCCCGAGGACGTGGTGATCGTGAACATCAACCCCCTGGAACGGGAAGAAATCCCCAAGACGCCGCAGCAAATCCAGAACCGGATCAATGAGATCGGCTTTAACTCATCGCTGTTTCGGGAACTGAGGGCCATAAGCTTCGTTCAGCGCTTGCTGGAGGATGGCAAGCTGAAAGCGGGCGAAATGAGCCGCGTTCTGGTTCACATGATTGCCGATGACGCGTTGATGAATGACCTCTCGGTCGCGACCAAGACAGTGCCCAACCCTGTGGTCCTGCATAAGCTCAAAGAAGCTGGCCGCAATGCAGCTGATCAGTTTTTGACAGATCACAAGGCCGATTTGGGTGCACGCAGCACGGTCAATCTGCCGGAAATGTTTGGATAGTCATTCTGGTGGCTGGGTCGGGTCTTTGTCGTTCGGGTAAACAAGACCGGCCGAAATCACCAGTTTGGCGGCATCTTCGATCGACATGTCCAAAAGGATGACGTCCTCTATCGGAAAGAACAGCAGGAACCCCGATGTCGGGTTGGGTGTCGTCGGAATGAACACGCTGTACAGATCGCCACCCGCTTCTGCGCGTTCGTTGACTTCTCCCTTAGCGGTGGTCGAGACGAACCCGATGGCCCAGATGCCACGGCGCGGATATTGAACCAGACAGGCTTTTTCAAATGACCGTTCAGTCTGGGCAAAGACGGTCTCGGAAATCTGCTTGATGCCTGAATAGATGGACCGGATGACTGGCATCCTGTTCACCAGGCTTTCGGTGAACGAGATAAAGGATCGGCCCAGGATGCCCTTGGCAACCCAGCCAACCACGACGGTGAACACCAGAAAAAAGATGACACCTACACCGCGCAGGTTGATGCCAACATATTGTTCAGGCTGGAATTGGTGGGGAACCAGCGGCAGAACCGCACTGTCGATCCAGCCGACAACAGACCAGATCAGCCAGATCGTCAACCACACCGGAGCAATAACGACGATGCCCGTCAGAAAGGACGCGCGCAGCCTTGAGAACAGGCCGGGCTGTCGGTTGGGTTCTTCGTCAAAAGGAGTGTTCATTACGGTCCTGAGTGGCTTGCGAATTTAGTTAAGCAGTCCTTGGCCTTGGTACAATAGCTATATGTTAATCCGCCTTGGCGGACAGGGCGCGGGCGATCCCGGCTGCCAGACGGGCATTGTTGCGGACCAATGCGATATTAGCGGTCAGAGAACGACCTTCGGTCTGCTCATAAATCCGTTGCAACAGGTAGGGCGTAACCCCTTTACCGCTGATCCGATGCACATCTGCATCCGCCTGTGCCGAGGCGATGATCGGGGCCAGTTCCTCGGATGGGATCTGATCGGCCTCCGGGATCGGATTGGCGACAAGTTGGCCGCCGGGCAGGCCAAGCGCGCGTCTGGTCGCATGTGCGTGCGCGATGTCTTCCGCACTGTCCATGCGCAGAGGGGCTGCCAGCGGGGATTTTGCCGACCAGAAGGCCGGAAATTCGTCCTGGCCATAGGCAATGACCGGAACGCCCAGTGTTTCCAGAACCTCAAGCGTCTTGGCCAGATCGAGGATGGCTTTGGCGCCTGCGGCAACAACCGTGACCGGGGTATGGGCCAATTCGTGCAGGTCAGCAGAGATATCGAACGAGGTCTCAGCCCCTTGGTGGACGCCTCCAATACCGCCGGTGGCGAAAACGTCGATCCCGGCGTGATGGGCGGCGATCATGGTTGCGGCGACCGTTGTTGCACCGGTCCCACCGGTTGCCATGCAGGCGGCCATATCGGCACGGGACAGTTTGGCGACCCCATGCGCTTGGCCCAGCGCTCTCAACTCTTCGGCTTCCAGACCGACGTGAAGCGTACCATTGATCACCGCCATGGTGGCTGGCACAGCGCCCGCCTCTCGGATGTCTTGTTCAACCTGTGCCGCAACCTCGATGTTCTGCGGGTAGGGCATACCGTGGGTGATGATCGTGCTTTCCAGCGCAACGATGGGTTGGCCTGCGTCTTTGGCGGCGCGAACCTCGGCAGAATATTGAATGTTGATCACAGTGGGGTTTCTCCGGAAACGTAAGTTGCGGCGGCATGCAGGGCACGTGAAAGGGCCTCATCGCTTGGGGCACCGGTGGCCTCGGATGCGATATGCGCCGCCATGAATGTATCACCTGCGCCGGTCACACGGGTGACCAGAACGGATGGGGGTTTTTGGGTCAAGATTTCCTCAGCGCTGGCAACAGTTGCTGAACTGCCGCCATCGGTCACAAGCACGCGCAGCGCGCCGCGATCCAGTAGCCCCTTGGCGGCGCTTGCCGAATCCGCGAATTCGCGCTGGCACAGGATGCCAGCCTCTTCGAGGTTCACATAAAGCGTCGCGCGGGCATGTTTGAGGAAAGGCAGCAGGCGATCGGCCTTGCCGGGTGAGGCCGGTGCCACGCGCAGGTCGGCTCCGGCGAAGGCTGGGCTTTGCGCGATTTCTTCCAAAAGCGACAGCGTCAGGTTGCCATCCAAAGCAACAGGACCATCAAATGGCATGGTCTCTGTGCCTAATGGGCCTTGCATCAGGGGTTTCAGAATTTTTGCCCCTGCAGCCTCAAGTGAATGGGCGTCCGCAATCGCGGCAATCAATCCATTGGCGCCCTCGACAGCCATATATCGGTCGGTCGGCAGGTCCTGCGAGCGATAGATGTGATCCGTTACCATCCCCAGCCGGGCGCAGGCATTGACCAGCTCATCCCCTTCGGGATCGCGGCCAATGGCGGTCAACAGGGTGGGCGTCATGCCAAACCGCACCAGCGTCATGGCAATGTTCATTGCCACGCCTCCGGGCAGGCGGGTGATCCTGCCGGGAACATCCGACCCCTGCCGCATGGCGCTAGCAGAACGTCCGATCACGTCCCACAGGACAGAACCGATACAAAGAATTTCGCTGTTCTGAGTCATGTCGACGTCATGCCGCAGCCCCGGCGTGGGTGCAAGGGTTAACGCTCACATCCTGCTCAGCCCATGGCGGTGATCAGGTCGTTCAGTCCAGCGGCCGGGTCATCCTGTGACCAGATCTCATCCCCGATGCCAAAGAAATCGGTGAAGGGGCTGAGGTCGCGGATCAATTCGGGGGTCAGGCCACCTTCTGCCACAACCGGCACTTCGATCATCTCGGACCACCACTGGAACAGATCGTGCTCGGCCACGGTTCCGTCACCCAAGGAGGACGTGCCAACCGGGCCAAAGGTCACATAATCGGCCCCGGCCTCACCAGCCGACATGCCATCATGGCTGGAGGTGCCGCAGAAGCAGCCGACAATGGCATCGGCACCCAATTCCTTACGCACATACCGGACCGAGCGCGCGCCATCATCCAGATGCACCCCATCCAGACCCAGACGCTGCGCCAACAGGACGTGGTTGGAAATCACCAGCGCCACGTCCCGCGTATGTGCCACCTCGCGACAGGCATCAGCGGCACGGGCAATCGTATCCTCGTCATTTCCCGCAAGGGCCAGTCGGATACAGGCGATTTCGGTGCTGTCCAGAACGCGGGCCAGTTGGTCGGGGAACGTGCTCAACGTGATGGTCGGCGGGGTGATCAGGTAAATCTGCGGCTGCTCGGGGGTGTCCATCGGCGCGTCCTTAGCTTTAAGTCTTTTGCGCGGTTTAGCGGATTGCGGGTCGGAAGCAAACTTTTATGCCTGTTTCAGGCAGAATTGGCGCCGCCAATGGCTTGCCCTGCGTTGGCGCGGCGATTACAGCAGGCGCAGTTTTCGGAGACAACCATGCCCAGCGACAAATCCCAGCCCTCTTTTGTGCTCGTACGCCCGCAGATGGGTGAAAACATCGGTGCCGCCGCGCGGGCGATGTGGAATTTCGGGCTGGACCGGATGCGGATCGTGGCCCCACGTGATGGCTGGCCAAACCCCAAGGCGGTGGCCATGTCCAGTGGGGCGGGCCGTCTGCTGGATGAGGCGCAGCTGTTTGACGATCTGGCTGGCGCGCTGTCTGACAGTACCTATGTCTTTGCTACTACGGCCCGCCAGCGCGGGTTGACCAAGCCGGTCTTCAGCCCCGAACGCGCTATGCAGATCGCGGCCGAAAAGGTCGCTGCGGGCGAAAAAGTCGCCGTGCTGTTCGGCCCGGAACGGGCAGGGCTTGAGAATGAGGATATCGCCAAGGCCAATGCCATCATCTCGGTCCCGGTGAATCCGGAATATGCCTCATTGAACCTTGGACAATGCGTGTTGCTGACCGCCTATGAGTGGATGCGCCAGACAGGCGACGTCGTGCATGAGGCAACCGATCTGGGCAAAGGCGACTGGGCCACAGGCATCGAGGTCGAAAAGCTGGTCGAACATTATGAAGACCGGCTGGAAGAGGCGGGGTTCTTTTACCCGCCTGAAAAAGCCGAAAGCATGAAGACCAATCTGCGCAATCTGTGGTCACGGATGCGGATGACGCGGGCGGATGTGCAGATGTTGCACGGGGTCATGCGTCAGATGGTCCGTTGGAAAGACAAAGGGTAAGGCTGGACCTCGTCCCATGGTGGTCCTAGCTTGCAACGAAATTCAAGACACATGAGGAACGCATGAGCGGCAAGCGCAGCATCTTCGAAGAGGTCTCAGACTCTGAAAAACAACAAGCGGTTCAACCTGGTATGATTGACCGGGGCCGCGGTGGTGCGCGTAAGGCTATCCGGGCCTGGCTGATGATCCTGTTTGCGCTTGTGGTTGTGATGATTGCGGTGGGTGGGCTGACCCGCCTGACCGATAGCGGGCTGTCGATCACCGAATGGCGCCCGCTCACCGGGGCTGTCCCGCCGATGACCGAAACCGACTGGCAGGCCGAGTTCGACAAGTACAAGCAAATCGACCAGTGGCGCATCCAGAACCAGTGGATGGAGCTTGCGGATTTCAAGTCCATCTATTGGTGGGAATGGGGCCACCGGCAGTTGGGCCGTGTGATCGGGCTGGTATGGGCACTTGGATTTTTCGGGTTCCTTATTGCCCGCAAGATACCAACGGGCTGGACCGGCAAGCTGATGATCCCCGGTGCTTTGGGTGGGATTCAGGGAGCGGTTGGCTGGTGGATGGTTGCGTCAGGCGTGACGCAGGGCGAGGGGATGATCGCCGTTGCCAGCTATCGCCTGGCGATCCATCTGGGTCTGGCCTTTGTGATCTTGGGTTTCCTCGCCTGGTATATGTTCGAACTTGGCCGGGATGAGCGTGACCTGATGCAAGCCCGCCGCGCGAAAGAGGCCAAACTGTTTTCCCTGTCTACCGGCCTGATGCATTTCGCATTCCTGCAGATCCTCATCGGTGCACTTGTCGCAGGTATCGACGCTGGGCGGTCTTATACCGACTGGCCATTGATCGGCGGGCAGATTTTCCCGCCGGACGCGGCGATACTGGAACCGATGTGGCGGAACTTTTTCGAAAGCCCCGGGCTTGTGCAGTTCATCCATCGTTGCGCGGGTTATCTGCTGTTCATCTTTGCCATCGTTGTCTGGCGTCGTGGCAATTCCAGTGCGCATCCGCAAACGCGCTTTGCCTTCAACACGATGTTCGCAGCCTTGTCGCTGCAGGTGGTTGTTGGGATCATGACCGTGATCTACGCGGCCCCCTGGCAGATCGCCATTTTCCACCAGTTCATGGCCGTGATCGTGTGGACTCTGACCCTGCGTGCGCGCTTCCTGACAGCCTATCCCATCGCAACTTCGATCCGCGGAGCCTGACCCAGATGACTGCCTATGATGAACTGATGGCCTTCCAACGTGAAACCTCGGCACTTGGTCAGATTGCCGGGCGTCTGGGATGGGATCAGGAAACAGTGATGCCCCGCGGCGCAGCACCGCAGCGCGCAGAAGAAATGGCCGCGATCGAAGCTGTTTTGCATGCCCGACGGTCTGATCCGCGTGTGGCAGAGTGGCTGGAGCAGGCCGACCCGCAGGACGATGTCGCCCGCGCGCAACTGCGCGAGATACGCCGGTCCTATGAGCGGACCGTGAAAGTGCCCGCCGATTTGGCCAAGACCATCGCACGCGTTACCTCAGCCGCGCAGGGCACATGGGCACAGGCGCGCGCCGATGAGGATGTGGCGGCCTTTTTGCCCGTACTGGAAGAGGTTGTGGCGCTCAAACGTCAGGAAGGTCAGGCCCTGGCACAGGGCGGCGATGTCTATGACGCCATGGTCGAAGATTACGAGCCCTATACGACCGGCACTCAGATCGCTGCGATCTTTGACCAGATGCGTCCGCGTCTGGTGGCATTGCGAGCAGCCGTACTGGATCAGCCCGGACCGGCCGCCCTGACTGGGACGTTTGACTCAGCGACCCAGATGCGCCTGTCACAGAAGCTGGCCACCGGATTCGGTTACGACCTGAACACTGGCCGGGTCGACAAGGCCGTTCACCCGTTCAGCTCGGGCAGCGGATTGGACGTGCGGATCACCACGCGCACCAGCGAGACCGATCCGTTCAACTGTTTCTATTCAACCATTCACGAGGTCGGCCACGCCGCCTATGAACAGGGCATCGACCCAGCCTACCTTTTGACCCCGCTGGGGCAGGGCGTGTCGATGGGCGTGCATGAAAGCCAGAGCCGGATTTACGAAAACCAACTGGGTCGATCACGCGCCTATACTGGCTGGCTGTTTGGCCAGATGGTCGAGGCTTTTGGCAATTTCGGCGTCGCCGATGCCGATGCGTTCTATGCCACGGTCAACCGGGTCCATAATGGATATATCCGCACCGAGGCGGATGAGGTGCAGTACAACCTGCACATCATGCTGCGCTTTGACCTTGAGCGCGAGTTGATGAGCGGTGATCTGCAGGTCAGCGACCTTGAGGGCGCATGGAATGACCGGTTCAAGGCGGATTTCGGCTATGCGGTTGATAAGCCCTCGAACGGGTGTCTGCAGGATGTCCATTGGTCCGTCGGTCTGTTCGGGTATTTCCCGACCTACTCGCTGGGCAATGTCTATGCCGGATGCCTGAACCAGGCCCTGAGGTCCGCACTGCCTGATCTGGACGCCCAGCTGGCCATAGGCGATACGTCGGGTGCCACTGGTTGGTTGCGCGACAACGTGCAGCGCCATGGTGGCCTGTTCGCCCCCCGCGACATCATCCAACGCGCCAGCGGTATGGAGCCGGGGCCGGAACCTCTGCTGGCCTATCTCGAGGCAAAATTCGGGGCGCTTTACGGGGTCTAGATATGCCTGCTCACATTGCCGTGTAAGCGCGTGGTCTTTTACGCGGTCACGGCTAAAGTGGCAGGCAAAGCACTCACTCGGAGAGCCCTTTGTCCCTTGACCGCAAAGTAAAATCCCGGCTTGCTCAGATCATCACAAGCCAAGCGGTTCTGACTGCACGACGGCAGGCGCATGAGGTTCGCCGCAGGGTGCGTGGCACCGGTCATGAGGTGCACTATTTCCACGATGTTGCTGATCCTTTTTCTCATCTGACCGCGCAGATACTTTCGCTGTTTCAGGACCGCTACCGGGTCAAGCTGCGCCCGCATCTGATCTCGGGGCCGCCATCGGAAGCAATTCCCGACGCAGACGCCCATCGGCAGAATGCGATTGCTGACGCGTCGCGGCTGGCGACAAAACTTGGGTTGGAGGTGCCACTGAAGTGCAGCGCTGAAGCGCAGGCGCAAGCCAATGGTCTGTTGGCGGCCTGCCTTGATGCGTCGGACTTTGCCGCCCAACTGGATAGGGTCAACAGGGCTCTGTTGTCTGGCAGTGATCTGCCATTGGGCACGGCCATCGACCCATCAAAGGCTCTGCATGCCGGTGACAGTGCGTTGGCAGCCTTGGGGCACTATCTTGGCGGAACGTTCTACTATGGCGGGGAATGGTATTGGGGTCTGGATCGGCTGCATTACCTAGAAGAAAGATTGCAGGGGGCCGGGCTTGGCAAAAGCGCGCCACCGATCATAGCTCCGCCAAATCCCTCACCGGAAATCAGCAACGCAGCCGGCAAAGAGCTGGAGTTCTTTTTCTCGTTCCGCAGCCCGTATTCCTACTTGGCCTTTGACCGTGTTCAGTCCCTTGCCAACCGTCACAGCGCCCGTCTGATCCTGCGGCCAGTCCTGCCGATGCTGATGCGTGGACTGCCAGTTCCCACGGTCAAATCGGGCTATATCCTACGCGATTGCGCGCGTGAGGCGCGTAGGTTGGGCATTCCGTTCGGGCGTATCTGTGATCCGTTGGGCGCGGGTGTGGAGCGTGGATATTCCCTGCTGGATCATGCCGAATCCCAGGGGAAGATGGCTGCATTCTGCTCGGTCTTCATGCGATCTGTGTGGTCGGAAGGAGTTGATCCAGAGACGGATCACGGCCTGGCGCGTATCGTTGCAGCAGCCGGGTTGAACTGGGACGAGGCACGCGCTTGCCTGGGCACACATGGCTGGAGCGACCGGGTTGAAGCCAATCAGGCAAGACTGCAAGAGACCGGCCTGTGGGGTGTTCCCAGTTTCCACATTGCAGGACAAAGCATTTGGGGGCAGGACCGTCTTTGGCTCGTGGATGATCTGGTGCGCGCATAAAAAAGGGCGCCACCCCGATGGAGCGGCGCCCTGTTCCCACCAGTATGGTGTTTACTCTTCTTCGGTTTCCTCGTCACCCTGATCGGCGATCCAGGCGACGCTGACAACCTCTTCGCCTTTGCCGGTGTTGAACACCTTCACGCCACCTGCTGACCGCGAGCGGAACGAGATGCCTTCGATCGGGACCCGGATCGACTGACCTTTGGACGTGGCCAGCATGATCTGATCTTCGATATCGACCGGGAACGAGGCCACAAGTGCTCCGCCGCGCATTGCCTTGTCCATCGCCGCAACACCCATGCCGCCGCGTCCGCGGACCGGGTAGTCGTGGCTGGAGCTCAGCTTGCCTGCACCGCCCGTGGTGATCGTCAGGATCATGTTTTCGGCAGCGGACATTTCGGCATAGCGTTCCTGCGTGATGGTGTCGGGGGTTGCTTCATCCTCATCCGTCTCACCGTCATCGGCGATGCCTGCCACTGCGCGGCGCATCTTGAGATAGGCGGCGCGTTCATCCGGATCAGCTTCAAAGTGGCGGATCACCGACATCGAGACGACACGGTCGCCACCGCTCAGCCTTATACCCCGAACACCGGTGGATTCGCGTGAGTTGAACACGCGCACATCAGTGGTGCGGAACCGGATTGCGCGGCCCGAATTGGTGACCAGCATCACATCTTCGTCTTCAGAGCAGATGCGTGCATTCACCAGTTCGATGCCTTCGGGCAATTTCATCGCAATCTTGCCGTTGCGGCGGACATTGGTGAAATCCGACAGTCGGTTCCGGCGCACATCGCCTGCGCTAGTGGCAAAGATGATCTGCAGGTTTTCCCATTCTTCGTCCGGCACATCCACGGGCATGATCGCCGCGATCGAAACCCCGGTCGGAATCGGCAGGATGTTGACAATGGCCTTGCCCTTGCCAGTGCGCCCGGATTGCGGCAGACGCCAGGTTTTGAGCTTGTAGACCATCCCGTCAGTGGTGAAGAACAACAACTGTGTATGCGTGTTCGCCACGAAGAGGTTGGTAACGACGTCCTCTTCCTTGGTCTGCATTCCCGACAGGCCCTTGCCACCACGTTTTTGCGCCCGGAAATCGGCCAGCGGAGTACGCTTGATGTAGCCGCCCGACGTGACGGTCACGACCATATCCTCACGCTCGATCAAGTCCTCGTCTTCCATGTCGCCGGACCAATCGACGATCTCGGTGCGACGGGGCACGGCAAACTGTTCACGCACGCTGCGCAGCTCATCCCCGATAATCGACATGATGCGCTCTCGCGAGGACAGAATATCCAGGTATTCCTGGATCTTACCCGCCAGTTCTTCCAGTTCGTCTGTAACCTCTTTGACACCGATCTGGGTCAATCTCTGCAGACGCAGGTCGAGGATCGCGCGGGCCTGAACTTCGGTCAGGTTATAGGTGCCGTCGTCGTTCATCTTGGACAGAGGGTCGTCGATCAGGCGCAGATAGCTTTCGATCTCAGCCGCGGGCCAGCGACGGGTCATCAGCTTTTCTCGCGCTTGCGCCGCGTCAGCGGATGACCGGATTGTGGCGACAACCTCATCCACGTTCGACACAGCCACGGCCAGACCGCACAGGATGTGACTGCGTTCGCGGGCCTTGCGCAGGTCGTAGGCGGTGCGACGGGCGACGACGTCCTCGCGGAAGTCAATGAAGGAGGTCAGGAACCGGCGCAGGGTCAACTGCTCGGGCCGGCCACCATTCAGCGCCAGCATGTTGCAGCCAAACGAGGTCTGCATCGGCGAGAAACGGAAAAGCTGGTTCAAAACAACTTCGGGCGTGGCATCACGTTTGAGTTCGACCACCACGCGTACGCCGTTACGGTCGGATTCGTCCTGAACGTGGCTGACGCCTTCAATCCTCTTCTCACGCACGGCCTCGGCGATCTTTTCGATCATCGAAGCCTTGTTCACCTGATAGGGAATCTCATCAACCACGATGGCATAGCGGTCTTTACGGATCTCTTCGACGCGGGTCTTCGAGCGGATTATGACGCTGCCGCGACCTTCCAGATAGGCTTTGCGCGCGCCAGACCGGCCCAGCATTACGCCGCCGGTCGGGAAGTCGGGGCCTGGAACATATTCGATCAGCTGCTCGGACGTCAGATCGGGATCGTCGATCAGGGCGAGGGTGGCGTCGACCACCTCACCAAGATTGTGCGGCGGGATATTGGTCGCCATGCCCACGGCAATGCCGCCAGCGCCGTTGACCAGCATGTTCGGGAACCGTGCGGGCAGAACTGTCGGCTCTCTGTCTTTACCGTCATAGTTGTCCTGAAAATCGACGGTGTCTTTCTCGATATCCGCCAGCAGAGAGGCGGCGGGCTTGTCCATCCGCACTTCGGTATAGCGCATGGCCGCCGGGTTATCGCCGTCCATCGAGCCAAAGTTGCCCTGACCGTCCAGCAGCGGCAGCGACATCGAGAAATCCTGAGCCATCCGCACCAACGCGTCATAGATCGCGCTGTCGCCGTGTGGGTGGTATTTACCCATTACGTCGCCGACCGGACGGGCCGATTTGCGATAGGATTTGTCATGGGTGTTTCCGGTCTCGTGCATCGCGTAAAGGATGCGCCGATGTACCGGTTTCAACCCATCGCGCAGATCAGGAATCGCACGGCTAACAATGACCGACATCGCATAGTCCAGATAGGACGTGCGCATTTCGGATTCGATGGAGACCGTCGGGCCACCGTAAACGGGGCGTTCTGGTGGGTTTTCATCCATATTTTCAGGAACTTCTGGCGTATCGCTCACGTAAACTGCCCGTTCTGTATGCAGACTCTATATCTTGTGGATACACCTTATCAGACCCGGCACATAAGGTGCAAGCAAGCAACCATTTTGCAAGTGAGAAACTCCGGTAACATCACGGTAACATATTGTTAACTAAGGATTAGGGTGTTTTCGTGATACAATAGGGGGACCTTGCAATTAATATTGAGGTCGAAATGGAGCGCAGCGAAACGGAATTGATGCTTAAAGGATATGGGCTGACAACGGCGGAATTATTCTACCACATGCCCGACTATATCCATGTTCTGAACACCTTCATCTGGCAGGAATACGATCTGGCGCCGGATCATCCGAAACTGTTCGAGTTCATTGATTTCTGGCAGCGAGAGATCGAAGGCCCCTTACATTCCGTAAAATTCACCCACCGTAAGATGATCGCGCCCGGAGAGTGGCGCAATCAAGTTGGCGAGTTTCGGGTGAATTAGCCGCCCTGACAGATTATTGGCTGTGTAACGAAAGGGCGTGTTCCATTTGATTTTCTTAGGCTAGGGTCGTGTCCAAACCATTGATCAGCTAAGGAAATGTCCCATGCCCAGAATGTTGCTGTTTGTCGCCGCCGTTTTGCTTGGTGGGTCAGTCGCCGCTGAGGGAGTTTTGGACAAGATCAAAAAAGGCGCGTCAAACGCGGCTGACGTTGTAGGGCAAGGGGCCGAAACCGTTGGCGAGACAATCGATAAAGGCGCGAAAGCTGTTGAGGGTACGGTCGACTCGACCACCGAATTGCTAAGCAATGAGGCCACTCCGGAAGAGACGCGCGCCAAGCTGGACACATTGGCCACGCAGATTCTGGATCAGTTGCTGGCCGAAAATCCCGAAGCGCAATCACTGTACGAGGTCTGTGCCGGCTATGCCGTGTTCGACTCGCGCAAGGTTACGGTGTTTCCAGTCTCGGCTGGGTATGGGCGGGGTGTGGCGGTTTCAAAGGATACCGGCCAGCACACATATATGAACATGGGAACAGGCGGCGTGGGTGGCGCGATCGGCATCGGCGGCTTTGAATCCAAGTTTGTGATCATGTTCGAAACAGCTGCTGATCTGGATAAGTTCATCACTCAAGGCTATGACGCGACCGCCGAAACCGGTGCCATGTACGGCGACGAAAACACGACGGAATCCGTGCGATTCACCGACGGTCGATCCTTTTTTGAACTGTCCAAGACAGGGTGGCGCGTGGCAGCGGGCGCGTCGGGTACAAAATTCTGGAAATCGCCGGAACTGAACTGATCAACCCGAGCAGCTGGCCCCGCCCAGGACGCAGAATTTGGCACAATGTGGATGGTTAAGGTGCACGTCCGCTTCCGCCTCAGCCAGCGTATGCCCCATCTCGAACTCCGGCTCATAAGGCAGCAACGTGCAGGCCAGAACGGCCGGTTTTTCAGCGCCCTTGCGTTTGACCACCATCCGGGCACTTGCGCACATCACAGTCGCGGGTGATTTGTCCAGGATACCCCAGCAGGCGGTTGTAATTTCCGGCACTTCGACGGTTTCGTCCATTTCAGGGAAAAGGACCGTTCGCGCAGGGTCATGCGCGTCGATGCCAAACCCGTGGTGGTTGAATAACGTAGCATATCCCTGACGGCTTTTTTCATCGTCCTCGCCCCATACGGTTCTGCCGGCAACAGCCATCCGGAATCCGCCATCGCGTAGCCACTTCATACCTTCCACGGTTTTGTCAAAACTGCCTTTGCCACGTTCCTTATCGTGCAGGTCGGCACGATAATGGTCGAGCGATACCCGCAGCGTCAGTTTCCCAGCGTAGTCGCGCTGAAGTTCAGTCAATCCCTCGCGCATCTTTTGGCGCATCATTGGCCGCATGGCGTTGGTCAGGATCAACACCTCATAGCCGCGTTCCAGAGCCGCGCGCGCCATCTCGATCATGTCGGGGTTCATGAACGGCTCACCACCGGTAAAGCCAATCTCACGCACGGGCCAGTTTCTGTCTTCGATCTGGTCCAGATAGTCCCGCACTTCACCCGCCGAGATATAGACCAACGCATCATTGGTCGGGCTGCTTTCGATATAGCAGTTCTCACATTCGATGTTGCACAGAGTCCCGGTATTGAACCAGAGCGTCTCGGGGTTGGTCAACGCCACCGAGGCACGAGTCTGGCCATCCGCTGTCACCAATTTGTTTTGAAACTTGCCGATATTGACGATCTGAGGGGCGTTGTCTTTCATTCCGGTTTCCGGTTCTTTTCTGTTGTCACCTTGAATTAGAGGTTTCAGACCGTTTCGCAAAGTGAGACATGGGTGAACTGACAGAGAATTGATGTCGCGGAAATCCGCAAAAATGGTTGCGCTAACATTGGACATTGAGCATAGGGCAAGGTAAGGAAAACACATGGTTTCTCGCGTCATACCTGTAGACCCCTTTGATCTGGTCATTTTTGGCGGAACCGGCGATCTGGCGCAGGGTAAAATCCTGCCCGCTCTGTTTCGCCGGTTTTGTGCTGGCCAGTGGGCTGAAGGCGCGCAAGTAATCGGGGCGGCCAGAACGGATTACGACCGTGACAAGTTCCGCAATTTGGTCCGCAACTCGCTTGAGGCACATGCCGGACGACACAGTCAGGACACCGCTGCACTGAACGCGTTTTTGCAGCGGGTTGATTATGTGACATTGGATGCTGTTGCGGATCATGGCTGGGCCGAGCTTGCGCAGAAACTTCAGCCGGATCGGGTTCGGGCGTTCTATTTTTCGGTGGGGCCGCGGTTGTTTGGTCCTCTCGCGGAACGGATCGAGGCGTATGATCTGACAACGCCGCAGACGAGGATCGTGGTTGAAAAACCCTTTGGCCATGATCTGGAAAGTGCGCGGGCTTTGAATGCCACGCTGGCCGCGCATTTCAGGGAAAGTCAAATCTATCGAATCGACCACTATCTGGGCAAGGAAACCGTCCAAAACCTGATGGCTGTACGGTTCGGCAACATGTTGTTCGAACCACTTTGGAACAGCCAGTATGTCGACCATATCCAGATCACCGTAGCCGAATCCGTCGGAATTAACGGCCGTGAAGAGTATTACGAGCGCGCCGGTGCGATGCGCGACATGATGCAGAACCACCTGATGCAGCTTTTGTGTCTGATCGCGATGGAGCCTCCGGCCAAGTTTGACCCGGACGCGGTGCGTGATGAAAAGCTCAAGGTCATTCGCGCTCTGGACCCGGTAAAGCCACATCATATCGTGCGGGGGCAGTTTGAGAGCGAAAGTTCAAGTTACCGCAAAGCGGTTGGAAATCCGCGCTCGACCACGGAAAGCTATGTGGCGCTGCGGGCGCATATCAGCAACTGGCGATGGGCAGGAACACCGTTCTACTTGCGCACGGGCAAGCGCCTTGTGGCCCGGTCTTCGGTGATCAATGTGATGTTCAAAGACGCGCCGCACTCGATCTTTGGAGCGGATGCCGGGCGTCATGCGAATGCGCTGTCGATCCGCCTGCAGCCAAATGAGGGCATCACGCTGAAAGTGACGATCAAAGAGCCCGGGCAAGGCGGCATGCGTTTGGTCGACGTGCCCTTGGACATGAGCTTTGCCGAGGCATTGGGCGCCGAGAACCAGGACCCGCCAGACGCCTATGAACGTCTGGTGATGGATGTGATCCGAGGCAATCAGACGCTGTTCATGCGCGGTGATGAGGTCGAGGCCGCCTGGGCCTGGACAGACCCGATCATCGCAGGATGGCAGGCGCGTGGCGATGTGCCGAAACCTTATGAGAGCGGCAGCACTGGGCCGGGCGACGCCGAGCTGCTGATGAAACGGGACGGTCGCCGTTGGCAAGGGATAAACCCATGAAAATTCAGGAATACGCCGACCGGGATATGCTAGCCATCGACGTGGCCAATGCTATCGCCGGAGATCTTAAGGCGGCGCTGCTGCATCACGATCTGGTCTCTTTTGCTGTGCCGGGCGGTACCACACCCGGGCCGGTCTTTGACGGATTGTGTGCCGCTGATTTGGATTGGGACCGGGTCCGAATTCTGCCAACGGATGAACGGTGCGTGCCCAGCGACAGCGATCGCGCAAATGCGCGGCTGATCCAAGAGCGTTTGCTGACCAATCGCGCCTCGGTCGCGCAATATGTGCCGCTGTATCTGGATGGCAAAGATCCGGAATCGGTGCTGCCCGAAATTGAAAGCTTGATTGCGCCTGTGCTGCCTCTTTCGGTTCTCATGCTGGGTATGGGCGAAGATATGCACACCGCCTCGCTGTTTCCGGGGATGGACGGGTTGGCGGCCGCATTGGACGGGCATGCGCCACCTTTGGCCGTGGCCCGACCCGAAGTTCAGCCCGAGGCGCGGATTACATTAACGGCTCCGGTCTTGGACGGCGCATTGTCTAAGCATCTGGTGATTTTTGGGGAAACCAAACGCAAGGCGCTGGACCGGGCCATGTCCCTGCATCCCAAAGAGGCGCCGATTGCTGCTGTGTTGGGCGGCATGACGGTCCATTGGGCGGAGTAGAGTTATGAACCTGGATACTCTCAAGGCATTTGCGTCAGATGGCGGTCATTCCATTTTGGACTTGTTTGAACAAGACGTGGATCGGGCACAGGTTTTCTCGACCTCAACGGGCGATATGCTGTTTGACTATTCAAAGACGCAGATTGACGCAGATATTCGCGCAGCCCTGATCCGCCTATGCGACGAGGCGGGGCTTGCCGACAGGCGCGACGCGATGTTTGCGGGTGCCAAGATCAATGAAACCGAAGAACGCTCGGTTCTGCATTCGGCATTGCGGAATCTGGATGGCGGTCCGGTCGACGTGGATGGTCTGGATGTCATGCCTGGCGTTCTGGATACGCTGCAGCGGATGCGTGTCTTTGCCGAAGAGGTCCGTGGGGGGGCCGTGTCCGGGGCAGGGGGCAGCTTTACCGATGTGGTGAATATCGGAATTGGTGGGTCTGATCTGGGACCGGTTATGGCTACGCATGCGCTGGCTCCGTATCACGACGGGCCGCGGCTGCACTATGTCTCGAATGTAGACGGGGCACATATTGCCGATGTTCTACGGCAGCTGGATCCGACGCGGACACTTGTGATTGTCGCGTCCAAGACGTTCACGACCATTGAAACCATGACCAATGCCCGCACCGCGCGCGCCTGGATGGTCGATGGCGGCGGGGAGCCGGCCCGACAGTTTGCTGCGGTTTCCAGTGCTTTGGACAAGACTCAGGCCTTTGGCATTCCCGAACAGCGCGTGTTTGGTTTCGCCGATTGGGTCGGCGGGCGTTATTCGGTTTGGGGGCCTGTGGGCCTGCCGGTGATGATTGCCGTAGGCTCGACGGCCTTTGACGCGTTTTTGCGCGGTGGACAGGCAATGGACGTGCATTTTCGCGCCGCCGATTGGTCCGAGAATATGCCGGTGATGTTGGCTTTGACCGGTGTCTGGCATCGGCAGGTTCTGGGATATGCCAGCCGGGCCGTACTGCCATACGATCAGCGTCTCCTGCGCTTGCCCGCATATTTTCAGCAGCTCGAGATGGAGTCGAATGGCAAATCCGTTGCCATGGACGGCTGCGCGCTGACCATTCCTTCGGGTCCGGTGGTCTGGGGTGAGCCTGGTACCAATGGTCAGCATGCGTTTTATCAGCTGATCCATCAGGGCACAGACGTTATCCCTTGCGAATTCATGGTCGCTGCCGAGGGACATGAGCCCGAGCTGACCCACCATCACCGTCTGCTGCTGGCCAACTGTCTGGCCCAGTCCGAGGCGCTGATGCGCGGCCGATCGCTGGACGAGGCGCGGCAGCGCATGGCCGACAAAGGGTTGACGGGTGAAGAATGCGAACGTCAGGCCCGACATCGGGTGTTTGCTGGCAATCGTCCCTCGACCACGCTGATGTACCCCAAGTTAACGCCTTTTGTTCTGGGGCAGATCATCGCCCTGTACGAGCATCGCGTATTCGTCGAAGGGGTCCTGTTGGGGATCAACTCTTTTGACCAGTGGGGCGTTGAACTGGGCAAGGAACTGGCGACTTCACTGGGGCCAATCGTGGACGGTGCAGAAGGTACCGAGACCAAAGACGGGTCAACCGCCGCCCTTGTTGCCTATGCCATGTTGCACCGGGAAACCGAATAAAAGCCAGCTTTGCAGCCCTTGCATGACGCATTCTTCTATTGTCAGACAATTAAATGCTTGGCAGGATTTCTTTTGACCGCGCCAACAGCCAAAGATGCGTGGCAAACAAGAAGGTGCTGCAAAAAGCGGCCCCGACACAGGGAGGATGTCCATGCTGGGACAAATGATGACGCAACCGTTGCTGATCTCGTCACTGATCGAGCATGCCGATCGCTATCATGGCCAAACCGAGATATATTCTGTCGAAACTGACGGCAGTTTGACTGAAACAAACTGGTCGCAAGTCGCCGAGAACGCGCGAAAATTGGGCTCTGCACTGTTAGGTCTTGGGCTGGAACCGCACGCTCGGCTAGCGACATTGGCATGGAACAACCGCCGCCATCTGGAAATCTACTATGGCACTTCGGGTGCTGGATTCGTCTGCCACACCGTAAACCCCAGGCTGTTTCCAGAGCAGCTGACCTATATCATCAATCATGCGCAGGACCGGGTTCTGTTTTTCGACGCCACATTCATCCCGCTTGTCGCCGCTTTGAAGGACCAACTGACAGAGGTGCAGCATTTCGTGTTAATGGGTCCGCGGAATGATGACGCAATCGCGCAGGTTCCAGGGGTGCAGTTCTATGATGAGCTGATCGAAACCGGTGATTCCGGCTTTCAATGGCCCAGACTGGACGAAAACACAGCCTCAAGCCTTTGTTACACCTCGGGCACAACCGGAAACCCCAAGGGGGTGCTCTATTCCCATCGCTCGACAGTTTTGCACAGTTTTGGATCCAACACGCGTGACGTGATCGGGTTTTCGGCGATGGATGTGGTACTGCCAGTTGTGCCGATGTTCCATGTGAACGCTTGGGGATCGCCGTACGCTTGCGCGATGTCGGGGTCTCGGATGGTATTACCGGGACCAGATTTGCATGGTGAGGCATTGGTCAATTTGATTGACAGCTATGGGGTGACACTGGCCATGGGCGTGCCGACGATCTGGCAGGGTCTGCTGGCCTCTGCCAAGAAGTCGGGCAGTCAACTGTCCAGCCTTGAGCGCACGGTTATTGGTGGGGCCGCATGTCCGCCGTCGATGATCGAGACGTTCCGCGAAACCTATGGTGTCGATACAGTCCACGCCTGGGGGATGAGCGAGATGAGCCCGCTGGGAACCGCGAACCAGCCCTTGGCGAAACATGGAAAACTGCCCAAAGAAGAGCAGTATGGGCTTCGGGAAAGTCAGGGCCGTCCTTGTTATGGGGTCGAATTGAAAATCGTTGATGATCTCGGCAATGAGCTTCCGCGCGACGGTGAAACACAGGGAGACCTGATGGTGCGCGGATACTGGGTATTGGACAGCTATTTCATGATGCAGGATCAGGGTCTGCTGCAAGACGGTTGGTTTGCCACTGGCGACGTTGCGACACTCGACCCGGACGGGTATATGACGATCCGAGATCGCTCAAAGGACATCATCAAATCCGGCGGTGAATGGATCAGTTCGGTCGAGCTCGAAAATATCGCGGTGGCACATCCAAAGCTGGCAGGCGCAGCCGTTGTGGGTGTGCCGCATCCGAAATGGGACGAACGGCCCGTTCTTGTGGCGGTGAAAGCCGAGGGGGCAAACCCAAGCGAAGAAGAATTGCTGGCGTTTTTTGGTGGTAAGATCGCCAAGTGGCAGATCCCGGACAGGGTAGTCTTTGTGGACGCGCTGCCACTGAACGCGACTGGCAAGATCCTGAAACGCAACCTGCGGGAAGACTTCAAAGATGTGCTGAGTACCTAGCGCAAGATCACTGGTCTGGCAGACACAAGCGCGATGGTTTGCCGGGTTTTCTGACTTCGCGGCGAACGTAGATCTATAGCCCCTCAGCCTTCTGAAGTTCCACGCCTGAAATCTGCCAGTTTGGGTTTCCTCGTGCGCCTGAAATACTCGAATGAACTGCCGGGCCAGTTGGTGGTTATCCGCTCGCCATCTTTGTAATAGCTGCGCTTGATCCGCGCCCACTGACTTTTGGCAAGACGCTGTTGCATCTCGTCATCGAAACGCAATGCCGCCTCAGGTTTTACTTCGATCGTGCCGTGATCGGCAGCCTTGATAAGTTGGATGACAAAACCGATTTGCGCTTCGATCATGGCCAGTACCGTCGTGTGGCCAAGGTTTGTGTTTGGTCCGTAAATAATGTGCAGATTAGGGAATTTGGGAACCGAGATGCCAAGATAGGCCCGCGCACCACCTTCATCCCAAACATCGCGCAACAATATACCATCACGTCCCTTGATATCAATAGCTTGCAGGAAGGGGTTGGATTGGAACCCAGTGCCAAGAATGACCACATCATGGTTGCGTTCGGTACCGTCTGTGGTCTTGATCCCGTCTTTGGTGAAACAGTCGATTCCGTCCGTCACCAACTCAACCTTGTCCTGGTTTAAAGTCTGATAGTAGCTGTCCGAGACCAAAAGACGACGCGCGCCGGGCGGGTATTTGGGCCGAAGCGCCTCGCGGAGTTTTGGGTCCGATATCGTCTTTTCCAGATGCCGGTTCAGTATGTTCTGCATCAGCATCTCGTGCAGTTTCGATCCTTTCATGACTGGAAAGATCTTGAATTCATTCTCGGCCCAAAGGCGGAAACGATAAAGTTTTTGAAGGAAAGGCATCGAACGCATCAGCGACTTGAAGCTCTCGCCATAGGTCTTGTTGCCTTTGGGCATGACCCAATTTGCCGTGCGTTGATAAACTGTCAGACTGCGTGCCTGTTTGGCGATCTCTGGGATGAACTGCAGCGCGCTGGCTGCATTTCCAATCACGGCAACCGATTTGTCCTTCAGGTCGATATCATGGCGCCATTCGGCAGAATGGAATATGGTTCCCCCGAAGAGTTTCATCCCCGGTATCCCAATACGGTTGGGAAAGTGCAACTGACCAACCGAGCAAACCACGTGGCGGCAGAGATAGGTTTCATCTCCATTGCCCTTGGTCGTTACAGTCCACATTTCACTTGTCGGATCGAAGCTTGCTGAAGTGACGGCGCAGCCAAGGCGTAAATGCGCTATCACTCCGAATGTTTCCGCACAATCCCGGATGTAATCCAGAATCTCTTTCTGTCCCGACCATTTTCGGCTCCAGTTCGGCGTTTTGCTGAAAGAGTAAGAATACAAATGCGAGGGCACATCGCATTCCGCACCGGGATAGGTGTTATGCTGCCAAGTGCCCCCAAATTCAGTGGCCTTGTCGAGTATTGCGAAGCTGTCGATTTCCGCTTGTCTGAGCTGGTGGCCCATACCAATGCCGCCAAAGCCAGCACCTATGATCAAACAGTTCACCTGCTTCATGATACTTCCTTATGCTCGTATGTCCGTTTCGCGACTTGCCAGTGGCGTTTCTGATCTGCCTGGTTTGGCTTTGGGACAAGCGTGACCGGCATAAAATCTTCTTTCAATTTATCTCAAGTTCACCTGAGCCTGCTAATAACTTGGGCCCAGACTAAGTCCTTCAATGCAAATGTAATTGGGAACTTATCCCTCAACTTTGAGTTGAAGGGAATGGGAAAATTAGAAGATGAACCTTTGAAACTGTTTATCATCTGCCCTGAGTTATGGCGCACGGCCTGAGGCAGGGTGTTTCTATAGTCGTAAAGATTTTGGAAGATTGGCTCCGGCGGTAGGGATCGAACCTACGACCAATTGATTAACAGTCAACTGCTCTACCGCTGAGCTACGCCGGA